>CAMAUY010000143.1 GCA_945861565.1 Akkermansia muciniphila
CATCCAAAAGCGTTTGTTGCTCGTGCTCGGGTAGCGTAAAAGGCTCGGCCATGCCGGCAGTTAAATAAAGTCAGCGAGTTTTGTCCAGTTTTACATCGTCTTTTGTTTCACCTGCCTCCTTAAAGTCAAAATCTTGAAACTGCCCTGGCTACCGACCCGCGATCCCAAGCGCACGGATGACGCGCGCGGCTATTTCGAGTCGGCGCTCGATTCCGACCGTGCCGCGCTTTTGGGACAGTTGATGGACGGGTACCGCATAGAGCAAATCGCACTTGCACAACGCGGCCCAGTCCAGGCCGTCCGCCGCATCCAAAATGACCTCGTACAATTCCGCCGGGCGGGTCGCACGCCGGCTTGAGCAGAGGAGCACATTAAGGCTGGGCTTATGCTTAATGCGCTCGTCGGTGCCCAAGATCACCGCAGGATGGGGGCCGGCATCCGGAAAGTTCCAAGTATAAATGTCCCACGGCCTCATTTAATCCTCCCAACCCGGCTTCCCCTGGCTACCCACCGCGGCACCTTCCACCTCGTCCCAACCTTCGGAGGAAACCCGCTCATAGGCGGCGGCGAGCGCTCCTTTCGGCCACGGCGAAATCGTGGTTATTCGTTGGAGAGGTGCGGTCACCGCCTCCTCATCAATGACCTCCCTAAGATGGCGACGGAGCGTCAGGCGAATCAATTCCTGCTTTTTATGGGGTGTGCGGCGGGCTCCCTCTGCCAGGAGGTCGAGCAAATCCTTCTCCATTCGAATCGGCATGGGCGTGACAGGCATGACCCGTTTGTAGCACGTCGGCCTACCGACGCAATCAATCTCTGCACGAGTTGCTAGACGGCGGGCTTGACCGACGCCGAGCGCTTGGTACCCCGCGACCGCGGCGTGGCCTTCCAGCGCCGGTGCATCCAAATCCATTGCTCCGGATGCCGGAGCAGAATTCGCTCGAGCGCCGCGTTGTAGGACCGAGTGTTTCGCCGAATCGCCTCGTCCACATCGTCGCACTCGATCAGGGGCAGGGGTTCCTCGAAGCGCAGCACGTGACTGCCGTCCGGCTCACGCCAGCAATAGGCCGGGATTACGGGAGCTCCGGTGTGCAGTGCGAGCACGGCAAGGCTCTTGAACGTCCCGGCCGGGTGCCCAAGGAAATCTACCGTGATGCCTTCCTTCCGGCCAGCATGCTGGTCAAAGACAAACCCGACGATGTTTCCGCCGGCCAGCAGATCAAGGATTGTGTCCAATGAGCCGCGCTTGGCCAACGTTCCAAACCCGGAGCGATGGAATCTGCGCGTGATGTAATCGTTCAGCCAATCGGGCTTCAACGGCCGGCGCACAAAGTGAATCAGGTTGCGGTATTCGGGAAACTGCCCAAGCCCTCCGACGCTGGCGACCTCCCAATTGCCGAAATGGCCGGTCAGGAGGAGGATACCCTTACCCAGCGCGTGGGCGCGAATCGGCGATTCCATGTTCTCGACCCGGACCCAGGCCCGGCGCCGTTCATCCGACATAAAGGGCATGCGGATGAATTCCAGGAAGCACCGCACAAAATGCGCGCAATAACTCTGGGCCAGGCGCCGGATTTCCTCCTCGGGCACAGCGTCCCCAAACGCGAGCCGGAGATTGCCCATTACCACCCCCCGCCGGAACGGGATCAGGTGGTAAATCAATTTCCCAAACCACGGAATTTCTGTGCGCCTCAGTTCCGTCCACGCCACCGCTGAGGCGCTGGACCCGGCGTGGGTGAGCGTAAGCCGGATAGAGGCCACGCGATGACGGTCGCAAACCGCCTGTGCATCGGGGCTGGTTTCCACGCAGGGCGCTCCGTAGGCGTCGCGGTAGACGCCGAAATCAGACGGCTTGATGAGTCCGAGAGCCGTCTCGCGCGGAAACAACTTGCAACAGGCCTCCTTGGCGGCGAACCGCGCCGCGAGACTGGGCGCGCGACCCGGCCCCTGCCCTGCCTCTTCCAGTTCGCGCCGGGTGAATAAACTGCGGAGTTCGTCCGGTGCCATGGATTGAAGCAGTCTTTCCACGCGGGAGATTTCCACGGTATCCAACCCGCAGCGAGTCGTCGGGGAGTCACTGCTCTTCATTCGGCACGGGAAACCGGCACGGCGCGAACAACCAAGACGGCGTTCATCCCGCCGAAGCCACGGCAGGCAATCACCGCCACGCTTCCCCGCAACGATTGCGGCTTCTGGGAAACAGGCAGCGGGGCGAGCGCGGGATCGAGCGAGTTCAAAGTCGGAATGCCGGGTACCACACCGTCCCGCAGCGCCCGCAGAGCCAAGGCCAAATCGATGGATCCCGATGCGGCAACCAAGTGCCCGTAGGCCCACTTGAAGGCGGTGACCGGTGGTGGCCGATCGCCAAACACGCGATGGATCGCATTCGCCTCGGAGGCATCCGACGCCCGCGTCCCATTCCCGTGCGCGACAATCAGTCCCACTTCCTCACTGGACACCTGTGCATCGGCAAGGGCCAGTTCGATTGCCTGACTCAAGCCAGCGCCATCCGGGCGCACACCGACCACGCCGGTCCCCTCGGTGGAACAGCCCGACCCAAGGAATTCACCGACGATCTCTGCCTTTCGGCTCCGGGCTCCTTCGTCCGTCTCGAGGACGAAGGCCGCGGCGCCCTCGCCGAGAACCGTGCCGCGGCGATCCCGGTCAAAGGGACGCACCGCGTCTTCAGCAAGCAGTCCAAGCTTGTGAAAGTGGAGGACGGTCTCCGGATCGATCGTTGCGTCATGGCCCGCTGCCACAGCACGGTCGGCTTCACCGCTGCGCAACGCGGCCGCCGCCTCAGCCACGGCCATGATGCCACCAACACATTGGTTGGTGATGCAGGCGTTGGTGCCCTTGAAGCCATGTCGGATGCCGATGTAACAAAGCACGTTGTTGGGCAGATTTCTCAGCAGCCACATCGGATTCACCGTGCTGGTAAGTTCCCGTCCGAAGCCTTTGAGATCCCCCCCACTCGCAGTGATCAGTGGAAGGAAGTCGTAATTGTTTTGATAGACACCCCCGCCTGATCCCACAAAGACGCCGCTCCGGTCGTTGAACCGGGTGACGGCCGGGGCCTCCAGTTTTTCCCTATGCGCCAACAAGCCAGACTGCTGGATCGCCCCTTGGGCGGCATACAAACCAAACATGTCCGTTCGTGAGATGAATTTGTGCAGTCTTCGGTCTTCCACCAAAGTCTGGCTGCTGACCTCGGTAACCTCCGCCGCCAGCCGCGCGGGCCAGCGGCTCGAGTCCCATTGGCGGATAGGAGCCACGGCAGACCGCCCATCCAGAATCGCGCTCCAGATGGCGTCCACACCCAGGCCGGCACCGCAGACGGCACCCACCCCGGTAATCATGATGCGCGGCGTGGAATTCATGCGGTTGCCTTTCCCAACGGAAACCGACCGCGACCGGAAGGCGCCATCACCTCGTCCGGATGTCGAAGGACTAGACAGCTGTTCGAGCCGCCAAACCCGAGGGAGTTGGAGAGGGTCGCGCGAATTTGCAGCGGACGAGATTGGCCGCGGACAAGGTTAACGCCGCACTCCGGATCCGGCTCCACGAGGTTGGCGTTCACCGGCGCGATGCCGTCACGAATGGCGAGCGCACACACACCGGCCTCCACCGCGCCCGCCGCGGCGATGAGGTGACCCATGCAGCTCTTGGTGGAGCTGACCGCTACGCGCTGAATGTGCGATCCAAAAACGGCCCGGAGCGCGGCGCATTCACTGCGGTCGTTCATCTGCGTGGACGTGCCGTGGGCGTTCACATAGTCCACGTCCTCAAGTCCGATGCCCGCGTCCTGCATCGCTTGTTGCATGGCCTGGATCGGTCCATCGCCGGAGGGATGAGAGTCGGTAATGCGGTAGCTGCTCAGAGAATTTCCATCGCCGGCGAGCTCAGCATAAATCCGTGCGCCGCGCGCCTGTGCCGATGCCCATTCTTCGAGGACAAGGAAACCGGCGCCTTCGCCGAGGACGAATCCATTGCGCGTCTTATCGAACGGCCGGCTCGCCTGATGCGGCGTGTCGTTATCTGTTGACAATGCCCCCAGCAAGCAGAAGCCCGAAATCCCCACCGGATTGAGCATCGAGTCGAATCCGCCGGCGAGCATGAAGTCGGCATGGCCGCGGCGCATCACCTTCAGTGCGGTGCCGAGGGCCTGGCCTCCCGAAGCACAGGCCGTATGCACCGCGGTAGCGTAACCACGAATTCCAAAATGCTGCGCCAGCAATCCCAAGCCAGCGTTGGTCTGGCTACGGCAGAATGCCACGGGATCAACCGGGAACTGGCTGTCCAAAAAACCATCCGGGTGGAACTCACCGTCGGCGACACAATGGCGGTGCACCGTCTCCAGTTCTGAAAACGCGACTCCCAGCATACCGGCGCCGACGCTGAGACCCCAGCGGTGGCCGTCCAGCGCATTCGGCCGAAGACCAGCGTCCCTCATGGCCTCCTCAGCCGCAACCAGCGCAAATCCCGCGGGTCGCGACGCATATTTGAGCAGCCTGCGATTGCTGATGACGTCTTCCGGTTTGAAATCCCTGACCTCACCGCCGATGCGGACGGGAAATCCCTCTGCATCAAAGCCCCGGATGGGGCCCAGTCCGCTGCGTCCGGCGAGGAGGCCGGCCCAAGTCGTCGGCGCGTCGTGGCCGAGGGGCGTCACCATGCCGATCCCGGTGATCGCAACTCTCCGGCGCGAATTCATAGAAGTTCCTCGAGGACGAAATGTAAGCGGACACTGCCAATCTTTGCCCCGCCGCGTCGGGTTTCCACGATGACCCCAGCGGAATCTGGCGAGCCGTCCATCAGCCGAGCTTCGAGTCCAAGGGTTTCGCCGGGCGCGATGAAGGCGCGCAGCTTTACGTCCGTCACGGACTGCAATTTCCAGTGCGCGCCTGGCTTGGGCACGGCAACCTCTGCCGACAACGCAGCTGCCAGTTCGAGATTCAGGTGCATGAGCAGGCTCCCGGGGAAGACCGGACGTCGCGGAAAGTGATCTGCAAAGAAAGGCGCGGAGGTGGGCACGCGGAGGACGGCGCGTGCGCTACGGCCGACCTCACCGCCGTCACGTTGAAACGAAAATGCGGGCAAACCGCCGAAGCCTCCCGGTGTCGCGCCGGCACCGGACAGCCGAGCAAACTGGTCCCGCAGCGCCTGCGGATCATCGAATTCCACGAGCGGGACCATGGGTCCAACGCAATCCCGAAGCCGGACATACACGGTTCCGCCGACGCTCGCCGTCCCGCTATACGCCACGGCGTCCTCATCCACCGTGTCCAATTCCACGGCCAGGTCCAATTCCTGTCCCGGCCGCGCCGGCGCGAACAGCTCGACGCTCGCTGCCAGACCCGCCACGGGGCGGGATCGAAAGTCAACGGCGGCCATAGCCGCCCAGGCCGCGAGCTGCCCGATCGATTCAGCGACCAGCGACGCGGGAAAGTCCCTCAAGCCCGCCGGGATGGAATAGCGGCCATGAATGCCCACCCCCGGCCGCAGCAACGTGATGCAATCCACAAAGGTGAACGCGCGAAAATGCTCGTCCATACGGATCAAGTCCCCACTCAGGCTGACGGTGGCGCGGTCGCCGCCGCCGCCCGCTGCTGCCGGATCACCATCTTGCAGAATGTTTCCGTGGTGAACAGGCGGGGAATGTCGGCCACCTTCAGTGGCGACGGAAACCGTCCGGGGGGCACCTCGCTCAGAAACGCCTTCAGCCGCTCCAGCCCCGCCGGAGTTACCACGCCGCCCTTGTCGAACTCCGACACGGGGAGATCGCCGCAGGCTTCCTCAATGATCTTGCCGCGGGGAATCTTGGTCTTGAAGGCCCGCTCCAGCCGGAAGACGACATCCAGAAAATCGACCGACTCCGCGCCCAGGTCGTCAATCAGCGACGTCTCGGGTTTGACTTTCTCGATTTCGCACGGGAGGGCCGCGGCGATGATTTCGGCCACCTTGGGGAAGGCGGCCATGGTTTCCTCTTTCGTGATGGGAGTGTTGCTCATGTGTTGCTATTCCATTTTGAATCCTCCGTCCACATGCAGGATTTCGCCCGTGATGTAGTCGGCAAATCGCGACGCCAGAAACCAGACCGCGCCCGCGACGTCCTGGGGACTTCCAATTCGGCGCAGGAGGATGCGGGACAAGACGAGGTCGCCGGCGCGCGCGCGGACGTCGTGGGACATATCGGTTTCGATAACGCCCGGGGCAACCGCATTGACAGTGATGTTGCGAGGCGCCAACTCGACGGCGAGGGCGCGGGTAAAGGCGTTGATGGCACCCTTGCTCGCAGCGTAGTTCGTCTGCCCGCGGCCGCCTTTCTCGGCGGAAACCGAGCTGATGTTGATGATCTTTCCGCGACGCTGGGAGACCATGAACGGCGCCACGGCACGCGCCATATTGAACGTCCCGTTCACGTTGGTCTCGAGCACAACGCGCACATCCTCGTCCTCCAGAGCCGTCAGCGGATTGTCGCGAATCATCCCGGCGTTATTAACCAGAAGATCAATGCGCCCGGCGCGCTCGGCCACCTTTTCCACCAAGGCGCTGCAAGCCGCCGAGTCGCGGACATCCAAGGCTTCCGCAACGAGGGTTCCCGTCGGATTCGCAGCGACCACTTCGGCCGCCGCCATCGCGTTCTCGCGGTAAGTGAAGGTCACGTTCATCCCGGCAGCGGCCAGTATTTCCACGATGGCCCGCCCGATGCCGCGACTGCCGCCTGTCACGATGGCCACGGCACCGGCCAAACCGGAATCAGTGATGACAGGCGTGTTCATCCGGAAATGCAGTAACCGCCATCCACCACCAGCGTGTGGCCGGTGATCATGGAGGCCTCGGGCAGGCAGAGAAGATACACCGCGTTGGCCACGTCCTCGGGAGTCAGCGTGGGACCCGCCGGGGTGCGGCGGGCGTATTCGGCCAGGAGTTGTTCGCGATTAGGAAAATATTTCAACGCGTCCGTGTCCACCACGCCGGCACTGACGACATTGACGCCAATGCCGCGCGGCCCCAATTCTTGGGCCAGGCTTCGGGCCAGGGATTCGAGGGCTGCCTTGGAAGCTCCGATAAAGGCGTATTGGGGAATGGCCCGCGTGGAGCCGAGGCTTGAAATCGCCAAGATACGCCCGCCGCGAGGCATCAAGGGCACCGCCTGCTGCGCGAGCATATTCAAGGCCAGCGCGTTGGTTTCCAGGCACCGGCGCCAATGCTTCTGAGAAAGTTCCAGGGCCGGCCGGAGGACCCCGATGGCCGCGTTGCTCACGACGAAATCCACGCACTTGAACTGCGTTCGAAACGTGTCAAACGCCTCGCGGATGATCTCCGGATCGCTCACATCGGCCTGGATGGCCTGCGCTCGGCGGCCCAGCGTCCGGAGGGTCGAGCAGACCTCCTCAGCCTCCTCATGACTGTTGTGATAGAGGATGGCCACATCACACCCAGCCCGACCCAGCTTGAGCGCAATGGCCCGCCCGATCCCCCGGGAGCCGCCGGTGATCAGCGCCGTTTTTCCTGTGAGCAAATCGCCCATAAATTCTCAGTTTTCGACCGCAAACAGACAGGTCATGGCGTGTCGCGCCGGTTCCTGCCCAAGTTCGGGAGCAACATTCCCGATCGCGAACAATAATTACGATACTCCTGGCCATGCACGGCCAGCATATAGGCCTCTTCATCCGCTGCCTTCACGAGCACGCACGCGACATGAATTGCCAGTGCCGCCAGGGACAACACACCCGGCAAAAGCAGCACCGCCCCGAACAACATGACGATTTGAAACAGGTAAATCGGATGCCGCACAAGAGAATAAGGCCCGTGCGCGACCAGTGGATTCTTTTCCCGACGATTGATTCCGATCCTCCAACTGGCTCCCATGGCCGCGTAACACCAGAGCGTGCCGGCATAACCTGCCACCGTCAACGCCGCCCCCAGAATGAAACCCACCGGGTGAAGCAGGACCGCAAGGGGGCGCAGGAATCCCGGCGTCATCCCCCCGCTACCGGCAATCAATGGGTGCAGCAGCCAGAGAGCTATCACCAGGAACCACCCGCACCAGAGCAGCTGTTCCCGGGTTCCTCGTGGTTTCAAATTGGGTGACCGGCCGATCCGCTGGCGCACCCAAGCCGCGTTGACCGATACGCCCGCCCAATAGAGGACGACGGAGCCAAACACCACGGCGCGGCGCCAAAAGAAATCGTCGATCATGGCTTCTCACCGCCTCCCGCGCGCGCTCTCTCTGCCTGGATGGCCCGCTGTAGCTCGATGACCCAGTGCTTCTTAATGCTGAACCAAACTTCCGCGGCCCAAAGGATATGCCGGCTCTCCCAGGATTTGAATCGATCCGCCACGTGCGCCTCGGCTCGATCTGTGTCGGTGGCCCCGTTGGCAGGTTGGTATTGGTTGACCCACTCCATGAGGGCGGGATTCTTCAGCAGGTGTCGGGTGTGTGGAACGGAGACGTGCCCATACCAGGGTGGCAGTCGGACGTTGCGAACCCGGGCCTGGCCGGCGGCGTAGTCTACGTTGGCGGGCCCGTACCCGAGGAAATCTCCGCCAAAGAGGTCCATGCCTTTGGAGAACGCAGTGAATTCCTCGACCGAGTCGGGAATCGTCCTCAGCCGGCCGAACGTACTCCATTGGTTCGGCATGAACCTCGTTAACCCGCCCGATCCCACCGCGGTCGCATAGGGCAACTGCAGGCCCACCACCGGGCGGGAGTTTCCGGTCAAGGGGTCAATGATCTCGTGCCGTTTCTCCTTCTTAGCGGTCAGTGGATTCCATACCGCCAGCCGTTCGCCTGAAAGGCCCGCCAGCTCCCGTAGGATTTTGATGACCTGAAATCCACCCTGACTGTGACCCACGATCATGGGACGCAATCCCTCCCTTTCGTAATACCAAGCAATGAACCCGGTGATCTTGGTCGAACTCTCGTAGCAACTGAACGTGTAGGTGCCATCCGCTGGATTGAGGATGCTCGCCCGCGGATAGCCCATCCCCACGAGGAACTCGGCGAAGGAAACCATCTGCAGGTAGACGGGATAAATGCCGCCATGAATGTTGATGATCCTCGGAGCCGGAGTTTTCGAGAGTGTGTCTGTGATAACCTGGCCGGTGACATGCTCCGGATCGATTGCCAGCACACGATTCTCGATCTCAGGGGGCAATCCCAATCTCCCATGTGCCTTGGCCCGTTCCATTGCTTCAGCCCGCTCGACTGGCGGGCCTTCGCGTGGGGAGGCCGCGCAACCCGTCACGATGAACGCACCGGCGACGGCAAGGCTCGAACACCAGGTCCAAATCATAAACCGGTCTCCAGCAGGCGAAGGCCGTCGAGCAGGCGTTGCCGAACCGCCGCGATCTCCGCGGCGCGAAAGAAAGTCACACGGTAGGTAACGCCAATGTTCACCGCATTGCCAGCCGTGGTAATGGACAGGACCAAAGGCGTGACCGGGCCGGTTGACACCGCACGGAAGTAGTCGGGGGGCGAGCCTCCCTCGAGCTCATCCCAAATCGGATTGAGGTTCATATTGGAGATGCCGGCCCACAATGGATAATTCTTCCGGAAAAAGTCCTTCTGCCGTCGACCGGAAAAAAATCCGAGCGCCAGTCGCGCAGCGGCCAGTTCAAAAGGCCAGCCCAGATACATCTGGCGGCGTTTGATCTCGAGGGTCTGCAACCCGATGTCTCGCGCCAGATCCGCCACCGTGATCCCACCCGGCACCGGGTGCGTGACGACAAAGGAGCCCAGGCACAACCCGAAGAACGGCGGCGCATCCAAGCCGAGATCCTTGCGGGTGTTGACAATCGTCCCGATGGAAATATTACGGCGTCTCGCAGCCTGTTCCCGGTCCGCGGCCAAGGGAGCGAGCGCCTTCATCAAGATCGCGAGGTACAAATCATGGATTGTGACCCCGAGGGTTCGCGACGCGGCCCTCAAAACCCGCAGATCGTCGGAGGGCAGGGAGAAGCGCGTGAAGCCATTGCGCGAATCCAGTGCATCCGAACAACGGGGCCGACAAGACCTCCTCATGGCACGAACCATGGCTGGCAGGGCGGCCAATTTGCGCGCGAGCACCATGGGATTCTGCCGGAACAAGCAATCATGACGGCGGGGATGGAGTTCCGCCAACCCCGTCGGCCGCCGCCCTGCTTTTCCCACATAGGTGTTCACAATCTGCATCAGCACGCGCACAACGGACTCGGCGTCCGCTACCGGATGAAAATATACAAGCCCCAGTAAAAAAGAACCTGCATTCACTGCAACAAAAAAGCGGAACGGATTCATCCGCTCTCTCGGCAGGAAGCCCGTGTTCAGCTGCATTTCAATTTCCGAGCAAAGGGCGGCATCGGGATCGGCGTCCCCGGACAATACCTTGATTTCACAATTCACTGGCCCGCCGTGATAGCAAAGAATCCCCCGTATCCGGTCGACGCCTAAATTCGTCAGACCATTGCCCTCGATCGTGGCGTTGATGATAGACCCGAGCCGTCCAGCGTCGAACGACTCTGGAATCCGGACCACATGAACGGCATTGTAGGAATGCAGATCATTCCACTTCAGCATGGTCTGCTGAAACTGGTTGAGCTTGGCGGGCATTTGACGGGCGCTACCTTCGGTCGACCTCCACCCCCCACCGCTTGGTCATGTGCAGCATGTTCTCCTCCGCGTAGCGGATGGAGGGGACTTCGTCCAGGGACCGTCGGACAAGTTATTGATCGATGGCATGAGTTTTTGGCGGACGCGCAAGATCTTGCAATGTCCCCTAGCGTATGAAACACGGACGAGCAACCTCTACTGCTCAGGCTTGCAGAACACAAGTCGCAAGGTGCGCCGCATTCGTGCGCGGGTGTATGACAAAAATCTTCACGAGGTCCAGCATCACCCCCGTTACTCCTGCCAACGGGTCGATGCCTTGATCGGGCTCTTCCCGACCGGAGCCACGGGGTAGGATTCGCACGCGAAGCCGCGAAGCAAAGCAGAGCAGGCTCAGGCAACAACGTCGGCACGGATCTGACTCGATTCGGATATTGCCGGGGGGAAGAACCGGGGATTCACACGGATGGACGCGGATAAGAGGAAGCCGTTGCCTCTCACCTTCTGAGTGAGCGCCCGGAATCACAGCGTTTATCGGCGTTCATCCGTGGTTCCAAAATTGACGGTTAGTTGGACGAAGGCATGTGCGAGGGACTCAAATTGGAGCCGGTTATGGATGGCTGCCTCAAGCGAGGGGGGCATCTTGCGAGCTAACACGTTGGCTGAGATTAGCACCGTCTATCCAGACCTGATGTTTGAAATACGGACCGGACTTAGAACCCGAAGGGCTTGATCGGTACTCCGCCTTGAGACTGTCCAGTTCCATGGAATCCAGGGCGGCCATTTGTTGAAGGAGTGCGGTGCGTTTGGAGAGAAATGAATCATTCATCGAGAAAGTAGGTCTAGCAGCTAGACATGAGTATTGCGAAGTCGTTTCCGCCGGGCGAACTTCAGCGGCGAATCAATAACTCGTTCTGACCCCTGCCGAATTTTTCCGGGACCGCCGCGTGATCTCCTGGAATGCCCCGTTTGTCGACGTCAGCGAACGCTTGGATCGAAACGCCCATTCCACCAAGCGTTGTTCACTCCGCCCAGTTTTGATCCGTCCAACTCCTG
The DNA here is from genome assembly GCA_945861565.1 of Akkermansia muciniphila. Lineage (GTDB taxonomy): Bacteria > Verrucomicrobiota > Verrucomicrobiia > Limisphaerales > UBA9464 > SIBK01. Next base: position 11,648 of record CAMAUY010000143.1, read on the forward strand.
CCGGGACATCGCCACGGCGTGCCCGTCCACCATCAAGACGTTGACCCGGCCCGCGTTGCGGTCGGAAGGCGTGGCCCGATGTGCATCCGAGCCGTCGTCGCCGCCTTCGTAATACGCATTGCCCGAACCGGGCGTCTCACTGCCCTTGCGGCTGCCCATCGAGCCAAGCGCCATCGAGCCCAGGGGCGGGTCAATCACATAAACCCCGGAACCGTCCGCCCCATACGGCAGGCTGGGGGAGCCCTTGCGCGCGCCCTGGGTGTCACCCAGTACAACGGTCCCAGCGGGTGCCGCAATGGATGCGTCCGACGCATGGAACGGCGCAACGCCGCCCGGCGTCCGAGTGTTCCCGAGATATTGATAATTGAATCCGTAGCCTCCGTAGTAACGCGTCGTTCCCGGAGTCTCAATACCGCCCGGGGCCGTATGCGCGAAGGGCTTGTTCATGAATTTCTTTTCCTCGGGACCAAGCTGCGGACTTAAATACACATCCACGTTTTTCATGTACGCGAAGATCATGTCCGCCCACCGGATCCGCGCATGGCCGGCCACCGCCGGCAACGAATGCCCGGGAAAATAGCCGTTGAAGTCGTCGCGATACAGGGTCAAACCGAGTCCGAGTTGGCGCAGGTTGCTGAGGCTCGATACGGACTTGGCCCTGACCTTGGCGCGTGCCAACGCCGGCAACAACATGGAGGCCAGAATCGCAATGACGGCAATGACCACGAGTAGTTCGATCAACGTGAATCCCCGCGCTGCCCGGTCTCGCCCGCCTGCCCACCGCTCACTCACGTTCCATTTCATGCGCGGGACCTTACGGGAGTCATTCCCGAACCGCTGCCGGTGGACTGCGATTCTTTGTCGGTAATTTGCGGCCCCTTGAAGGTTCATTGGAGTCCATGAAAGAATGAACAATAATGAACCTGTCCCTTTGTTTGAGATTGAACGCCAGTGGGATGAGTCGAAATCATTGGGCCCGCGGCATTACCCGGGATGTTCGCGTGCTTCACACTCGAAGCAACAAAAGAAAATGGCCCACCAGGAAACGGCAGGACAGTTTCAAGAAAAGTGGATTGGCCGGATTGGTTGAAGGATGGACCCGCGGAAGAACAATAGGCAGGCGGGATATTGAGAACTCGGCTGATTTTTCACAATGGCCACGCTTGAAAGTAAGCGCATGGCTTCCTGAAGCCATGAGTCTGG
>CAMAUY010000144.1 GCA_945861565.1 Akkermansia muciniphila
TCATCCAAAAGCGTTTGTTGCTCGTGCTCGGGTAGCGTAAAAGGCTCGGCCATGCCGGCAGTTAAATAAAGTCAGCGAGTTTTGTCCAGTTTTACATCGTCTTTTGTTTCACCTGCCTCCTTAAAGTCAAAATCTTGAAACTGCCCTGCTTGCGGCGCGCAACGAATGCGCGGGATGAAACGTGGAACGGTGCGTTCGTAGTCCGCGTAGTCGGGAAACTGCCCTCGCAGCCAGCGTTCTTCGCGTCGCGCCTTGAAGTGGAAGAATGGAATCAGAATCAGCGTCGCGAGGAGTGCTGGGCCGCTTTGCCACAGCAGCGCCCAACCGAGTGAGGTCAGCATGACACTGGTATAGAGTGGATGCCGCACGTGCGCGTAGATCCCGCGTTGCACGAGTTCCGATCCTTCGCGCGGCTGGGGAAACGGCGTGCGATTGCGCCCCAACACGACGACTCCGGCAATGCCAAAGTAACCGCCCGTAACCAACAACCCGGCCCCCACCGCGATCACTGGCAGCCGCGTCCCGTCCCCGTGAAACCACACGCTGGACACGACGACCGCCGTCATCAGGACAGATTGCGCCACGACCCACGCGCCACCGCGAGCGAGGAAGCCGCTGGCCTGGGGCGTGTCAGCCATAGGGAGTCGGGTTCGCTCGCTTCTTTTCCGTCTCCAGAATGGTGACAGTAGTCTTGAGCACCGTGTCCGGATTGAGCGAAATGCTGTCGATGCCCTGTTCGACCAGGAACTGGGCGAAGTCGGGATAATCACTGGGAGCCTGGCCGCAGATGCCGATCTTGCGTCCGCGTTTTCGGCAAACCGCGATGACCTGTGCGATCATCTTTTTCACCGCGGCATTTCGTTCGTCGAAGATCGGGGCCACAATTTCACTATCCCGGTCCACGCCGAGGATCAATTGAGTTAAATCGTTCGAGCCGATGCTGAAGCCGTCGAAGATGTCCGCGAATTCGTCGGCGAGGATGACGTTGCTGGGGATTTCACACATGACGTAAAGTTCGAGCCCATCGACGCCGCGCTTGAGCCCGTGCTTTTCCATTTCGGCCTGGACGCGACGGCCTTCGTCGACCGTGCGACAAAAGGGAACCATTAACTTCAAATTGGTCAGGCCCATTTCTGCGCGCACTTTTTTCACGGCCCGGCATTCGAGTGCGAAGCCGGCTTGATAACGCGGATTATAGTAACGGCTGGCCCCCCGAAAACCAATCATCGGATTCTCCTCCGTGGGTTCATAGGCGCGACCGCCGATGAGATTGGCGTATTCGTTGGTCTTGAAGTCGCTCAGCCGGAGAATGACGTCCTTGGGGTAAAACGCGGCGGCGATCATCGCGACGCCTTGTGCGAGTTTGTCGACGAAGAACTGCGGCTTGTCAGTGTAGCTGGCGGTCAATGCGTCAATCTGTTGTTTCACGGCGCCCGCCTCCAGGTGCGGGTAGTTCACCAACGCCAGCGGATGGACCTTGATATAGCTCGTGATGATAAATTCCTCGCGCGCGAGTCCGACCCCATCGTTCGGAATAAAACTGAGCGAGAACGCCTCCTCCGGGTTGGCGACGTTCATCATTACTTTCGTGCGTGGCCGAGAGAGGTCTGTCAGGCGGGTGCGCTGCACGTCGAACTCAAGCCGCCCGTCGTAAACGAAACCCGCGTCGCCTTCGGCACAGCTTATCGTCACCATTTGGCCGTCTTTCAGCAATTCCGTGCCGTGCTCGGTGCCGACGATGGCGGGTACGCCGAGTTCCCGACTGACAATGGCGGCGTGACAGGTGCGCCCCCCGCGATTGGTCACGATGCCGGCGGCCTTCTTCATGATGGGTTCCCAGTCCGGATCGGTCTTGTCGGTGACGAGAATCTCTCCTTCCTTGAACTGCCCGATGAATTCGGCGCTTTTTATGACGCGGACGGGGCCGGTCGCAATTTTCTCGCTGACGCTGCGACCGATGACGAGCACCGGGCCCCGTTGCCTCAATTTGTAGGTCTCGATGACTTCGACAGCCTTGCGGGATTGCACGGTCTCGGGTCGCGCCTGCACGATGAACATTTCGCCGGTGTGTCCATCCTTCGCCCACTCGATGTCCATGGGCGTCGGCTGGCCGCGCTTGGCCGAGTAATGCTCCTCAATGAGACAGGCCCAACGCGCGAGCTGGAGAATTTCGTCATCGGTGTTCGCGAACTTGGCGCGGTCGCCGGTCGGCACGGGAACGTTTTTCACCATCTTTCCGCCGCCGATATCGTAGATGAGTTTGAATTCCTTCGAACCGACAATTTTTTGAAGGAGAGGGCGATGACCGGTCTTCAGCGTGGGTTTGAAGATGTAGTATTCGTCCGGGTTGACGGAGCCTTGCACGACGTTTTCGCCCAAGCCGTAGGCACCGTTGATGAGTACCACATCGCGAAAGCCGGTCTCGGTATCGAGTGTGAAGATGACGCCGCTGCTCGCGAGGTCGGAGCGCACCATCTTCTGCACGCCGATGCTGAGGGCGACCTTGAAATGGTCGAAGCCTTTGTCCACCCGGTAGCTGATGGCGCGGTCGGTGAAGAGCGATGCGAAGCAGCGCAGGCAAGCGTTCATCAGTTCGAGGTGGCCCTGCACGTTGAGATAGGTCTCCTGCTGGCCGGCGAAGCTGGCGTCCGGCAGGTCCTCCGCCGTCGCGCTCGAGCGGACCGCGACATCCACGGGATGAGGTTGCCGGCCCTTGAGCGAATCGTAGGCGGCGATGATCTCGTGCTCCAACTCGGGCGGAATCGAAGCCCCGAGAAGCAAACCGCGAATCACGCTTCCGCACGTGCGCAACGCCTCCATGTTGCGGGTGTCAAGACCGTCGAGCGTCTGGCGAATCCGCTCCTCCAGTTCCGCTTCACGCAAGAGATACCGGTAGGCCTCCGCCGTAATGGCAAAACCGTTCGGCACGTTGACGCCCTTCGGGGTCAACTCGCGAACCAACTCACCCAAGGATGCGTTCTTCCCGCCCACGAGCGGCACATCGTCGATGGTTATATCGGCGAACCACTTGATGAAGCGCGGCGGTGCGGCGGCGGGCGTTCTGGAATTCGATGAAGTCGTTGCAGCAGACATAAGGTGTTGTCTTGTTTTGATCTAAAGTTTCTCACCGTCCGGATGCCCAGCATCCCGTGATTTGTTGAAGCGCTACTCTCTCTTGTCCACCGCAATCCTACAATGAGCCCCGTTCACTCCCCCACAAAGTCGCGCTGTCGTTCGCGTACTGCCAGCACGGGACACGGTGCGTGGCGTACCACATGCTCCGTCATGCTCCCGAGCACAAAATGCCTGAACCCGGTGTGTCCGTGTGTCGCCATCACGATCAGGTCGGCGGATTGCGTTTCCGCCGTTCGGCAAATCTCGTGCGCGGGCCCGCCGTTCAAAACCAGAGAGTCCACGCGCAGATCCGGATCAAATTCGGCCTGACGGAACCGCGGCATCTGCTCCTGGGCCTCCGCGAGCAGCCGTTTCTCGTCGTAGACCGAGCCGATCTGGCCGAGCCCCATCGGCAGATGCGCTGGAACGACATGGAGAAGCAGCAGCGACGCGTCGAACGTTCGCGCGAGTGCCATGGCGTAGGGAAACGACTTCTTCGATTCGTTCGAAAAGTCTGTCGTGACCAGGATGCGTTTTAAATCAAAGCGCGGCATGCCCGCACCCTTTTCGCGGATTGTGCAATCGCGAACTGTCAGCACGGAACACGGCGCCCGGCGAACAACGTACTCGGCCGTGCTGCCCAGAACAAGATGGGACAGGCCACCGAGGCCGTGGCTGGCGAGCACGATGAGATCGCTGGAATTTTTAGCGGCCGCCTCGCAAATCTTGATATCTGCATCGCCGACCAAAATATCCGTCGAACCGATCCATTGCGGGTCGACGCCGCACTCCGCGGGAATTTGGAGCATCCGTTCCGCCGCCGCATGGCTCAGCTTGGCATCGCGCCGGGCAAGGTGAGCATAACCCCACTCGGGCAACACCGATGGCTCGACGACATGGAGCAAGTGAAGGCGGGATTGAAATTGTTTACCCAAAGCCGCGGCGAAAGCCACGCCGTGCCGCGAAGCCGGTGAAAAATCCACTGGCACGAGAATGTGATTCAACTGGATAGCCGGCCCCGGCGGCAACTGGCCTCCTGGACTTTCGTGGGTGGGGTTGGTCAGCGGTCCAGTCATAATTGGTTGTGCTGGGGGAAGACCGTGGTGCATCGCCGGCGGAGCCGCTTCCCGATATTTGGCGGATACTGATCGTTTCTTGATTCGCGCCGTACCCCCAATACGGCGAATTGTCCGCGAACACCGGTAGCAAAAAATGACATTAATAGGCCAAAAGGCGAGTCGCGGAGATGGGGTATTTGGTGCCAGTGTCGCCTCATGCGCAAAAAACAACAGCCTTTAGAACGCTCTGCCGAGAAGGGTCCCAGGGGGCAAATCGTCTGCGGCACGGATTTCTCGATCCATGCGAATGAAGCCGTCAATGCCGCGGCGGCAATCGCACTGCGGAGTCGCCTGCCCTTGCTGCTCGTGCATGTGGTGGAGAAGTCCATCTTGACGGATGAGATGGTGGCGATTCACCGACAATTTGAGAAGTCGGCGCAGGAGAAACTGGTGCACGAAGCCTCCCTGCTGCGCGATCGCGACGTGGAAGTGCGCACGGAGTTGATCGAGGGCCACCCGGAAGCAGAACTCCTGCGCGTCGCTGCTCGCCCTGAAACCCGCTTGTTGGTCACGGCGTCGCTCGGCCACATTGCTGTCAGTCGACTGCTCATTGGAAGCGTCGCTGAGCGCACGGCAGAAGCGTCCCCGGTTCCCACGCTGGTGGTACGTGACGCCAAGCCGCTCATCGAATGGGCCGAGGGGAGGCGGAAATTGAGGGTATTTATCGCAGGGGACTTCACCGCGAGTGCGGAGGCGGCGATTCGCTGGGTGAAGGAGTTGCAGAGTATTGGTCCCTGCGAAGTCGTTCTGGGCCACGTTGATTGGCCGGCCGAAGAGCGGCGACGGCTCGGAATTCATTCGCTGGTGTCATTTTCCCAGAACCCACCCGAAGTCGAACAGGTGCTCGAACGCGACTTGCAGGCGAAACTGAACCGGCTGCTGGGCGACGCCAGTGCCCGCGTACGGATCACACCGAGTTGGGGAGCGCCCGATTTCTACTTGATTGAAATGGCGAACGAGGAGGAAGCCGACCTCATCGTCGTCGGTACCCATCAGCGTCATGGCTTGAGTCGGTTGATGCATCGATCCGTGTCCCGTGCTCTCCTTCATCACGCGCCGACCAGTGTGGCCTGTATTCCGTCGTCGTTTGGAGCGGACACGTCGTCCGCACCAATTCCTCAAATCCATCGCGTTCTGGTCACGACCGATTTCTCCGAACCGGGCAATCATGCTATTCCTTACGCGTACTCCGCGCTCGCGGCCGGTGGCACGGTTCGACTGGTCCACGTCATCCCTCCCGTGGAAATGCCGAGTCCGCTGGTGCCGCACTTCGACCGCCAACGCCGATCACAAAAAGAACACTCAAAAGAGGTGGGAGAGCTGAAGGCAAAACTCCGTTCACTTGTTCCACAGCAGGCGGCCGACCGCGGCATCCGCAGCGACGTCGTGGTGTTGGAAGGTCTCGACCCGGCGGCGACCGTCGGCCAGGAGGCCGACCGATTCGGCGCCGACCTCATTTGCATAGGTTCGCAAGGACACTCCAGATTGGCCGCCGCAGTCCTTGGCTCGGTGGCGCAAAAGCTCGTGGCTCTTACCCTCAAGCCGGTGCTGGTTGTGCGGATGCCGCCGGCGTGAAGCAATCCGATTCGGGGGATGGCCGGCTTAATGGAGCCTCGAGAGGGTTGCCAGCGTCGCCGGCCGCAAGTCGTCTGCTGACACAACCAATTTTCCGCGCATGAGCTTGTGGCAATCCACGCAACTCATCGTCACGCGCACATAGGCGAGCGTCGCGGCGTCGAGATTCCTGTCCTTGGCCGCCTTAACCAGCGAATCCATGTGCCGTCGGAAGGTGAAGCTCTGCTGCTCGTACGCCGGGTTCTCGAACATCCGCCAGCTCGCCTCCTGGCTCATGGCGCTGAGTCGAGATCCCTTGGCGATGATGAGGCCGTAGTCCTCAGTCGCCAGCCCCTCGAGAAGGCGTTGCGATAGTTCCAGTTTGTCGCGCATGAACTCCTTGGATGCGCGGTTGTTCTTCGGTTGGGCGAGCAGCACGGAAAGCCCCGCCGCCGCAACGAAGAGGATGGAGAGAAGTAGAGGATTCGGTTTCATGGTGTCGTCACGCTACCCGCCCATCGCACGGAATGGCTTCGCGTAGTTTGCCCAGGATAGGCTGTTTCTTGGCGAAGAATCAAGGACTTGGGGAGGGTGAGAGCACCGGGCCGTCGCATCCCCAAGTTGTTGGTAGAGGTTGTCGCGCTGCGACAACCCCGCCCGCGTATAGCGGGCGGACAGGGCCGCAGCGCGGTTCGTGCCGCGCCTGAACGGCGCGGGGACGCCGCAGCGCGGCGTCCGCTACCTTCTCCAACAACTTCGGGATGCGCCCGCTGCCGGCTGCTGGCAGCGACGGATGATTGCCAGACGTGTGTCAGCCGGGGACACTCGTCGGATGTCTGATTTTGACTTCGATGCAATCGTCCTGGGTGGGGGGAGTGCCGGATACGCGGCAGCGCGTACGTTGTCAGGGGGAGGTGCCCGCGCGGCGGTGGTTGAGGGTTCACCTCAGCTCGGGGGGCTTTGCATCTTGCGGGGTTGCATGCCCACCAAAGCACTCCTGCACGGTGCGGAACTTCGCCAGTCGATCCGCGATGCCGCGGAGTGGGGAATTCACGCCGGACAGGTTCGGGTCGATTTCACGAGGCTGATGGCTCGCAAAGACGAGTTGGTTGCGAATTTTTCCACGGACCGTCAAAAACAGCTCCAGGACGGGCGCTTTCAATTATTCCGGACTGGGGGGCGCTTGAGCGATGCCCGGACGGTGGAACTGAGCGATGGAAAACGGCTGCGAGCACCCCAGATCATTCTTGCCACGGGCTCGACGATACCCGTGCCTTCGATTTCTGGACTGCCGGAGGCTGGCTACCTCACGAGCGATGATGCGCTCGGTTTGAAAACTGCGCCGGAGTCGTTGATCGTGCTGGGAGGTGGACCGGTGGCGCTGGAGTTTGCCCAATTCTTTGCACGACTGGGAACACGGGTGGCGATCATTCAACGCGGGCCGCACATTCTGCGAGATAGCGACCCGGAGATGGCGACGGAATTGGAGCGGGCACTTCGCCGGGAAGGTATCGAGCTGTTCACCGATACTCAAATCGAGCGCGTGGAGACCGTCCCCGGGGGGCGCAGACTCCTCTTTAGTCACGGGGGAACGCTTCGTCAGGTCGAGGCTGAGCATATATTTCATGGGTTGGGCCGAGTGCCCAATATCGCCGGATTAGGCCTCGAATGCGCCGGCGTTTCCTTGGAAAACGGGCGCATTCGAATTGATTCAAATCAACGGACGACTCAACCAGGCATCTATGCTGCTGGCGACTGCTGTGGTCCGTATGAGCTCGTTCATCTCGCGATCTCCCAGGGGGAAATTGCCGCTCACAACATTCTTTATCCGCAGAAACTGCGTGCCTTCGATACCCGCCTGTTGCTGAGCGTGGTGTTTACCGAACCTCAGGTTGCGCAGGTCGGATTGACGGAAACGAAAGCTCGGGCTGGGGGGCGCGACGTGGCGGTCGCGACCTATCCGTTCAACGACCATGGTAAATCGATGATTCTCGGTGCCAAGGAGGGACTCGTGAAGCTGATTGTCGAGCGTGCCACCGGAGAGATTCTTGGGGGTAGTTGCGTCGGCCCGCAGGGCGGCGAATTGATTCACGAGATCATGATTGCCATGGCGGCTCGGATGACGGCGGCCCAGCTCGCCGCGCTACCGCACTACCATCCGACGCTCGCTGAGATTTGGACGTATCCTGCCGAGGAACTGGCAGCGGGGGCGAATCCGGAGGTCAACGCGGCGGATTGTTGACGAGCCACATTGCGGCACCAACCAAAATGGCAACGATTGCACCGGCGATGCAGGCCCAGAAGAATTGCTGTTTCCGCTTCCGCCGGTTGCCGCGACCCTGCCCGGGCAACAGGTAGTATCGATGCTCATCAGGATTCTTCTTGCGGCGGAAAAACATGGTTAGGTCCGGCGTGGTTATAAAGGGGTACCCCCAAAGGCGTCCAGTGGACATCCATTCAATTGTTTCGGCATGCTCGTCGTGTGAATGAAATCAGCGCCCCCAGCCATTCCCAGGTTTGGGTGACCGGTGCCACCGGGTTGATTGGCAGCCTCGTCGTGCAAATGTCCGCGCGATTTGCGGCCGGTTGGATCGTCTGCCCCAGGACGCGCCGTCAGTTCGATCTGGCGGATCCCAGGTCCGTGGCGGAGTGCTTTCACCAGGAACATCCCTCCGCCATTATCCATTGCGGTGCCGTTAGCAGGCCTGTCGATTGCGAGCGGGATCCCGGTCTGGCGCGGCGGATCAATGTCGACGGGACTCGGGTCCTTGCGGAGTTAGCGACGGACATTCCGTTGATTTTTCTTTCTTCCGACATGGTCTTCGATGGTCGCAAGGGCGGATACTCCGAAACCGACGCGGTGAACCCGATGAGCGTTTACGCGGAGACGAAAATCGAAGGGGAGCAACTCATTCTCAAGAATCCCCGGCATACGGTCGTGCGCACGTCACTTAACTACGGCGCATCGCCGACTGGGAATCGTTCCTTTAACGAGGAAATGATGACGGCGTGGCAAGCCGGGAAAACCCTCTCCTTCTTTACCGATGAATTTCGGTGTCCGATTCCCGCGGTTGTGACGGCCCGGGTGCTCTGGGAACTACTCAATCAGCGGGCCAAAGGGTTGTATCATGTCGCGGGTTCGGAGCGCCTTTCTCGGTGGGACATCGCCGAGTGTGTCGTGCGACGGCATCCCGGAATCATTGCTCCCCGCATGGCGGTATCGCGCATTGCTTACCAAGGACCACCGAGACCGGCCGATACGTCCCTCAATTGCAGCCGGGTTCAGTCCTTGTTGCCGTTTCCACTGCCGAGCTTTTCGGAGTGGATGGCGAACGACTCATGATTCCGGAGATTCAGACGCCCGATTCCAGGGCCGGCTACCGCGGTCGGTTGGCGCCGTCTCCGACCGGCCGTCTTCACCTCGGGCATGCGCGTACCTTTTGGTGGGCGTGGCAACGGGCGCGCGCGGCGGGAGGTCGAATCATCCTGCGAAATGACGATCTGGACGCGGCTCGATGCCGTCCGGAGTTTGTGACGGGTTTTCTGGAAGACTTGCGGTGGTTGGGCCTCGATTGGGACGAGGGTCCGGACATCGGAGGCCGGTATGGACCCTACAACCAGAGCCAACGATTGTCGCTCTATCGTGATGCCTTCGAAACGCTCCGATCGGCCGGCTTCCTTTACCCTTGTCATTGTTCGCGCAAGGACATCCTCGACGCCCTCCAGGCCCCGCACGACGGCGACGAGGAACCGGTTTATCCGGGGACCTGTCGCCCGGAGCGGATCTCGCCCGGTTCTCGTCGTTCTCGGCCGGAAGTGGCGTGGCGTTTTCGGGTCAAGGACGGCCGGCAAGTCCAATTTGTTGATGGCGGATGCGGTCCGCAGAAATTCGTGGCGGGTGTAGAATTTGGGGACTTTGTTGTCTGGCGGCCGGAGGGTGTACCGAGCTACCAGCTCGCGTGTGTGGTCGATGACGCCGCGATGCGAATCACGGAAGTGGTGCGTGGGCGCGATTTACTCGCGAGCACCGCACGTCAGTTGCTCCTCTATGGCGCCCTCGGTGAGGTGGCGCCCGCTTTTTTCCATTGCCCCTTGGTCACCGATGAAAGGGGTGTGCGACTGGCGAAGCGCCAGGATGCCCTGAGCCTCAGAACGCTGCGCGAGAGCGGGAGAAATCCGATGGATATCCAGCAAACTGCAGACTGGTCTAACCCGCTTCGGCGAGATAGCGTGCCGCCATGTTGAACGAAGCCATTGAAGCGCGCGGACACACCGGTCGCGATGGCGTGCTGAAACTGAGCCTCGCAACCAGCTTGCTGGATACGGACGTTGCCGTGGTCGTGCGGGTCCGGCCGCTGCGCCAGGCGACGGAAGTAGACACGAACGGATGGCCGGCCGGTTTTTTTGAGCGGGTCGCTGGCTCGATGCCCGGTTTGGAGCGACCTCCGCAGGGGCAGTCCGAGGAACGGCTGCCGCTCGCATGACTTTTCTACCTGATACCAACGCGTGCATCACACTTCTACGGCAGCACAATTCCCGACTGATCGCACGCTGGCAGTCGGTCAAGGCGAGCGACGTTGTGCTCTGTTCGGTGGTCGTCTATGAACTCCGGCATGGTGCGGAGCGGAGCGCGAAGCCGGCGGCTGAACAGGCCAAGCTGGATAGTTTTCTCGGCCCGTTTGTTTCGCTTCCTTTCGATGATGTGTGCGCCCGCAAGTGTGCAGAAATCCGCCGAGAGTTGGAACGTGCTGGGTCGCCGATCGGACCCCACGACCTCCAAATTGCCGCAATCGCCCTGCATCACGGGTTGACCCTCGTGACGCATAACACGCGTGAATTTAGTCGCGTAGTCGGGCTCAAGCTGGACGACTGGGAGGTTTGAGGCGTTTCTCGAAGCGAGGCGCACTTTTTTGACAACATCGACCGGAAGCACCCGTTGCGAGTTGGAGTGTGGAATTGAATGCGGTGGCAGTGCACGGACGTTGACGCAATACGCCATGAATTACGGATCCAGAAACTTACCGGGGTTCAGAATTCCGCGGGGATCCAGCGCCTGCTTCACGACACGATGCATGGCGCGCGCTTCGGCTGAAACAGCGATTGGCCACCAGGGTTTCTTGGCCAACCCGATGCCGTGCTCGCCGGTGATGCTTCCACCGAGCGCGAGGATTCCTTTGAAGAGGCCATCCAGCGCCCGCTCACTCCGGGCGAGTTGGTCCCTTGAGGACGAATCCAACATTACGTTTACATGGATGTTGCCGTCGCCCGCATGTCCGAAGCAGGCGATCGGAAGCTTGTGTTGGCGTTGCAGACGAGCGGCCAGTTGGAACAGGGCCTCCAGTTTTCCCCGGGGCACGACCACATCTTCGTTGAGTTTGGTCAGACCGGTATCCCGGAGTGAGTAGCTGAATTCGCGACGTAGCTTCCAGAATTGCTCGCAACCTTCATGGCCGAATCCTCGTCGAAGAACGACCGGCCGGTGAGTGGCGATCACTCGGGTGAGCGCGGCGATCTCGTGGCGGACACTGCGCTCCTGGCCGTCGAGTTCCACAATGCAGAGGGCATCGCAACCGGCGAGAAGTCGGGATCGGGTGCGCTGGCGGGCTGCCGCCAGAGTGAAGGCATCTGCCAGTTCAAGGGCGCTCGGCAGAAATCCTGCCCTGAAGATGTCTTGGATCGCATGAGTGGCACTCCGGAGATCGGCGAATCCGGCCGCCAGACAGGCCCTGAACGGCGGGAGCGGGAGCAGCTTGAGCGTGGCTTCCGTAATGATGCCCAACATTCCCTCGGAGCCCACAAATAACCGGTGGAGATCAAACCCCGTTTTGTTCTTATGCGTGCGTCCTCCGAGACGGACCCGGGTGCCGTCCGCAAGGATCACTTCCAGCCCGAGCACGTAATCCCGCGTCACCCCATACTTTAGACACCGCGGTCCGCCCGCGTTCGTGGCGAGATTTCCGCCGATCGTGCAATCGGCCCGGCTGGCGGGGTCGGGAGGATAGTACAGTCCCCGCTGCTCGACCTCATTTTGCAGTCGTTCCAGGATCACACCGGGTTGCACGACGGCGACGAAATCGGTGGCGGAGATTTCGCGGATCCGATTCAGCCGGATCAGGGAAAGGGCGATGCCTCCGCGCACGGGCACGCAGCCACCCACGTAGCCATATCCGGCACCGCGGGCGGTGACGGGAACGCGGTAGCGATGGGCGAATTTCAGGATGCGGACGACGGATTCAACCGAACCGGGCAGAGCGGCAACGTCCGGTTCGTGATGGCTAAACCATTTGTCGCCTCCGTGCGACGCCAGCGTGACGGGGTCGGTACGGAATTCATCCGCGGCCAAAAGCCGGGCCAGAGCGCGGCGGAGTGCGGGAGACATGAGGGAACGTCGAGATCCAAACTTTAGACGGAGTTCGGTTCCGGTGTTTCGGGATCTTTTGCCGCGAGGATTTCCTGAGCGGCCGCGACCTGATCTTCCGGCACCTGGATGCGAAGACCTCCGACCGACATCGAATACCCCTCGATCGCGTGGGCAGCCAGTTCACTGTGCACATAGACATAGAGGCCTTCGGCGCGAAGCCGCGAAGCGAGCAGTTGAGCCTCGATCGGACTGAACGTGGTGGCGATGGTCTGAAGATTCATAGCATAAGTCGCTCAGCGAATTCCCGAGCGCCCTCCACGCAATGGGTCCGGAGACATCGGTTTTACGGCCTTCGGTTTATAGAGCAGCCCGTACCGGGTCAAGTTGCTGGAAAGTGTCGTGAGGTTGAGCA
>CAMAUY010000145.1 GCA_945861565.1 Akkermansia muciniphila
CGGACTTGCCACTGGCGAGCCAGTTATTGACCGCTTCGCGCTTGAAGGTTTCGTCGAATTTGCGGCGGGATTTGAGAGAAGAATTTTTAATGGCTTTCATGATGCATGATTTGCCCAATTCTCTCTCCACCAATTTGAAGCAACTTCATTTTGAGCGGTTAGGCGTCTAGCACGAACTCAATGTGGCGAGGATTCGATATGACCTCCGCAGTTGCTGCTTCTCTCGAAGATTTGCTATTCATTCACTCCGATGCATTGGACCCTCATGAGAAACCGCGTCATCGCCTGCCTCCTCGCTACCGTCGGATCCGTCTTCACGTTGCTTTCGGCGGAGCCCGGCCGGTTCGAAACGAATTTCTTTGTCGCAACCAACGGAACGGATACTGCTTCCGGGCGCGCGGCGGAACCGCGAGCGGGAACAAAGGACGGGCCGCTGCCGAGCGTCGGGGGCTCTTTGCGAGAGGCCCCGAAAATTAAGCAGATCGACCTAAGCGCCCTCGGCCCGCGCTCTCCAGCGGGGGTAATCCGCCGTCTTGGGCCCCGTCGGGTGCTTTATAACTTCGACGGTGATTCTTGCCTGACGACGAAAGCCGACAGCAAAGCGCCCGTTCCGGTGAATCGGGATGACGTCGAACAATTGATCGCAGAGGTCGCCTACGACGGAAGCCGCGTCGATACCGTTCTGGTTTGTGTCAATGCGCAGGTGATGTACTACCCAACGAAAGTTGGAACGATGCGAGGGACGCTATCAACACCGGAAGAGCGAACGAAATGGCCCGCGTCTGAACAGCAGCGATTCCGGAATTTGCAGGCATTCTTTGAAAGCGGTGTTGATCCGTATGCCGTCATGCTCTCCGAAGCGAAGCGACGTGGCCGCGAGGCATTGCTCACGTTCCGCATGAACGACGATCACGGCAACGACTTCCTTCGGACGCAGTTCCTGGTGGACCATCCCGAGTGGAGATTGGGGACCGAGCCTTATCGCGGCAAGGGTGCCATGGACTTCGGACGCGAAGAGGTCCGTGACTACACGTATCGGCTGATCGAAGAGGCCGTGCGGCGCTACGACTGCGACGGCATCGAACTCGACTTCAATCGTTTCCCCATGTTCTTCAAAGACGGTTCAACGGAAGAGCGTGTGGCCAAGATGAACTCGTTAGTCAAGCGGGTTCGCACAATGCTTAACAGCGTCGGCCGTGAACGTGACCACCGATTGGTGCTGGCGGTCCGCGTACCATCCAATTACGGCCGCACACCGCCAACGCCCGAGACCGTCCGGCAACTCGGATGTGACGTGCCAGCATGGGTGCGATTCGGCTGGGTCGATTTTGTGGCCGTCTCCGAGTTTTTGTTCGAACGGGGCGATCTGCCCATCACGGCCTGGAAGCAAGCCATCACGACCGTCCCGGTCTACGGAGGAATCGAATGCACGAAGGGAGGAGGTCAGAAAAACCTTACCGCTGAGGAATATCGCCGCGCGGGGACGGAGCTCATCAAGAATTCCTCCGATGGCGTCTACCTCTTCAATTTTTTCACTTCGCGCGAACTGGGCGAGAAAGCTTACGAACCTCCGTTCGAAGTCCTTCGCGATTTGGCCCACATTGCACCGGTTCTCAACATCGGATCACGCCTCGAACCATTCGTCGATAGGCACCTGATCGATCGGTTGGATGGAACGACACTAACGCTGCAGGCACCGGTCAAGGCCTCTCGTCCGAAAAACCCGTTGGTTGGCGTCTATGCGACGGTCATCAAAGACGGCGATCTCTACCGTGCCGTGTACCGGGGCACCGACCCACTGTATCGGGGCGGGGACTATGACGGTAACCCGGGCGAGACGACTTGTTATGCCGAGAGCACCGATGGCCACGAGTGGACGTTCCCGAAGCTGACACTACAGGAGGTCGCCGGAACTCGCGCCAACAACTCGATCCTGCGGGAATCGCCTTTCTGTCATAATTTTTCTCCCTTCCTCGACTCGCGGCCCGACGTCCCGGCGAATCAGCGCTTCAAGGCCATCGCCGGCCTACACGACTCCGCGGTGCGTGCCGTGCAAAAGGCCACGCCAGGCGCCGCCGTGGGAATCAAGGGCGGCCTGTACACCTTTGCGTCGCCCGACTGCATCCATTGGCAGCGGGTGTCGAACGAGCCGGTCCTCCCGTTAACCGAGTTTGGATTTGATTCCCAGAACGTGGCTTTCTGGTCGCCAGAGGAAAAGCTCTACGTCTGTTGTTTGCGAACCTGGAAGAACGGCCTGCGATCGATCAGTCGGGCGACCTCCACCGATTTCGTCGCCTGGTCCAAGCCCATTGCTTTTGTACAAAACCTTCCGGACGAGCACCTCTACACGAGCCAGACTCATCCGTACTTCCGCGCCCCGCACGTGCTGATCGCGCTGCCAACGCGGTATATGGAAAGTCGGGGGAGCAGTACCGAGATTCTCTTCATGTCGGCTCGCTCCCTTGACCGATATGAGCGGCCATTCGCGGAGGCGTTTATCCGGCCCGGACTCGATCCCGCTCGCTGGGGAAATCGGGCCAACTACGCGGCGCTCAACGTCGTTCCCACCAGCGCCGAGGAAATGTCTATTTACCATGTCGGCAGCGGTGACCGCTATGTGCTGCGGACGGACGGATTTGCATCAGTCCACGCCGGTGCGGACCGGGGTGAGATGGTCACCAAGCCCTTCCGTTTTGACGGCCAGCAACTGATGCTGAACGCGGCCACAGCCGCATCGGGTGAAGTGCGCTGCGAGATGCAGTCGATGGATGGCACGCCGATCGAGGGATTCTCATTCGCGGACTGCGAGCCGTTCGTGGGAGATAAGATCGAGCACCCAGTGCAGTGGAAGGCTTGGAACAGGCCCGGGAGGGAGCCCAAGCTGGGGGCGCTCGCCGGCGAGCCAGTGCGCCTGCGATTCTTGCTCCGCGATGCGGATCTTTACGCGATTCAGTTTCGACTCAATCCATAAGCCTTTGCGCGTCAATCGCACTAGCTGAGGATTCCTCGGACGACAGTCCCATGGATATCGGTGAGGCGATAATCTCGACCCAAGTGGCGGAAGGTCAGACCCAGGTGATTTAAACCGAGACAATGCAGGATGGTTGCGTTCAGGTCGTGCAAGTGCACGGGGTCTCGCACGATATTATACGAAAACTCATCCGTCTCACCGAAAACCATCCCGGGCCGGATCCCACCACCTGCGACCCACATCGAATAGCACCGTGGATGATGATCCCGGCCGAAACTCGTCGCTGTCAACTCACCCTGGCTAAAGACCGTTCGACCGAACTCCCCTCCCCAGAGGACAACGGTGTCCTCCAACAGGCCGCGCTGTTTCAGATCGATCAATAATCCAGCCGACGGTTGGTCGATATCCCGCGCCTGATGGCGGATGTGCTCGGGTAGGCTGGCATGCTGATCCCAGCCGCGGTGGTAGAGCTGTATAAACCTCACCCCACGCTCGGCCAATCTCCGGGCCAGAATACAATTGGCGGCAAACGTCCCAGGCTTTGTCGCCTCCGGCCCGTAGAGGTCGAGGGTCGATTTTGGCTCCTTCGAGAGGTCGGTGAGCTCAGGAACCGAAGACTGCATTCGATAGGCCAATTCATACTGGGCGATACGGGTTTGAATTTCCGGATCCTGGTAGTCCTCGAACTTCTGGCGGTTCAACTCAGCCAAGTCATCCAGCATTCCACGCCGCCGTTCGGAATTGATGCCCGGTGGATTGGTCAAGAAGAGCACGGGATCACGCCCCGGACTAAACCGAACCCCTTGATGCTGCGACGGAAGAAACCCCGAACCCCACATGCGCTCATGCAAGGGTTGGGCGTTGGTCGGGCCGCTCGGTCGTGAAATCATGACCACAAACGCCGGGAGATTGGAATTTTCCGACCCCAAACCGTATGAGAGCCAGGCCCCGAGTGAGGGTCGTCCAGCGACTTGACTTCCCGTTTGCAGCATCGTCATCGCCGGGTCGTGATTAATCGCCTCGGTGTGCACGGATCGGATCAAGCAGAGATCGTCGACGACGCGCCCGGTGTGCGGAAGAAGCTCGCTTAGCCAGGTTCCGCTGAGCCCGTGGGCGTGAAAAGCGAAGGGCGTCGGGGCAATGGGATAGCTTTTTTGTCCGGAGGTCATGCCGGTGAGCCGTTGGCCAGCCCGGACGGAATCAGGAAGGTTTTCCTTGAAGCGTGCCCGCAGTCCAGGCTTGTGATCGAACAAATCGAGCTGAGACGGCGCTCCCGCTTGCGTGAGGTAGATTACCCGTCGCGCCTTGGGCCGAGTATGGGCGGGATGACTGGGGATAGCGGAATTCGACGCCATCAACGCCGGCTTGAGCAACGATGCCACCGCCATGCTGCCGATGCCAGCACCGCTACGCCCGAGGAAAAGGCGTCGCGTGAGAGTGACGGGATCGGAATTCATTCTTTGGTTACGGTTTCGTCGAGATTCAAGATCGTACTGGCAATCGTGGTGTAGGCGGCAAGGGCGACCAAATCCATGTCTGGCGCCCGGCTCGATTCCCCGACGTTGACCAACTCCCCTGCCCCGCTTGGATCGGTTTGGAAACTTCTTTCGGCCCGACGCAATCCCGCCGAGAGGACCACAAGTTCTGCCGGGCGCGGCCAACGAGCGGTGACCAAACGGAACCCGTATCCCAATCTCGACTCGACCGAAAGACCCCCGTCACGGATCATCCGTTGGGCCAATGCCCGTGCCGCTTCGACAAATGTCGGATCGTTCAAGAGATTGAGCGCCTGCAGCGGCGTCGTCGTCCGAGCTCGACGTACCGCACACGTCTCACGGAACGGCCGGTCGAACAAAAGCAACGCCGGGTTTGGCACGGATCGTTTCCAGTAAGTGTAGAGGGTGCGTCGGTAGAGGCTCAAACCCTTGTCTTGGACATAGGTTTCGGCGGAAGACCCTGCCACGACCTGCTCGTACAGGCCGGGCGGATGATAAGGCTTCACCGAAGGCCCGCCGAGTTGGCCGACCAGCAATCCGCTGACCGCGAGTGCCTGGTCTCGAATTGCCTCGGCTGACAGCCTCCATCGCGGACCGCGCGCAAGCCAACGGTTCTCGGGATCGACCGCCCGCAATGCCTCCGTCGAACGAGAGTCCTGACGGTACGTTGCGCTCGTGACCATCAACCGGAGAATCGCTTTCACATCCCAGCCGCTGCGGACGAATTCCGTGGCCAACCAATCCAACAGGTCTGGATGACTTGGCCATTCCCCCTGAATTCCGAAATCTTCCGCGCTGCGCACAATCCCAATGCCGAAGAGGGATTGCCAAAGCCGGTTTACGATGACGCGTGCGGTAAGGGGATTGGCCGAGCCCGTGAGCCATCGGGCCAATCCGAGACGGTTTCGGGGGAAATCCGATGGAAAGGCGGGCAAACTCCCCGGCGTGTTGGGCTGAACTTGGTCACCTTTCTTGTCGTAGGCACCCCGCATGAGGATGAATGTTTCTCGGGGCTGTTCGAGCTCACTCATGACCAGCGTCACCGGAATGGAGTTATCGGTGTCTTGAACTTGCTTCCGAAGTTGCTCAACTTTTTGGCGAGTCGTTGTATGGACCAATGATTGAGCCAACCGAAACTCGTCAAGTTTCTTGCGCTCGTCTTCTTTCCGATCCTCACTTCCTTTTTGTAGGATGCTCTGCACGTCCGGTGAGACCAGCAGATCCAACGGGAGTGACGTGGCGCGGACCAAGAGTTGCCATGGGAACGGCGCTTCAGGAATTGTAAAATCCAGTTCGAAGCGCAATTGCACGTGACCGCTGCCACGGAGCGGGTCCAACGAATCGAGACTGGCCACAACCTTGGAGTTCGTGGTGAACACGCCTGGCCACGCGGTGGTAGTCTTCTTGTCCAGGGCCTTGGCCAAAGCTTCGGCGGCGACGGAACCGTCAAGAGCACGTGGCCGGAGAGACAGCGCATTGGTTTCCGTGGCCAAACCTTCCGCCCGGAAGACTCTTAGCTCGTTGATCAGCACAGTGTTCGTGCTGTTGATCGATCCGGCATCCAGTCGAGTCAACTCGAACTGACAGGCGGTGAGCACCGACAACGGAAACTTTGCCGTAAACGTCAGGGTGCTGGCGTTCGTCTGGCCGGGTTTGAATTTCAACAGATTCCCCTCAATCACGACCGTGCTCCCGTTCGTACCGGCGTCCCCACTTAACAGAGTACCCTGCTTCCAAGCCATCGTGGCGGATCGAACCTGCTCTTCCCAACGGGACGGCTCGGCGAGGATAATCCGCGTGCTGTTGGTGAGCGCGGCGCTCTGGTCGTCGAGTTCCCTATTCAACAAGGATAGTTTCGCCTCGAGTTCAGGCGCTGGAAGTTTGACCAACGGAGGGGCGCTATGGCGGGAATCCACGCTATAGTCTCCGACTCCTTTCTCGGCGACATTATGGAAGAAGGCATAAAGACCATAGAAATCGCGCTGAGTAATGGGATCATACTTATGATCGTGGCAGCGCGCGCAGTTGAAGGTCAGACCCAACCACACCGTGGCGGTGGTTTCGACGCGATCGGCACAATATTCCGCGAGGAATTCTTCCGGGATAATGCCCCCTTCCTCGTTGATCATGTGGTTCCGATGAAACCCCGTAGCGATCCGTTGCTCCAGGGTTACACCGGGCAGAAGATCCCCTGCCAGTTGCTCGACCGTGAACTGATCAAAGGGCAGATTGCGGTTAAAGGCGCTCACTACCCAATCGCGCCATGCCCACATCTCGCGGTCGCGGTCAACCTGATACCCATTGCTGTCGGCAAACCGCGCGGCATCGAGCCAATCTTGAGCCATCCGCTCGCCGAACCGCGGCGAATTCAGCAACGGGTCCACCACCCGTTCGTACGCCTGCGGAGAAGAATCGGACAGGAATGCGTCCACCGCTGCCGGCGTTGGCGGAAGGCCTGTGAGATCTTGCGTCAGACGCCGAATCAACGTTACCCGATCCGCTTCGGGCGCGGATTGGAGGCCCTTCTGAGCGAGCGTTGCCCGGATGAATGCGTCGATCGGATGGCGCACAGGTTCTCCCGAAGCGGCCCGAATCTCGGGAATCGCAGGTCGAACCGGGACTTGGAAGGACCAGTGCCCCTGGTATTCAGCGCCTTCAGCGATCCATCGGCGAAAGAGCTCTTTTTGAGCGGCAGTGAGTTCCTTGTGAAGTTCCACCGGCGGCATCACGTCGTCGGCATCCTGGGTAAAGAGCCGACGTATGACCTCGCTGGCTTCAGGGCGGCCCGGAACGATCGGCACGGCTCCCGATTTTGCCGGCTTCAAAGCGTCCGCTCGCACGTCCAGGCGCAAACCACCCTTCCGGGCCGCTGCATCGAAGCCGTGGCATCGAAAGCACGTGTCGGCCATGAGCGGTCGGATCTCTCGGTTGAATTCCAAGCGTGCCGCGAACGACTGAGCAAGGCCGGTGCTCAGCAGAAGGAATGCGAGGATGAATCGTATCATTGCCTGCGGCCCATTCTCATTGCGGAACGATATGGAAAAACTGTTGCCCCAGATCGAATTTAACGAGATTGGGTATGCTAATCTCACCAAAGGATCGGAAGGTATTGGTTGCGATCGGTGTCCAGATCGCTAGTGGCAACGTCAGATCCGTCGTCGCAGTAACGATATAGGGGGCACCCGCCGGCCAGCCGGCTCCGTCCAGACTAAACGTTGAACCGGTCTTCACAGGACAAACCTTTGCGCTCCCATAAAGGCCGTACTGACCCTCACCCGTTAATCGATAGGATCCTATTCCACCCAGTCCACTGTTACCGTCGCCAATAACTACGACATAGGTGCCACTCGCGGGAATCAAGCGACTGATGCGGGCCCCATTGGCGTTGGCTTCGGAATTGATCCGCGCGCCGTCGCGGCCGTAGAGTCGCATCCATGGGCGAAGGGTCCCGGTACCCGTCTCGTTGAGTTGAAGGGTAATCATCTCTCCAGTGCAGGCAGAGAAATACCAAACATCTAAGTCCCCTGTGGGGATCTCCCCATCGTGGTTGGCTCCATTCAACATTGATTCACCTTCGTCTCCACCGGAGACTGCGGTCGCACCTCGGATCTTCGCCAGTGTCAGTCGGTATGCTCCAATTCCGCCTAGTCCATTATTGCCATCGCCCACGATCACCAAGAAGGTTCCATTCTCGGTAGCGCGAGTTTCAACTTCGGCAGCGGCCGCGCCAGAGGCAGACTCGAGTTGAGCTCCGGTCGGCCCAAAGATCCGAATCCAAGGGTATAGCAGACTTCCGCCGACGATCTCGCCCGCCCGCACATTGATCGAATCTCCGACCCCTGCGATCACCGTCCAGACATCCAAATCCCCGATCGAGATCTCGCCCAAATGAATGAGGCCGTTCGTCATCGCGCCACCTTCGTCACCCGCCGAAACCACGACAGGATCCCCCGTTTTGGCCAACGTCAGTCGATACGCCCCCGATCCTCCCAGTCCATTGTTGCCATCTCCCACCACGACCGTGAACACGCCATTGTTCGTCGAACGAATCGAAACCTCCGCAGCCACCGCCGAGGAGACTGTCGACAGTTGAATTCCACTCGGTCCAAAGATCCGAATCCACGGGTACAGCGTACTCCCGCTGACGATCTCTCCCGCCCGCACAACGATCGAATCTCCGACCCCTGCGACTACCGTCCAGACATCCAAGTCGCCGATCGCGATATCGCCCAAATGAATAGCGCCGTTTGTCATCGGACCACCTTCGTCACCGGCCGAAACCACGACGGGATCCCCCGTCTTGGCCAACGTCAGTCGATACGCCCCCGTTCCTCCCAGTCCATTGTTGCCATCCCCCACCACGACCGTGAACACGCCGTTGTTCGTCGAACGAATCGAAACCTCCGCAACGGCCGCGCCAGAGGCAGACTCGATTAGAACTCCACCCGGTCCAAAGATCCGAATCCAAGGGTATAGCAGACTTCCGCCGACGATCTCTCCCGCCCGCACATTGATCGAATCTCCGACCCC
This sequence comes from Akkermansia muciniphila, assembly GCA_945861565.1. Classification (GTDB taxonomy): domain Bacteria; phylum Verrucomicrobiota; class Verrucomicrobiia; order Limisphaerales; family UBA9464; genus SIBK01. The sequence goes on from CAMAUY010000145.1 coordinate 8,998, forward strand.
TGCGATCACCGTCCAGACATCCAAGTCGCCGATCGAGATTTCGCCCAAATGAATGAGGCCGTTCGTCATCGCGCCACCTTCGTCACCGGCCGAAACCACGACGGGATCCCCCGTCTTAGCCAACGTCAGTCGATACGCCCCCGTTCCTCCCAGTCCATTGTTGCCATCCCCCACCACGACCGTGAACACGCCATTGTTCGTCGAACGAATTGAAACCTCCGCAGCGGCCGAGGCGGCAGAAGACTCGATTAGAACTCCACTCGGTCCAAAGATCCGAATCCACGGGTACAGCGTACTCCCGCTGACGACCTCTCCCGCCCGCACAATGATCGAATCACCGACCCCTGCGACTACCGTCCAGACATCCAAATCCCCGATCGCGATATCGCCCAAATGAATGACGCCGTTTGTCATCGGACCACCTTCGTCACCCGCCGAAACCACGACGGGATCCCCCGTCTTGGCGAGAGTCAAACGATAGCTGCCAGTCTGTCTACCGCCACCGCTTCCATCACTCACTTCGATGGTAAAGGTCCCACTATTTGTGGCCCGGACCGCTACCTCGGCCACCACGGCGGAAACACCCGTGGTCAAGAGCACCCTTCCGGGTCCGAAGAGGCGCAAAAAGGGGGTGAACGGCGTGTTCGACACCGTTTCGCCGACGCGCACAACGATGGCGTCTCCCGTGTTCGCGGTGAAATTCCAAGTGTCGATGGCACCCGCCACCGCAATAGCTCCGGTTTCCATCGAACCGTTTACGAGCGTGCCCTGTGCCCAGCTCCGGCCCGAGGTGAGAGCCCACGAGACAGCCAGCGCCACCCACAGCAGGAGCGGCCTCCAAGTCAATCGTCGTCGACCGCAATCTCTCAAGGCGGCACTTGGATCGCCAACGGAGGAGCGGATGGCGCAATCCGCCTGAGTGAATGACCCAGAGCAAGAGGAAACGGTGGAAACGCTTCGGACGCCGTAATTTTTTGAAAACATAGGATTAGGTCCCTTTTTCGATAGCCAGTCCTCGATGGAGGAAACATCACAAGGGAACGTCATCCTCCACCGCCTGGCAATTTCTTTTCGGTGCATTCCCCTATTGTCGGGCGGGCACTTTCCGGGAAAACTTAGCGGGTGAATTTGAATCCCCGTGATCCCAACCTTCAAAGTCCTTGATGCATCGACTCGAATTAGAGCAGATGGCGCATCGCATCGCGCGCCGGCACGAGGCAATCCACCAGGCCATCACCCCCCTGCCCGGTAGTCTGCCGCGAGATAACTATAAACCTCTCAACATTCCAGAGGATTGCGATAGCAAGAGTTTGCTCGAAACGCTTTGCCGCATGGTGAAGAGCATGTCGCGCGAGTATTGGGAGGCCGAATGTGCGCGCGGCCGGGTCGTGAACCTTAAGCAAGAGGCCATTTCGGCTGCGCAGATTGTACGAGCGGGACAGCGCTACCGGCACATTTTCCTCAACGTGACCGAACCGGACGTGAACGGCGCAGTGCAACTCTTGCACGAGGACGAAGCCCTGATCGTCGTGAACAAGCCGGCCCCGCTGCCAATGCACGCGGGCGGAAGGTTTTATCACAACACGCTTCACCATATACTCAACACCGCGTATTACCCGCAAAGGCCTCTTCTCGCTCACCGCCTAGACGCCAACACCACCGGCGTGGTGCTCGTGACGCGCACCCGGCAGTTTGCAGGACGGCTGCAAACGCAATTCGGGCGAGGTCAGGTGGAGAAAACGTATCTCGTCCGCACGCACGGGCAGCCCGACGCAGATACTTTTCGTTGCGACGCTCCCATCGGCATCGAGTCCCAGGAACTCGGTTCGCGTTCGGTGGACGAAAAGTTCGGCCGGAGGGCGTGCACGGAATTCCGCGTTCTCGATCGACAATCCGACGGCACGACCTTGTGGGAAGCCCGTCCGTTGACCGGTCGAACAAATCAAATTCGAGTGCATCTCTGGCATCTGGGTTTTCCGGTGGTTGGCGACCCGGTTTATCTGCCCGGCAAACAACTCGGAAACACCCAGACGCTGGGTCTCACCGATCCACCGCTATGCCTGCACGCCTGGCGAATCCAGTTCGTGCATCCAATGAGCGAGCAGCGGACCGAGTTCGTCGCACCGCGGCCCGCCTGGAGTGTCGTAGCGTCCGCTCGTTGATTCGGGGGTATCCAGCAGGCTGGGTCGACAAGGCTTGTCAATGCGCAGACTGTGATCCATAGAAGCACCGCTCCGATTCCGCAGCCTACATGAAAAGCCCTTCGGACCACCGCCGTCGTTTTGCTGCCAATCTTGTCCTTGGCAGCGCAGCGGCCATGGTCCTGGCAGGTTTGACGGTTTTCGAATCACGCCTTCGGGGGGTACGTTACCTCCTGTACTGGACCACCTGCTACATCCTGACCATGTCCGCCCTCTTGCTGGCAATCTGGGATGCCTGGATCGCGTCAGCAAGAATCGCCCGCGAAGAAGCCGAATTGGAAGCGGAGAGCGTCGAGACCCTCGCTCGCGATATCACCGACCCTCCGCCACGAAACGCTCCCCGGGTGCCGTCGCACCAACCCCACGACTCGGGAGGATAGGAGAGTGTCGACTGCTAGGATGATTTCATGCTAAACCTCAATTGTGAAACTTGGGATGATTCTCTTTCCGACGCTCTTGCTGGCACCCTTCGCAAATTGCCTTTCGACCGGTAGCTCAGTCGCCGAGGATGCGGCTTTCATCGCGGCCCGTCGTGGCATGGTGACCGAACAACTCGCCATCCGGGGCATCACGAACCAACGGGTGCTCCAAGTGATGAGCACCGTGCCGCGCCACGAACTCGTGCCGCCGGAAGTGCGGAGCTTAGCCTACGGCGACTATCCGCTGCCTATTGGGTATGGACAGACGATTTCGCAGCCGTACATCGTGGCCTTCATAACTCAGGCGCTGAATCTTCGAACCAACGACGTGGTGTTGGAAATTGGCACAGGCTCAGGCTATCAAACGGCCGTGCTCGCCGGCTTGGTAAAACAAGTTTACTCAATTGAGATTGTCGAGCCGCTCGCCCGACGGGCTGAAGCCGACCTCCAGCGACTCTCCATCACCAACGCCCAGGTCCGCGTGGGCGACGGCTACAAGGGTTGGCCAACGGCGGCACCCTTCGACGCCATTATTGTGACGTGCGCTCCGGACCACGCCCCTCAACCCCTCGTCGATCAATTGAAGGAGGGAGGATGCATGATCATTCCAGTCGGGCTAGCGACCCATCAGTCCCTCTACCTGCTTCGAAAGGAGGGTGGCAAGGTGCGGCAGCAGGAGATTCTGCCCGTTCGCTTCGTCTCGATGACCGGGCAGGCGAAGTAATCGAAACCCTGACCAACCACCCATTCACCCTTCAGGGAGTAGTCATCTCGGTGCTGCATTGTTCCCCGAAGAGGCGCGGCTATCCGTCGGACAGGAAGGGTGGAGCACCCACGCGAGCCACCATCATCGGCGCCCACCACCACCACCACCACC
>CAMAUY010000146.1 GCA_945861565.1 Akkermansia muciniphila
ATGGCTTCAAGAAGCCATGCGCTTACTTTCAAGCGTGGCCATTGTGAAAAATCAGCCGAGTTCTCAATATCCCGCCTGCCTATTGTTCTTCCGCGGGTCCATCCTTCAACCAATCCGGCCAATCCACTTTTCTTGAAACTGCCCTGGCAAAGCCTGCCGGAACGAATTTTTACCTTGCCAGAGATCACGGATCGGGGTATTCAAAAATAACTACTGGCAGCTTATTGGGATTTCGTCCAACGCATGGCGTGATCTCGTGAGGCGAGAGCCAGTCAACTAGCCGAGAAATCTAATCCTTATGAACTGTTCATTCAACACTGCGGAAACATCTGCCAGCCCTAGAGCTGGTTCGAATGCCCGGCGGCTCCTTGCCGTGGCATTGTCCATTGTCGGCTTTGCTGCCGCCACCCAGGCGCAGGAGGTGCTGCTCAGGGAAACTTTCGAATCTGACGGCGAAGGATCGCGTTATGACAGTACGGGCGTAGGCGTGGTGAACAAGAACGGCCAGGTCGTCCCGGTGCCGGGCGGGCCTTCTTACTGGGCTCGAAATACCGCCGTGATTGCCGCGGGAGAAGTCGTCGGGGTGCCGTTTCCCGCGCCGGCTAGGCGGGGTCTGGTTGTTTACCACGCGAATCTCGATCCCGCAACGCTCACGAAGGACGGAATGAGATTGATGACTAATATGCTAAGTTGGCTGGCAGCGGACAATACGAATACGACCAAGGTCGCGATGTTCAGTGGACCGCAGGGCGCTCCCGAGACGGCCCTTGGTGACCTGTTCGTGGCAGATATTTTGAGAGGAATGGGCTATTCCGTGATCGATGATGACACCTCCCTCCTGCTGCCAGAGAAGATTGCCGCCGACAAGGTAGGCTTAATCATTTCCAGCGGTGGTGGTGACCCAATCCGGCTAACAGGTGCGACCGTGCCTCTCTTGTGCTACAACGAGGGAATTACCGGCGATATGCTCCTGGCCACAAGTGGAGACGTTGTCACCATCGATCCGGGTACAGTCAAAACCGAGGCCGCGGCCCATGCCGTCGCCGCCGGACTGCCAGCCACGTTTAGCTTCGTCAACGCTGGTGAGACCCCGCTGAACACCATCGGGGGTGGATTGCCCCCGGGTTCAGTTACGGTTGCCTCATATCAATTAAACGACGCTGAGGGGAATCCGAAGACCCGGGCGTTCGCCGTAGCCACGGAAAGGGGTGTTCAACTTCTCGGCGGTCTGATCAGCGGCATGGAGGGGACGGGGTTTTGGGCTGGTGCAGATCTCAATGAGCCTAACATCTCCGATCCACCGCGCACTATAACGCTGAGACCCAAAAACGTCACCGGCAAGCCCAAGCTCAAATTGTCATTCCTCCTGGCTGGAACCGAGGTGGACTTCGATGGCCCCGGAGGCGCTGACCACCTCTCGATCAAGGTCGACCTTGGCGACGGTAACGGCTTTATCGAAGTTGCGAGGTACGGATCGCCCACTGGGGCCGAAAAATTCCTGGTTGAAACAATTAAAGGTGGTGACGGAGCGGGTGGACCCCCTGAACTGTTCTTGCCCGACTACACGAAGAGGGTCGGTATTGTCGCGAAGAGATTCACGTACGACATCCCGAATGCCACGCAGTTGCAGGTCCAATTTTCTGGAGACAGCACCTTCTGGAATGAAATCTTTGGATTTGACGATATCCAAGTTACCTCCGGTGACACGGTTGTCGCGCCGCCAACCCTCGCCTACACAACAACGGGTGGCGAGATCACGTTTACTTGGACCGGCGACTTCGCTCTCGAAAAAGCGAGCGCACTGTCGTCCACAGCGACAGGTTGGGCGGTGGTCCCCGGGGCTGTGAGCGGATACAAGACCCCGATGAGTGGGGGTGCAGGTATGTTCCGCTTGAAGTCGAAGTAATCTCGGCGCGCACCGTTTGCGGTGCGCCCACTTGAATTGGAGCTGCGTCCTCTCCGGGGACGCAGCTTTTTTATGTACCCATTTATCGAGAGTAACTATGAGTATGACAATGATCACGAAATCACTCACTCAGCGCCTAGCCTGGAAGGCCCTCACGGCGCACCATCGGAAAGCCAAGGGACTCCATCTCCGAGAGCTCTTCGCCAACGATCCCAAGCGCGGGGAGCGCCTGACGGTCGAGGCCGCCGGCCTGTTCCTCGACTTCTCGAAAAACCGCGTCACGGATCAAACGATCGCTTTGTTGCTCCAACTCGCGAAAGAATCCGGCCTGCGCGCGCGAATCAATGCCATGTTCCGCGGAGAGAAGGTCAATGTTACGGAAAACCGCGCAGTTCTGCACGCGGCATTGCGCGCTCCACGCAGCGCATCCATCCGGGTGGACGGCAAGAACGTGGTACCAGAAGTCCACGCCGTGCTCGACAAGATGGCGGCGTTTACCGACCGCGTCCGCAGTGGCGCGTGGAAAGGGTACAGCGGCAAGCGGATTAAAAATGTCGTCAACATCGGCATCGGCGGCTCGGATCTCGGACCCGTGATGGCCTACGAGGCGCTCAAGAATTACAGCGCCCGCGGCATGACCTTTGGTTTTGTCTCCAACGTCGATGGTATTGATTTTGTCGAGGCGACGCGCGCCCTCGACCCGGCCGAAACGCTGTTCATCGTCTCGTCGAAGACCTTCACCACGATGGAAACAATGACCAACGCGCAAAGCGCGCGCGCCTGGCTGCTGAAGGGCCTCGGTGGCAATCCCAAGTCCGTGGCAAAACATTTCGTCGCGGTCTCGACGAATGCCGAAAAAGTGTCCGCGTTCGGCATCGACACGGCGAACATGTTCGGATTTTGGGACTGGGTGGGAGGACGCTATTCCATGGACTCGGCCATTGGGCTTTCGACGATGCTGGCGATAGGCCCCGACCACTTCCGTGCGATGCTCGATGGTTTCCACCAGATGGACGAGCACTTCCGAACGGCGCCGTTCGCGAAGAACCTGCCGGTGCTGATGGGGCTGTTATCGATTTGGTATAACGACTTTTTCGGTTCACAGACGGTGGCGGTCCTGCCTTACGAGAATTATCTGAAACGGTTCCCCGCTTATCTCCAGCAGTTGGCAATGGAGAGCAACGGCAAGCGTGTGACACTCGAGGGCAAGCCGGTGAATTACGACACAAGCCCGATCTACTGGGGTGAGCCTGGCACGAATGGGCAGCACTCATTTTACCAGTTGATTCACCAGGGTACCCGGTTGATCCCCTGCGATTTCATCGTGTTCGCCCGCCCGCTGACTCCGCTCGGTCGGCATCATGACATCCTGCTGGCGAATGTCTTGGCCCAAAGTGAGGCGCTTGCCTTTGGCAAAACGACGGCAGAGGTGAAGTCGGAAGGCACTCTCCCGGGATTGGTGCCACACCGCGCATTTGACGGGAATCGCCCCTCCAACACCCTTCTTGCGGACCGACTCACTCCCGCGACACTCGGCAAGCTTGTTGCCCTGTATGAGCACAGCGTTTTCACGCAGGGCGCAATCTGGAACATTAATCCCTTCGACCAGTGGGGAGTAGAATTGGGGAAAGCCTTGGCACAGCGCATTCTTCCGGAGATTGAGAGCAAAGTGATTCCCAAGCTGAAACACGACAGCTCGACGAACAACCTCATCCGCCGCTACCGGAAAATGAAGGCCGCAAAGTAGGATCGCCAATGGAAATCAGGGTGCTCTCCGATGCCCATGCCGTCGCGGTCGAGGCGGCCCGGGTGATTGCGGCGGAGGCGCGGGCGTCCGTCACCGCGCGGGGCTGCTTCGTGATGGCCGTGAGCGGCGGCAGGACTCCGTGGCAAATGCTGCGCGCGCTGGCCGGTGAAAACGTCCCATGGAAAAGCGTCCACGTGGTCCAAGTGGACGAACGCATCGCTCCGGCCGGCGACCCCGATCGGAACCTGACTCGCTTGCGCGAGAGCCTGCTCGAACAGGCGTCGTTGCCGCCGGAACAAATTCATGCCATGCCCGTGGAAGAAACCAACCTCGAAGCCGCCGCCCGAAGCTACGCCCGCATTCTCGAAACGATTGCCGGCACGCCGCCGGTCATCGATCTGGTTCATCTCGGGCTCGGCCCGGACGGCCACACAGCGTCGCTGGTGCCGGGCGATCCGGTTCTCGACGTCACGGACAGGGATGTCGCGGTGATCGGTCTTTATCAGAAGTGGCGACGCATGACGTTAACGTATCCGTTGCTGAATCGTGCCCGCCGTATCCTGTGGCTCGTGACCGGGGCCGAAAAAGCGGGGATGCTCGTGCGCCTCCGTAACGCCGATAATTCGATTCCGGCCGGACGCGTGCGCCAGGAGCAGGCCGTGGTTCTCGCCGACCGCGCCGCGATGGGAGAGATTCCATGAACCTGGGAGCACCGGCATCCTGCCCAGCGACGACGGCGCTTTTGATCCGCCGCCCGGGTTGAATATTAACCCAAAGCGGTGTCGCGCTTCGCTTGCCACCGCACTCTATAAGGCGTGCTCGCAATTTGGAGTGCGCCAGCATCCCACCGGCGAGTATTCGGGTCCGTAGACAACGACTCAAAGCTCAGGGTTTGCGATCAAGCGCCGAATAGCCGGCCGATGGTTTTCCGTCCGGATCCAGTTTTTCGCAGGCCCAGAGCAGGCCGTTTGCCAGGAGACGAAGATAATCGGGCGATGCCGAGGTCTTCATATCGTGCCCCAATGTGGTCGCGAAGACCCGGCCTTCACCGAATTGATACGTCCAGCAGACGATGTGCTCGCGGCCGTCCTGGGGGCTCTTTACCTTTAACAATTGATGTGATTTCGGATCGATCGAGATGGTTTGATACAGTTCGTCGCCCGGCGTCTTCCAGTCTTCCGGAAAGCTCCGGGTAATCGGGCTGGCAGGATCGAGTTTGATCACTCTGAACGGGCCAAAGGCATCATGGACTTTAGAGCGTGAGCCGCAGCAGGTTTCCCATTCCCGGATCTTGGGCGATTTCCGGAACGCATGCACCGAGCAATGAATCATGACCGTTGGCTTGCCCTTGCGAGTCGCCTGGAGGGCGTTGTCCAGGACATCATTCGGCGCTTCATCAAAACAGAGATCATAGACCAGGACATCATACGGATCAGCGAACTTGGGGTCGTGAAGACGGTCGAGACTCGAGATAACATCAAACGTGACATTGACCCGTTGGCTGAGGCTGTTGGTGAGGTGCGGTGCGAGTCTCTCGTAGTCATGGTACCCGCCACCGGTGAGAAAAAGTGCCCGGAGCGCGGGCTTATTAGCGGGAGAGGGTCGATCGACCGCGTTGAGGCCAAGGGGGGTTAGCAGGATGCATAGCAGGCCGACGCCGCGGAACCCGAAGCGGTTCAGCGCGGAGCGAACGGCTGCGAACAAGTATCGACTGGAAATCACAGGGAAGGGAAGAGCCATGGTCAGAAGGTATCGCCAGCCCAAGTTCAGTCAAACAGCGATAAGGGGTCATAACAAGTTATCACACAGTTCGTTTCCTTGGCTTCCCTGCACCTTTTGTCCGCCTTAAATCGACCCCTAAAGAGGTGAGCAAAGATCTTGCGCCGTTGGCTAATCCGCATCAATGAGTGAATAACTCGTTCTGACCCCAAAAGTGTGATCGACCGGCTGACGGAGCTGGTTGCCAAAGTGACCGAAGAGGATCCCGGAGAAGAGCACTCCCGCCGTGCCGAGTCCGATGCCGCGAATCTTGATGTTCCCCAGAATCAAATGGATAGATCTGACCCCAGTGCCCCCACGCCTTTATGGAGTGCGGTGGCAAGCGAAGCGCGACACCGCTTTGGGTGAGTATTCACGCCGGGCGACAGATCGAAAGCGCCGTCGTCGCGAAGAGCTCTGCCGGCGCACTCCAAATTGCGAGTGCGCCTTTATTGAGGTTGCGCCGGTTCTGGAAACTGGCTCTGGATCACCCTGCAATGCAGGCTTTCGCGAAGGATCTCCCGGCCAGTATGTCAAATGGATAGATCTGACCCCGGTGCCCCCCGCTGTCGCCCCTCCTGGGCTTACGTTCGATGCACCCGAGAACCCACGGCTGACGCCATGGGCTACGGTCTGACGGCGCTCCGCGCCTCAGGACTGCGCCACAACAAGCAGCGACGAGGCGGGGATCCGTCGGAGATTTTGGATGAGCCGATATAGGCATCCGTTACCCTGCTGGACGGACTCGAGAAAGTTTGCGACAAAGTAAAGGCAAAGGGCGCTCAGAAAATGCCAATCTCGGATGAATGGGCGCGTCCAAAAAAAAGCGACCCGCGAATACTTCGCGGGTCGCCTGCGCTTGAGAGACTGACTATTGGATGGGCCGATATCAGCTCATCTGCCAGATTTTCTCGGAATCTTACGGCAATCTAATGCGGTAGAACTTCGGGATAGGCCCGACGGTAACCGTTGCGGTTTGGAGGTTGTTCGGACCTTTGGCAAAGGTTACACCTGTGGATTGATTCCAGGATTTCAGGTCAAGGCTCTCGGTGAGTTCATTTTCCGAGAGGTTAGCCTCTGACGTAAAGCCGATCACTGCCTTTCCGGCGATCAGCGTAATACCATGGACCACCGGCGGGACGGCAGGCCCCTGAACAAGTTCAAGGCCGCCCGCCTCACCGATAAGCTTCCAATCCGAGGTATCTGCGTCCTCGACGAAGGCACCTTTCGCGGCGAAGATCTCGTAGTGGGCAGCGCCGAGACGCTCCCAGCCGATGAATTCAACCGGGTAGACACCGACCGCCAGGTTCTTGAGGATGCCTCGGGTATTGCTGTCGGTGGTGTTGTTCCCGTTAAACATGTACTCGGGATAGGAGGGGTCGATTAGACCGCCGCCGCTGACGCTGTCGAACGGCGCGCCAATGAACCGTAAGCCAAACCCTTCGTCGCTGTGCACGCCGATGGTCCAGTCACCGGCCGTGGGGATCTTGACGTAGCCATGGCTGATAACAACGAAGTCGTTGGCGGTAAGGCTCTGACTTTCCGCGGGGAGCGGTGCCTCATCTGCAAAGAGGCCGTAGGGAGGGTTGGGGTTAGTGGACTCGCCCATGTTAATCACCTTAACGGTGGTGTCGTGCACCTTGCCGAGGAAGCCGGGAAGACTGGGCTTGCCAGCAGTCTCCACCGCACCCTCGAGATTATTAACAAGGCCAGTGTTCCAAACCGTGCGGAATCCCCAGTTGCCCGCGCTTCCCTTGGGTCCACCCAGACCTGACTCCGAGAAGGGCGGATTTGGAACGGTGAACGACCCTTGGCTCGCGATCGTATTACCGAGTGTGTCCCGGCCGGAGGCGAGGTAGGTGTGCACCGAACCTGCCAAGAATCGGGCAGCCGGCACAAACAGGAGCGTCGTGGTATCGCCTACCTTCTTGGGCGGTGCACTTACCTTCACGCTATCGATTCGCAGCTCCATGGTGGGTGCGTCGACGATGCTCGTCTCATAATCCTTGAAATCGATCTGAAACGATCCCGGTTTGACGACGATTTTGCTAATGCCTGCGAGATCTCCGCTGGCTCCGGCAGAAGAGAAGATATCGAAGCGATCCGCTGTCACCACCGCGCCACTCTTGACCGTGACGCGCAGGACATGCAGCCGATTGGGCAATACGGGGCTGGCCCAGATAAATTTCTGCTCACCGCGCTGCGCGGCGGCGTAACTGATGTCGACCGCCGCCCCATTATCGATTTGGGCCGAGCCCAATCCATGATGGCTGGCAACCGTTGCGTAGAGCTCGATCTTTGTGCCGAAGAACTTGACCTCGAAGTAGGAGTCCTTGGTGAAGGAGTAGTGGTCATTCTGCTTGTAGCGCGGATCGCTGGCTTCGCCCGGAGCGAGGGTCCAGCCGTCCGAGTACTTGATCTGGTTGACGCCCTCGCCGATGTCCGCGTTGTCGTCGATCACCGTGACGCTGTTCTCTGGCACGGTGATGTCAAAGCGATCCGCGGTCACGACCGCGCCGCTCTTGACGGTGACGCGCAAGATATGTTCGCGATTGGGTAGTTCAGGACTGGCCCAGATAAATTTTTGTTCACCGCGCTGTTCGGCCGCGTAGCTAATATCCACCGGATCTCCTCCGTCGATCGTCGCGGTACCGAGGCCGTGGTGGCTGGCGACCGTGGCGTAGAGTTCAATTTTCGTTCCCACGAACTTGACCTCGAAGTAGGAGTCCTTGGTGAAGGAGTAATGGTCATTCTGCTTGTAGCGCGGATCGCTGGCTTCGCCCGGAGCGAGGGTCCAGCCATCCGAGTACTTGATCTGGTTGACGCCCTCGCCGATGTCCGCATTGTCGTCGATCACCACGATGCGAGTCGCCGGGACGGTAATGTCGAAGCGGTCGGCGGTCACCACGGCCCCGCTCTTGACGGTTACGCGCAGGATATGCTGGCGGTTAGGAAGTGTGGGGCTACTCCAGATAAATTTCTGTTCGCCCCGCTGTTCGGCGGCGTAACTGATGTCCACCGGATCTCCTCCATCGATTGTAGCGGTACCCAATCCATGATGGCTGGCGACCGTCGCATAAATATCAATCTTTGTTCCTACGAATTTGACCTCGAAGTACGAGTCTTTGGTGAAGGAATAATGGTCATTTTGAAGGAAGCGCGGATCGCTGGCTTCGCCGGGAGCGAGGTTCCAGCCATCCGAGTACTTGATCTGGTTCACGCCGTCGCCGATGTCCCGGTTGTCATCGATCTGGATGATTTTGGTCGATGGCACGGTCACATCGAATCGATCCGCTGTCACCACGGCACCACTCTTGACCGTAACGCGGAGGGTGTGCTGGCGGTTCGGCAGCGTCGGACTGGCCCAGATGAACTTCTGCTCGCCGCGCTGTTCGGCGGCATAACTGATATCGACAGGATCGCCACCGTCGATGCTCGCGGTGCCGAGTCCGTGATGGCTGGCGACCGTGGCGTAGATTTCAATCTTCGAACCTGAGAATTTTACCTCGAAGTACGAGTCCTTGGTGAAGGAATAGTGGTCATTTTGAAGGAAGCGCGGGTCGCTGGCTTCGCCGGGAGCGAGGTTCCAGCCATCCGAGTACTTGATCTGGTTTACGCCGTCACCGATGTCCCGGTTGTCATCGATCTGGATGATCTTGCCACCCGAGTCTTCGCGGGCGGTGACATTCACAGATGACCAGGCGACCTTGCCGCTCTTGTCGGTTGCCTGCGCACGGATTTCATGTTCTCCGAAGAGGAATCCCCCGGTCACAGTAATGGAGTACGGTGCGTTGGTATCGGTACCCAGCAGTTTGGTGCCATCAAAAAACTCGACTTTGGCGATGTCGTTATCCGCGTCCGTAACCGTAGCCGCAATGATCGAGTCGGAACCTACCGTCAGGGTGTCTCCTTGCGTCGGGCTGGTCACTTTGACGCTGGGAACGTGCCCCACGATGGTGCCGGTTTCGAATCGGACCGATCCCAGGCCGACCGTGAAACCTTGACCCCAGTTCCCCAGGATTTTCAGACGCACGAGGCGTGCATCGGTGGCCACGATGTTGAAGGTTTGAACACCTTCGCCGCCTTCGGTCATGAAAATGCGTGCCACGGCGGTGAAGTTTGCCGTTGCATAGGTTGCGTCGGGACTCACTTGGACTTCTACGTCTTTTAACCCGACCGTGGTATTACCCAGGTAGTTCCATAAATAAATCTTGGTCAGGGAAACCGTTTGTCCGAGATCCAGCGCGATTTCCTGCTTGGTTGAACCGGGGCCTGTCCACTGGCCAGAGCCCTCGGGATGGGTTGAAGTGGGACCCGGAGGATCCGACAGGTTGGCGTCGTCAATCATCGCCGGCGCGCCGTCAGCGCCGGTGGATACGTAGACAACCTCGGTGGGTTTGAGGAAGGCTGCCTGGCTCGTCAGTCCGATAGCGGACATAACCGAAGCCAGAGCAACTCGATACTTCGTCCAAGAGAATCCTTGGCGAGCGCTCATTGTTGATATGGGATGCATGGGCATAATGATGGTAAATCGCGATTGGTGAAAATCCACTGATGGAGACCATCCATTGCTAATGGATTGTAGGGAAATGTCAACCGGTTTCTCGACTCCCAATATTCGCGAATCTGCGAATCAGAGGCCCCTGAACCCGCTTGACACCCGCCCCCGCAGGCAGAAAATCACGGCGGGTGAGCCCTAAGCAAAAGCAAGTCGCTCTGACCCGCGGAGTGACCCAAAAGCAACTTCATCTCCGGAGCAGCCACACAACAGATTCCCCATGAAAGCGATCATCAAGCCCATTCTGCAAAGCCTCGGTTACGACCTCGTGCGCGTACCGCTTCCGGAATCGCACGGCCGGAAGCTCCAAGAGCTCTTTGACCGCTTCCAGATCAACGTCGTCCTCGACGTGGGTGCCCGGCATGGCGAGTTCGCCGCGTCGCTGCGCGAGATCGGCTTCAAGGGCTTCATCGCCTCTTTCGAGCCGGTTTCGACGAATTTCCAGGTACTCCAGGCCAACCGCGGGAGCGACACGAATTGGCAGGGATTCAACATGGCTCTGGGCAGCCAGAAGACGCAGTTGGAGATCAATGTCACCGCGGGCAGCGCGATGAGCTCCTTCCTCAAGCCGAACACGTACGCGAAGGAGACATTTACCGAGGACTCCGTCGTGACACGCAAGGAAGTTGTGCAGGTTAGCACCGTGGCCGACATGCTGACTGAGATCCGGAAGCGTATCCCCACGCCGCGCTGCTACCTGAAGCTCGACACTCAGGGCTTCGACCTCGAGGTGTTCAAGGGCGCGGTGCCGGTGCTGGACAGCGTGTTCGCGCTACAGTCGGAGGTGAGTATGAAACCGATCTACGAGAATATGCCGCCGTATATGGAGGCGATCAAAGTCTATGAGTCGCACGGCTTCGAGGTCGCCGGCTTCTTCCCGGTGAAGCATGACGAGGACGGGGCGGTGATCGAGTTTGACTGCGTGATGCTCCGCCGACCGAAGCGCACGTAAACCGGTGGCACTCCGGTGCATCGCCCGCCCAAACTTCACGCAGATCTGCGTTGCCAGCACGCGGGCGAACCCTTGGTCCTCCAAAAAAGCAACCCGATCCATTCGGATCCTGGCGACGCCAACTTTCGGCACTGTTGGCGCGATCCATTCAAACGTCCCCGGCTTTGCGCCATCGCCACAGGGTTGAGGAATTCACCCCGAGTTGGCCGGCGACCCAGGTGAAATTATTTTCACTCTCGGCCAGCAAGCGTCTAGCCAGTTCCAGTTTCTGTTTTCGGTTCAGCACGGGGCTCGCTGTCACAGGTTGACTTGCCCCGGCCGACGTGTTGGGCGGCGTGACGAACGGGACGGGGGCATCCCACCAGTTTTCGCGCAATACCGGACCTTCGTAGAGCAGGACCATTCGATCAATCGCTGACTTCAATTCGCGGGCATTACCCGGCCACAAATGCGTTTTCAGGCGCTGGAGTAGTGCCGGTTCAACGGCGCTGATGTGTTTGCCAAACCGCTCATTGGCGAGCCCGAGAAAAGTCATCACCAATGGCGGGATGTCTTCGGTCCGTTCGCGCAACGGCGGGATCGCGATGGTGACTTCCGCCAGCCGAAAGAATAAATCGGACCGGAACTGTCCGGTCGTTGATTTTGAACGGAGCTCTCGATTGGTTGCCGCAACGATGCGGGCATCCGAACGAAATTCGTTTTCGCCTCCGACACGACGTGCACTTCGGGTTTCAATAAAGCGAAGCAATTTAGGTTGAAGGCTAGAATCCAATTCGCCGATTTCATCTAGGAACAATGTGCCTCCCGCGGCTTGCTGCACGAGGCCAGCGCGGGATTTCAGCGCCCCCGTGTAAGCCCCTTTTTCCACGCCGAACAATTCCGCTTCCAGCAGGTCTTTCGGGATGGCCGCACAATTCAACGCGACAAACTTCTTCCGACCGCTCGCGTCGTGCAATGCGCGCGCAACCCTTTCCTTGCCCACGCCGGATTCACCGAGAATAAGCGTGTTCACGTCGGTCGGGCCGATCTTCTTAATCGTCGCTCGCAGGGCGCAGATGGCTGGCGACAGGCCGATCAACGCTTCCTCTGAGGAAAGCGGCGCGCCACCGTAAAGTTCGAGCCAGAGCGTCTGATTTTCCGCGGCGCGAGTGATCGCCGCCCGCCAGCGTTCATCGTTGTCGGACTCATCCAGCACGTCGGCCGCACCATCCCTCGCTGCACGCATGAAGTCGGCTGAGCCGAGGCCGTGACCAACAATGATATATTGCCGGCTGGCATGCGCCAACCGGACGCGCAAGCCATTCCATCCCGCCTCACGCAATGGGATTGCTTCGAAAAAGTGGAGAGAGAAAGAGGAGCTTTTTAGTTAGTTGTTTTTGAATTCGAAGTCAACGGGCGATTTGAAGTTTAGGGAACTATGTAGACGGTGAGGGTTATAGAAGCATTCGATATAGTCGAAGATTTGGGAT
>CAMAUY010000147.1 GCA_945861565.1 Akkermansia muciniphila
GTGCCCCCGGCGGCATTAGTCAGGGGACCTAACACAGATTTCGCGGCACTGCCGCTGATGTTGATCACCCCGCCACCGGCCACGGTCAGCGCCCCAGAAATCTGTCCCCCCGTCCAGTTCATTGTGCCCGTCACGACGTTGGTGCCCACCAAGGTCCCGCCGGACAGTTCGAAACTCGTGATCGGCACAGTGTACGCAACCGTGCCGCCCGTAAACTTCACATCCCCGCCAAAGGCCGCCGGGCCATTGAGCACAAAGTCGCCGCCAGCCAAGCGCACCGCGCCGCCGGTTGTGGTGAACTGCCCACTTGCATTACCACCTCCATCCAAGCGGACCGTCCCGGTCTGGACTTCGACAGTCCCGGTGTTGTCGAAGCGGATCCCCACCGTGGAGATGCCGCTGCCGGCGCTCTTGCGGTAGGTGCCGGCGTTGGTGAAGAGCGGGAGGCCTTCGCCGTAGTCCACGTATTCCACTGTGCTATCGTTCTGGACTTCGAAGAGCGCACCGGCCTGGTTCACGATCCGTCCACTGAAGTTGTTCCCAACGGATTTATGTACCCTGACACCCCCTGTGCCCGACCAACGGATTGTGCCCCCGGCGGCATTAGTCAGGGGACCTAACACAGATTTCGCGGCACTGCCGCTGATGTTGATCACCCCGCCACCGGCCACGGTCAGCGCCCCAGAAATCTGTCCCCCCGTCCAGTTCATTGTGGCGAACGTCGAATTGTTGTCCGCCGTCACTGTGCCGGAGTTGATCGTCACCGTGTCGCCTGCCGTCGGGACGCCCTGCGGACTCCAGTTGGCCGGATTGTTCCACGGTCCGGTTCCGCCAATCCATGTGATCGATGCGGAATACGTGCGTGAAACAATCAGGACGCACGCAACGAATAGGGGGAGCAGAGATGAACGAGAGGGAATTCCCGCCATGGACGAGACGGCGCAGTCGGAGGAGCGGCTCATAACTAACTGCCGATCGTCATCCTCTGCTCCCGGCGTCCGCCATCGCATGTTCATGCGAGGGGGCGACTCCCTCGACTATTGGGGATTCAGAAACTTGACCACCGCTTCCGTGCGTGAGTGGACCTTTAGCTTCTCGTAGATGGCACGGATGTGGGTGCGGACCGTGTGAATGGTCATCCCCAGCCGTTCCGCCGCTTCCTTATAAAGGCAGCCCTCGGCGAGACAGCCAAGGACGTCGTGTTCCCGCTGTGTTAAGAGCGACAATCGCGGCGTTGAAGGACGGGCCGGCACACTTCGGTCCAATGACTCCACCACCTTCCGAGCGATGTGACCCGACATGGGTGACTCGCCTGCGTAAAGCTCCGAAATCGCCTCGAGCAATCGCGGCCCGGGCGTTCGCTTCACGAGGTATCCGGTCGCGCCCGCCGCCAACGCCTGGAAGATATTCTCGTTGTCTTCGTAGACGGTCAGCATCAGCACCTGGCTGCGCGGGCAGGCGTCTTTAAGCATTGGAATCGAGGCGATGCCGTTTTCGGTTCCCAGGTTGATGTCGAGGAGAATGACGTCGGGCGCGGCACCTGCGATGTGGCGTAGCGCCTCGGAACCCGATGCCCATCCGCCCACCCACTCGCAATGCGCTGCTTGCTCCAACAATTGTCGAAGGGTATCCCGAAGGACCGGGTCATCTTCAATCACTGCCACGCGAATCGGCTGCGCCATGGGAAAAGGATACGCTGTTCGAGAACGGAATACGCCCCGCATGTTCATGCGATGGTCCCCATGCACGTCGGACGTGTCGTGGAGCTCACTCCGAAGGTCAAAGGCAACGGCTTCATTTTATCCGCGTCCGTCCGTGTTCATCTGCGGTTCTTCCTCTTAGAGTGATCAACGACCTGTTGAGGCTGCCCTGTCACCACTGGAGTTTGGCCATTTTTGGCGTGTGTCTTCGAAGGGAACTCGGCATTTAGCAAAGCCGCCGAGCGGCGTCAGACCCTAGCCCACGGCGTGAGCCGTGGGAGGGTTTTGGCGCAAAACGCAAGCCCTGTCAGGGGCGACAGAGCCTGAGGATAATGCACCATATCGTGGCGATATTCTCTGTCGCCCCTCCAGGGCTCGCGCACCGCGTGCCTGAAATCCCACGGCTGACGCCATGGGCTAAGTTCTTGCGGCGCTCCGCGCCTCCGGAATGGCCATTTTCCGCAGGGAAATCCCAACGGGATTTAATCATCCAGCCCAGGGTTGGCCCGTCACACGGGCTTACCCTGGGCCTGCGTTGACATTAAATGTTCTACCCGGAACGGGTTGAATCATTGTGTCAAAACAGCTTCAAGGGCAGGCGGAGACGAACGGTTGTGCCTCCGGACTCGGGCTGTAGGAGTTCCATTTCACCACCGGCTTCGCCCATCCGTTGGGCGATGTTGCGCAACCCGCGATGGCCCGTGGACGCGGGATTGTCCGGCGGTGTTGACGAAATTCCGCGGCCATCATCGCAGATTTCCAAGTGCAGCCACGACTCTTCGGTTTTCATCCGCAGCCGCACTTCTTGGGCATGGGCGTGTTGGGTCACGTTGCGGAGGATTTCTTTCACTGCGAGGAGACAGGCTTGACGATGAGTGCTCTCCACGGCGACAGACGGAATAGAAGTCGCGATATCAATCCGGCAGCGCAATCCGGCGGTTTGAGCGTATTCCTCGACCCATCGCGCCAGGAACTGCACGAGTCCGGTCAACGAGTCCTGACCCGGATCCACAGCCCAGACCAACTCCTCCATGGCAACCATGGTTTCTCGCGCGGTGGCGGCGATCTTTGCCACATTTTCAACCGTCTGACGCGGCAGACCGGTGGGTTGGGCAGCCAGATCGGAGAGCAGGGAGACCCGGGCTAATCTCGAACCCAGGTCGTCGTGCATATCCCGGGCGATACGAGAACGTTCGCGATCGAGGTCGCGCAGTTGATTGAGTCGGAGCAGACGGCGCTGCCACCGGAGTCGCCAGGCGCCAAACGTACCCGCCAGGAGAACCCCACCCAAGGTGAGCGAAACAGGGAACCAAACGGTCTGTGCAAAGCTGGGGGCCAGAGTGAATGCAAATCGGGCTGGTTGCTGGCTCCATAAGCCCTCCGCGTTGACCGCAAGAACCTCGAATCTGTATTCGCCCGGTTTGAGATTGGTGAAATAGGCCACGCGTTCGGTACCTGCGTCATGCCACGCATCGTCGAGTCCGCGCAGCCGATGCCGGAACCGGACTTTTTCGGGGTGAAGGTAGGTCGGTGCCGTGTAGCCGAACCGGACAACGCGAGCTCTCCCCGGGGCGAGTTGGAGGGGACTTGAAGACGCCATCGATCCGGGTCTCCCGGACCTGCCGTGCAATCCGGTAGGGGCGGTGTCCGAACCGGGAGACGGTCTTGATGCCACATCGCGGGTGCCGACATCCAAGTTCTCGCCATCGATCAGCACTTCCTCCAAAACAGCGCGGGGCGGCAGATCGGTCCGGTTTGCCTGGCGGGGATCCAGGACCACGAGTCCCTTGCCCGTTGGAAACCAGAGGCGTCCATCCGGCGATCTGCAGCCGGAGGGCTGGTGCTCTCCATTGGTCTCGGCGGTCAGCATGCCATCCTCGACGCCGTAGGAGGCGCACGCGACCATGGATGTATCGCCGCGAGCCACTCCCTCCAGGTCCGACCGGCTCACCCGGTGAATCCCCCGGAGGCCGCTCAACCAGAAATGGCCGGCATCATCCGGGAGAATCCAGTTCACCGAATCTGCCGGCAGCCCGTGCGCTGGGGTGAACGCGAAGACCCTGGAGGACATCGCCCCTTTGGGCCTGTTCATTCCGAGAGAGTCCGCAGGATCGTCAACTTCAGCCCGCAGGCGCGTCCCGACATCGGGCGACACCCGGTGCAAACCCGTGTTCGACCCGAGCCAAAGGGCACCATCTGGTGTCTCCTCGATGCACCAGATTTCATCACAGGCGAGCCCGTTGGTCCGCCCAAGCGCACGGCACCGACCCGTCGCCTCATCCAGCCAGACCAGTCCGCCGAGGCGCTCACCAAACCACATTGCACCGTCCTGCGATTGATGGACAACCCGCACATGGTCAATCGGGAAGCCGTTCTTCCGGCTCCATCGCTTCCAAGCGGAACCGTCCCAGCAACTCGCCCCGTCGTTTCCGCCACTCCACAAGCGACCTCTCCGATCCTGATAAAGGGCGGCGGTGTTCCGTTCAGCCCCATGCCAGTACGTCCACCCGTTCGTAGCCCAGACGAGGACATTGTTTCCATTGTGGGGAGCTGCATAGAGCGTGCCCGAAGCATCCTCGAGCACACAATGAAACCCCTCCGAGAATTCCGGCGGAGGGGGAGGTAACCGCGCGACCCGACCCTCGAAGATTCCCGCGATGCCCATTCGAGTCGCGACCCAGGTGCGGCCCGACTGGCCGGCGGAGACCGACCACGTCTCATCGTCGGGAAGCCCGTCTCTCGCGGTGATTGTTTCGATGATTTGTGGACGAAGACGGCAAAGACCTTCGTTGGCGCAGATCCATAGGTTTCTCTCGGCATCTTCAAACAAGCAGGTCGCGGCGGTGTATCGAACCGCCGGGGTTGTCCGCACCCGTTCAGTTTGTCCAGCGATTTGACACCATAGCCCGCCACTTCGATCGACAAACCAGTGCGTCCCCTCGTCGTTTCGCAACGAATGAAGAATCCCCGTGCTTTCCAGGTCCGCCGGCAACGACTCCCGCCGGAGGGCACCGCCATTCGATACATGAATCAGACCTTCCCTGATAACCGCCCAGATTCCAGTGGCGTCCCTGCCTGCCAACCCTGCCTCGTGTTTGTTCGACGCATGCCCCGTCATGAGCGACACCTGTTGCCACGGCGACATTGGATCGAGTCGAACCTGAAGAGCTAATGAGTTGCGATAGGCTTCACCACGAAAGAGAGCGCCGGCATCGGTTTCAATCACAGTCGAGGAACCATCGAAATCGGGAGCCGACGGCAAACTCAACACCCGGTCCGCGACGGATTCAACAACATGAAACAGTCCAAGGGGTGAGGCCACCCACATGCCACCCTTCCCGCTTGGAAACAGCGACTCGACGCTCGAACCCTTCCACCCGTCGACGGGTGAAATCGCCTCGAAACGGCCGTGATCGAGTCGGAGCAATCCCTTGGCGGTGCCGATCCACAACCTCCCCTGCCGATCCGCCGCCAACGAGTAGATAGTCTCGGACTCCGCCAATTCAGGCGTGTTGCCCCGGTCGAAGACGACGAACCGCCGGCCGTCAAACCGGACCAACCCGACAAGTGTTCCGCACCAAAGGTAACCATCCAGTGTCTGCGCCAGGCAGTTCACCCGGTTCTGCGGAAGCCCGTCCTCGGTTGTCCAGCGACGAACGGAAAAGCTCGAGCGCCGGATATCCGTCGTGGCGGCCGTAACCGGCAGGGCGGGATGCGGGGCCAAATCGGCAGCCGCGACGAATCTGGGAATCAACGCGAGCAAGGCGCTCAACGCCAGGCTCAGAACTACAGACCTCCGGCAGGACGTCGACGGATCAATGGAAAGAGAACTGCCCCTTGCTGAAGGACTGTCATCGAAGCGGCTAGACGTTCGCGATGTAGGCTCCATTCAGGTGGTCACTGGCAACGGTGTGGCGGATAGTTGGGAGACACGTGGGACGTGGCAACGGAAAATGGACATCGACGGCCCATTTGAATGTCGATTGCCCTCGTTGATCTCCCCCCTCTTCCCGTCGCTCGACAAGGGGACGCCGAGCGCGCATCGTTCCGTCGAATGGCTGAAGCTGCAGATTCACCGATCGATCGGCTCTGGCGTGAATACGGCCAGAGCTTTCGGGATTTTGATGACCTCACCCTGGCTCGTTGGTGTTCGCAAACTCTGGGCCAACTTCAGGGAAGAGCGTGGCGGTTGTCGCATCCTCTTGTCGGCGCATACCGCCTCGCAGCACAACTCGCTCACGATCGGCAACTCTGGCTGAAGCGGTTGGTAAACATGCCCGCCGGGTATCGCGAAGCCGAGTGTTGCCGGGCACCTCTGCTCCCGCTGTTCACCCGGGACATCGCGGAATCCGGGCTCTTGTGTCAGCACTGTGGAGAATCCGCCGTCGCATTTGAGGATATCCCCGATGAAGGGCTCCGGCAACGTATCCGCGAATGGACACGGTTGTACGAACCCGTTCACCAGGTGGCCCATTGGGATGACAAACAACGCAAGAAGTCGCGCGATTACGATCAGGCCTTCGAAGACGCGGCCCAACGGGTCGAGGAATTGATCGCGGAAGCAGCCACCTCGCTGGTCACCCCGTTGCTCGAACACTTCCCCGCACTGATCTGGGAGGACCAGGACGAGTGCCTCGAAGTCAGGCCCGAGGATGTTTCGCTTTGAGCCCCTCGCATGCTACTGAAGCTCATCAAGCTGCTGGCAGGTGCCATTCTTTTCCTGACGTTCCTAGTCATCGCAGCGCTGGTATTCATCGACCCGATAGCGAATGCAGTCCTGACGTCCGTGCTCCGATCGAAAACCGGCCAGGACGTCCGCATTGGCAAGGTCGAGATCGGCCTGCTTCGACCGACGTTTCGGATCGAAAATCTTCAGCTGTACCATCCCCCCCGCGCCGGCGGGGGTCCGTTTGTCCGCATCGAGGAAGTGTATGTGGAATACGACCGTACCGCCGCGAATCGCCGAGAGCTTCACCTGCCCCTCGTCCGGATCAACGTCGCTGAAGTCAATCTGGCGGAGGATGCCCCCGGGCCGGTCCATCCAGGGGCACTTCCCGGCGTTCTTGATCAACTCCGGGTCTTTACCAACCGTTCACCGGAATTCCGATTCACGGGCATCGACACCCTGAATCTCAGCCTTGGGACTTTACGAAAAATCAGTCCGAAAAGTTCCACCCCGCCCTACGAGTTGAAGCTCGACATTCGCAACGAAATCATCGGTCCGGTGCGGACATTGAACGACCTGCTGACACCCCTGATGCGGATCATCCTGAAGGCCAGTGGAAATGGCGTTACCAAGCCCGTCAGCCCCGGCGGTCCGCCTCGTCCCGAGACGCTCCCGCGGCGGTAACGTTGCCCGTGTCGGCGACGGGAGAATCCGGCGCTTGACGATCGAAAAGCCGTGGATTACGGGTTGCCGAAAGCGCCCCCTCTCCTAGACTTCCGCGCCGTGGAAACTACCGCTTTTCAAGCTCGACGGGCGACGGTCGATGATCTGCCCGCCCTGCTTGAATTGTGGCTGGCGGCGGGCCTCCCCGGAGAACAACTTGAACCGTTTCTCACCGAATTTCAGCTCGTGAACGACGAACATGGCGCCCTTTGTGCGGCGGTGGGCCTGCTGATTCACGAGCAGGATGGATTGATCCATAGCGAAGCCATCGCCACCGAGGCAAACGCCGCCGCATGCCGGGCGGCATTGTGGCGGCGCACGCAGATCGTCGCGCGAAATCAGGGCATCGCGCGCCTGTGGACGCCCGAGGATGATCCCTTCTGGATCGCCAACGGATTTCATCTCGCGACGTCTGAGGAGATCGCTGCCATGCCCACCGCCATGGCGAATCCGGATGCCAAATGGTTTCTTCACCGGTCGATTGACCCCAGCAAGGCCAAGCAGATCATCAACGAACAACTGGCCATTTGGGAAGCCAGTCGCCTGCAAGAACGGGAAGATTTCACGCGAACGATTGGTAGCCTCCGGAGCGTCGCCCTCCTGACGGCCGCGTTGATTATCGGGGGTGCGTTTCTTCTCGCCGCGTACGTCTTCTGGCGTAAACCGGATATCCTGCTGAAGGTTTTGGGACGATAAAGCGGGTAGAATCCCGCCCGGTCAGCCCGCATTCCCGATTACGTCACGGGAGGAAATCTCAAGCATTCGATCAATCGGCAAACGGGCTCGGCGAATCACGTCCGCACTCAACTGCACCTGCGGCGAAAGATTCGCCATGCAGTCGTGTAGCTTCTCCAGCGTGTTCATCTTCATGAACCGGCACTCGTTGCAGGCACACTTGTCGGTCGGCGCCGGAATGAAATTTTTGTCCGGACATTCCTTTTTCAACCGGTGGAGCATGCCCGCTTCCGTCGCGATAATGATGTCTTTCTGTGGCGCCTGACGACACCACGCCACCATCTTCTCCGTCGAGCAAACCTCATCCGCGAGCATTCGCACCGCTTTGAGGCATTCGGGATGGGCGACAACGGGGGCACCGGGATATTTTTGCCGGATGCGGGTAATCGCAGCGTGAGTCCATTCGACATGAACGTAGCAATTCCCTTTCCAAAGGGTCATGGGCCGGCCCGTCTGCTCCATGACCCAACCGCCGAGATTCTCGTCTGGAACAAAAAGAATATCCCGATCTTTGGGGGTGGCGTTGACGATTTTCACCGCATTGCCACTCGTGCAGATTACGTCGCAAAGCGCCTTCACGTCGGCGCTGCAGTTAATGTAGGCGATGGTCCAAAATCGCGGATTGGTGGACTGGAGTTGCTGCAACTTGGGCGCCGGACAACTTTCCTCGAGCGAACATCCAGCATCTTTGTCCGGGAGGATGACCACCTTATGTGGGTTCAATATCTTCGCCGTCTCCGCCATGAAGTGGACTCCGCAGAATACGATGACCTCCGCGTTCGTCTTTGCCGCCTGTTGTGCCAGCCCCAGGGAATCCCCCACGAAATCCGCCACGTCCTGAATCTCGGGCACCTGATAGTTATGAGCCAGAATGACTGCGTGGAGCTTCCTTTTCAGCGCGAGAATGTCCTTTGACAACGCGTCCGTCGGGGGAGCCGCCATCGATTGGCGCAACCCGCCAAATCGGACGCCCGGGAGCTGTACTTCAGGCAAATCAATCATCCTGCCAACGGTACGGCGGCGGATGCGTCATGCAAGTCTTTGGCCATCCAACGAATTGACGTTTTCCGGAATGCAGGATACCCCCGCCAGATGAATTCAAAGGTGTTCGCATTCATCGCCGGAATGGTCCTCGGTGTGCTGATCGCCGCAGCGGGATTCCTTGCCGGGTCCAAAACGGCCCGCAACCCCAGCACCGCCGAAGGCCCTCGATTAGTGCCATTTTCCGGGGGCAAGAATTCCGGTGCGTGGTGAATTTCCGTCAGAGTGCTGGCTCGGCCGCTGCGGCGCAATCCCTGTTGGCTTAAGAACCGCGTGGCCCACATGATTCTCCGCTGCTTAGACCTCCCAGCCTTTGCGATTCTGCCGCTGCACAAATCGCGCGGCGTCCGGTGAGTTCGTGGCGCGCATGTTGGGTCCATCCCACTCCAGCTTGTGACCCACACCCGAGCGGAGCGCTACGCAACCGAGCAGAATGATTTCGGTCAGGTACGCTGCGATATCGAAGTTCGAATAAGCGGCCGGGCCGCCCTTCATCATAGCGAACCACTCCTGATCGTGACCGGGCGAGCGGGGGATGATCTGGGGCACCGCCATGCAGGCTTCGTGTTTATCGCCGCTCACGTATTCCTTTTCGTCGTTGAGAAGCACCTGAAAGCGCGCACCGTAGTCATCGTTCGCAAACAACTTGCCCTTGTCACCAATGACGAGGCAGCCACTCCCCGGGAGTTCCCCTCGCTGCGAGACAATTTCCTTGGTTAAGTCGGCGCTAGGCCGCAGAGGCGAAACGAAGTTGCCCGCGCTGAACATGTCGCTCTTCGAATTAGGATTGCCGTCATACCACCAGAACTTGCAGGGCGGCAACCCGTCACGCTCCGGGAAATCGAATCGGATGCGGGAAGTGAGCGGAAATGTTTCCAGACAGATACGCGAAGCCACTTCAAGTTCGACGGACGTCGGATATCCAAGTTTGAGCGCACGGAAGGGCATGTTGACCGTGTGACATGCCATATCCCCAAGCGCTCCCGTGCCGAAGTCGTACCAACCGCGCCATTTGAAACCGTGATAAACATCTTTCTTGAAAGGCCGGTGTGCTGCCGGTCCGAGCCAGAGATCCCAGTCCACATTGGCCGGGATGGAATCCTCGCCTGGGGGGCGGTCGAATCCCTGCGGCCAAACCGGCCGATTTGACCAGACATGGAGTTCACGCGGTGCGCCAATGATGCCTGCTTGGATGACCTCGACAGCACGCCGCAAACCGCTGCCTGCACTCCCTTGATTTCCCATTTGCGTGGCCAACTTTTTATCGTTCGCAAGCTTCCGCATCTCGCGTGCTTCCCAAACCGTCTGGGTGAGGGGCTTCTGGCAGTAGACATGTTTGCCCAACCGCAGGGCGTTGATGCCCGCCAAGCCGTGCATATGGTCCGGCGTGGAAATGGTGACGGCGTCAATCGATTTGCCAAGCTCATCGAACATCTTGCGCCAGTCGCGGAAAAGCCGGGCGTCGTAGGTGCGATTCTCCTTCTTGGCTCGGTCCTGGAAGGTCCGATTTTTCCCATTCAGGGTGTTGGCATCAATGTCACAGAGAGCGACGATGTTGCCCCCAAGACCGAAAGCACTACTCGAGTCGCTGTCGCCTTTTCCCCCGACGCCGATGCACGCAACGTTGATGCGCTCGTTCGCGCCTTGCGCACGCAGGAAGTACGGGACGCCAATCGCGGCCGCTCCCGCCAATAAAGAGGTTGATTTGAGGAAGTGACGACGGTTCCCGTAGTAAAAAGTTTGCTTTGGCATTCCCGGTAATTACGCCGCTCGCGGAAAAACGACAAGCAGATTTGATTTCGGTACCGGGGAGGGGGCGCACACATCCCGAAGTCGTTTGCAACGGTGCACTCTTAAAGCGCGGAGCGCCTTGGAGTTTGGCCCTTCCGGCGACACAAATTGCCTCCCGAAAGCAGCCTCTGCGGACAGGCGCATGTGGGGCAGACCCCCGGCTCCGCCAATTGCGGGAGTCCCTGCCTCCGCGAACGCAGTGCGAGGTCGTAGCAAGGGAACGGAGCTGCAGAGCAGTCCCCTGGAGATTGGCCATTTTTTGGCCTTCTCTGGCTTTCCTTCGTCGGAAACGTTGTCGATCTGAAAATGGCGACTGGAACTTGAGAGCCCTATGAAGAGGCCTCACCCGCTAAAGCATTCAGTAGGTCGTGGCCCGCCATTTCAGCGACCTGCGGTAAACGGCGCTATTGCTTGCGATCCCAATACGAATCCGCCCTATTAACCAGTCCCCGCTTCGCCAGCGCCTCGGATCGAGGCTTAATCGAGCTTGTCTGCATGCTGAAAGCGGCGTGGCGCTCCGCTTCCCGCCGCACTCCATAAGGCTGGCGTGCCGCTTTCGCACCGGAGCGGAGGCCAACGCTCTACGTCTTGGACTGCGGTGGCAGAGCGCAGCGGCGACACCGCTTTTCTTACGCCAGTGGCTCCGACCCGTTGGCAATCACTTCGGGCTCGTTGCGAATGGAACCGGATATTCTACTGGCGTAGTTTCCTTCGGACATCTGATCTCCGTTACTTCACCTAGAGGGTTGCGGCATCCACCGCGGTTTCGTCCAACCGGGAAGTAAGTCAAGCGGGCACAGCCTTACCCAAAACTGGCCTCGCTTCGCTCGACTTTTTTCGCTTGGGTGTTAGGCGTCGCGGCGATTGCGGAGAAGGTATGTGCCATAAGCAAGCGAGGTGATGGCTGTGAGAGCAGCCGGAATGAAAAGAGCCGCGTAGCTGAGATGACGAAAGGCTATCGCACCCACGATGCCGCCCACGAAAGCGAGTACCCACGCGCCAAACCAAACCCATCGTGGCAGTTTAGAAATCACCGGTTACAAGGTGCGGGTAGCGACGCCGAACGCCGCTGCTCAGTGACGGTGACGCGCCGCCAAGGGCGTCCGACCTCACACTTGGGGCAAACGGAGCGTTCACTGCAGCAGCCTGGTTCGGCGTCCGGACCTCGAAGAAAGAACACCCGCGTCAATCGGCTCAGGCATTCGTGTGATTGGTGTGATTCGTGGGCAAAAGAGAATGCGGCTGTGCCCACGAATGACACGAATGAAAATCCGGCGCTTTTGTTGAACGTGGAGATTGGCTCGGTCGAACAGTATATTTGGGCCAAAGTCTAATAGTGGATAACAAATCTGGCTCTTCGTGTACTTGAGTGGGTAGTTTTCGAGCAGCGAAGTAAGTTTCAGCCTGTATTGACGGTCGGTTTCTGACTTTTAGAGAGCTCACAAACCTGTTTCGATACCGAGATGGCAAGATTCAAGCGCAGGCGACTTCGAGATGCGTATCGATTTCCTGGGTTCGTTCCTCTGGCCGCGGTGCAGGGAGTGTTCGGCGATCCAAAGGCCATCATCGTTAAGTTGAGTCGTCGTCGAAAAAAACGGCGTGCGGTCGATG
>CAMAUY010000148.1 GCA_945861565.1 Akkermansia muciniphila
GGTTAGCGCTCAAAGCCGCCGGGTCAGGCAAAGAAGATCCAGGAAGAAGGAAGAAGAGATCTGTTGAAGTGTTTGAAGAAAATCCATCAAGAAAACTGTGCGGTTTTCAGACCGGTCGTTTTGCACGGTTTAGGTCCCGGCCTCCGCACGGGGAGAGAGTCCCGAAGAGATAAACGCAAAGTGCTGGGCGGAAGAACCGCGGATTCACGCGGATTGACGCGGATAAGGGGAAGCCGTTGCCTTTCACCTTCTGAGTGAGCGCCCGGGATCAGCGTTTGTCGGCGTTCATCCGTGGTTCCAAACTCCGGTTCATCGGATTACTGGAATATCCACACAGAGGGCCTGGTGAGGCCCTATGTCGAAGGAGTGCGGTGCGTTTGGAGAGAAATGAACCATTCATTGAGAAAGGACGAAAAGGGCATGAATGACACTATCGACCTGTCCCTCTATCTGATGTCACCTGGAGTTTCGCCATTCCGTTCTGACGCCTTTCCCACCGTCGGGAACAGAACCCGACGTCAGTCTCGCTCGTACGTCGCCCGTCGGAACCGTTCAAGATCGATGTCACCTCGCCTGGTGGTTTGCATTTGAGCATTGAATTTGGCGGTGGTCGGCTCCACCCAGCGCCAATTTTCTACATGCGCATCGGCCATCGATACAAGGCCACTCTTGCCGTGCCGGCTGGCAGGAACGTTCATCCAGAACCCGGCGTTGGGTTGATCGGATTCCACCGCAAAATAGCCATCATCAATGCTGTTCTGCTGTTCGTCCGCGAAAACGAAGGCCCCGGATGGGCTCGGGCGAGTAATATTGGAAAATTTGATGAAATTTTGCAGCTTCGGATTGATAAATGTCACGTCCGATAAACCCATGCGGCCGCTCATGGCGAAGCTGCGCACTCGGAGAACGCTTGTGAGCCCCTTCTTGAAAACCACGTCCGAAGGACATCGGTAGATTTCGAGGGAGTTGTTGTACTTCCACAGGCGGCCGTTCTTGATGTCGAGTTCGTTCGTCCACCCGGGTGCCGCGGCGACGTTTCCGCCGACCCAGGCATTCGTGGAGTCGTCTCCCCAATTGTTGGGCGTGAGTCGGTCCCCGTTGTCATCCCCATACACGGTCCAGGCGACGGTCAGTTGTCTGAGATTGTTGAGACACTTGATGCCCAGGGCTTTGGATTTTGCCTTGGAGAGTGCGGGCAGCAACATCCCGGCGAGAATCGCGATAATAGCAATGACGACCAGCAGTTCAATCAGGGTGAAGGCGCGCTGACAGATCGTTCGGCGCGAAACAGTGCCCGAGGGGCAAGAGGGGGTGAGTATAAATTTCACGGCGAATGCAGTGGGGAACTAGCTTCTGGATAGCCGATCCGAAGCCACTTGCAAGTGCGATTTCCGGGGTTGGAGCCAGATTTTTCCAGAGAGATTCGCAGCGATCGACGCAACGTCGGTCTTACACTTCCGGCAGCTTCCACGGGGCGCGGCGCTCACGGTCGAGCCAGGTGTTGGCCTCTTTGTCGCCGATGAAATGCCAATGCTTCGGATCCCAGCGGAGTTTGCGACGATGCCAGTAAGCCAGATTGCCGAGATGGCAGACGGTTGCGGTCCGTGCCCCGGCTTCGACTCCGGCGATGGGTTGTTGGCGCGACCGGATGCAATCGATCCAATCGCGATGGTGGCCCGGTGTGCGGCGGACGTGATAATCTTTCTCGCCAATCGGCTCCTGCACGATGCTTTCCGGCTCGCTGGTCAATACGCCGCGGTCGATTTGGAGCCGTCCGAGTGTGCCTTCGAAGACGCAGCCGCCGGGGCCGCCGTGAATCATCTCGACCCCATTCGCATAGCGGTAACGGACCCCCGTCGTGGCGGTTTCGTCATCCGGTGGAATGATCTCGACGGGGCCGGAATGATCCATTCCGAGCGCCCACTGCGCGATGTCGAAATGGTGCGCGCCGCTGTCGGTCATGCCGCCGCCGGAATATTCACGATAGGCGCGCCAGTTAGGAAAATGGTTGTGGTTGCCGCGGGGGCTGAGGACGGAGTTGTAAGCGCGCCATGGGGCCTGGCCAAGCCAACGGTCCCAGTCCAGTTCCGGCTCCATCGCTTCTTCGGCCAAATCGCACCAGTGACTGGGGCCTCCGACACTCACGTTGACCGTTTTGATTTTGCCGAGCCGGCCGCTGCGAATGATTTCGACTGCGAGAGGAAATTTGCCAAAAACACCGGAGCGCTGCTGGCTGCCGGTCTGCAGGATGCGTTTATATTTTCGCGCGGCCTCGATGCATACTTGCGCCTCGCGAATGGTAAGCGTGAGCGGCTTTTCGCAATAGACATCCTTGCGCGCCTTGCAGGCCTCGATGATCGGGATCGTGTGCCAATGGTCCGGCGTGGCGATGACGACGGCGTCGATATCCTGGCGCGCGATGATCTCGTGAAAATCGTTATAGGCAGCGATGCCTTTGGAACTGCGACCATCCTTGGTGTAGCAGTCCTCAATATATTTTCTCGCATGCAATCGCCGCGTCCGATCGACGTCGCACACCGCCAGGCACTGTACGTCTTTGAAGCCGCTCAGCGCGCGGAGGTGATAGTCGTGTGCCATCTTGCCGGTGCCGATGAAACCGACGGTAATGCGCTCGCTGGGCTGGATTGCGCCGGATGCACCCCGGACGGAACCTGGAACGATCATCGGTGCCGCCAGGAAGGTCGCGGCAGTGGCACCAACGCGTCTAAGGAAAGTTCGGCGCGTATTGAGCGGTTGAGCATTGAGTTCGGTATTCATTGAGATGGTTTGTTGGAAAGGATCGGCACTCGACGATGCGGCATAGCTTGGAGCGCCGACGGCCGTTAAGTCATGATTTCGCGAATCACTCTGGCGGGTTTGTGATCGGTCAGCGTGAGTTCGTGTCCGGCGCGGCGGTATATGAGTTTGTCATGGTCCAGGCCGAATAGGTGAAGAAGAGTGGCGTGGTAGTCGTGATGGGTGACCACATCCTTGACCGCATGGTGACCCCATTCGTCCGTCTCGCCGAAGGTCATGCCGCCTTTGATGCCCCCGCCAGCCAGCCAGATAGTGAACCCGTAGGTGTTGTGGTCCCGGCCGACCTTCTCCCGCCCAAGGTCGTTTTGAATAACCGGCAGCCGCCCCATCTCGCCACCCCAGTGGACCAAGGTGCTATCCAGCAGCCCACGCCCCTTCAAATCGGCCACCAAGGCCGCCGTGGGCTGATCACTCCGTGCGCAAAGCTCCGGCAACGCCTGGACCAGCCCGCTATGCTGATCCCAGCTCTGACCGTCGTTGATAATCTGGACAAAGCGCACACCCCGCTCAACCAGTCGGCGGGCAATGAGGCAACGGGTTGCATAGTCGCGGGTTACGTCCTGATCGACGCCATACAGCCGGCGAGTCGCCGCAGTTTCACTGGAGATATCGATCGCTTCCTTGGCGGCGATCTGCATCCGAGCGGCCATCTCATAGCTGGCGATCCGTGCCTCCAGATCAAGCTCCCCGGGGTGTTGAGCAAGATGTTCCTGATTGAAATCGCGCAACAGTTCGAGCTGTCGGGCCTGCCCGGCTCCTTTCAAGTGCGGCGGTGGTTCCAGATTCAAGATCCGTGGTTCCTTGGGACGCATCGCAATTCCCTGAAAGATCGACGGCAGCCATCCGTTCGACCAATTGTGCTCCCCGAGTTGCGGGGCACCATCCGGATGCGTCAGTGTAATGAAGGCCGGCATTTGCTGGCTTTGCGAACCCAACCCGAAGGTCAGCCAACTGCCCAACGTGGGAGCGCCAGCCGAGATCCGGCCACCGGCCAGGGAATAGATCGATTGGTTGTGGTTGTTGACTCCGGTTCGCATTGAGCGGATGACGCAAATGTCGTCGACCACCTTCCCGAGATGCGGTAAGAGCGACGAAAGCTCGATGCCAGAGTTCCCGTGCTTCTTGAATTCCCACAGCCCGGGCAGGACCTTGGCGCTGGCTTGCGCGGCATTGTCGTACTTGAGCTCGCCGGGAAACTTTTTGCCCGCGTACGCTTTCAGGAGAGGCTTGTGATCGAAAAGGTCGATGTGGCTTGGCCCGCCGATCATGAGAATCGAAATCATCGCCCGTGCTCTCGGAGTATGGCGGGGCGGCTTCGGCTGCAAATCGAAAGTGCGGGTCTCCAACTCCGGCTTGGCCGGTGCGGCCAACAGCCCGTCTTTCCGCAACAGCCAGGTCAGTGCGGTGGCGCCCAAACTGAACGCATTGGATTGGACAAAATGGCGACGGGAGCAAACACGGCTGGGTTTGGCATTCGCGTTCATATCAATTAAGTTTGCAACTCATTGAACCGCAGAGTTGCCCGAAAGCCATCTTTTTCAACGAGCCAACGAGCCCAATAACCGAGAACCCGCTTGCCAATCGGCTCCAGTGCTGCATTATAAAAACCTATAGAATCCAATGCGCGCTAACCGAGTAAGACAAAGAATAGTCCCATCCCCTGTTTCGCCTAATGATCCGGCATTTACGCTCATTGAATTGCTCGTTGTCATTGCCATCATCGCCATATTGGCGGGGATGCTCCTTCCTGCGCTTTCCGCGGCCAAAGCCAAGGCAGTACGCATCAAATGCGTGAGCAATCTCCGGCAGCACGGTGTGGCTTACGTGCTTTATTCAGACGATAACAGCGATTTCTACCCGGCTCATAACAATTGGGCTACGGTCGGCGGCGCAAAAGGCAAGCTCCCCGCTTATAGTGGGCAAACGGAGGTGACCAATCGCCCGCTGAACAAATACGCTAACTCTGTGGAGGTCTTTCGTTGTCCCGCCGACAAAGGAGATTCTCTGGTCGATACTCTAAAACTCAACTGTTTCGGCGCCTGGGGGAATAGCTACTTGGTCGAGTGGGCATCGGGGGATCCGTTGGCTACCCGGTGGGGGTTGCTACGTGTGACGTCGGATAGTGGGGCCCCGAGTCGGTCCCCGGAAGCCACACCCATCCGCGGCACCGAGATTGCCCGCGGGCCATCGACTAAAATCATCCAGGGGGATTGGCCGTGGCACCCGAACCGTGGCGTGAACGATCCGAAAAGCCGTTGGCACAACTCCCGGGGCCAATGGCGCTTCAACATGCTTTTCGGCGATGGCCACGTTGAGTTTTTCAGCAACAAGGAAATGTTGGCTAGACTAACCAATTCTCCCGGTTCACTCGTTAATCCCACTTCCGGGTGGTGGTAGCCGGCCGGCGGCACGGACCACAGGACATTTCGGTTTTGTCCGGGACCGATTCAAGCACCGGCCCAGGGTTCGCCTTCAGGAATTATGGATTGAATTGGCTGGATGTAAGGAAATGCTTACACCGATCCCGTGGATAGAATCCCGGCTCCGTATCGGCCCGACCCGGAATTTCTCGATTGGTAGTTTAATCTGGAAGCGATAAATCCCTGCTATGCAAGGATATCGCGGATGACCGTTCCGCCCGTGTCGGTCAATTGTTTGAAACGGCCGGCATGGTAGTACGTGAGCTTCGATTGGTCGAGGCCGAGGACGTGGAGCAACGTGGCATGCACATCTTTCAGACTTTGCCGCTGTTCGACAGCCTTGTTACCTATCTCGTCCGTTGAGCCAATAAGGGTTCCCCCGGCAGTGCCGCCACCGGCGAACCACATGGTCATGGCTCCTGGGTTGTGGTCCCGGCCGGGTGTCTTTTTCTTGTGATTGCCCTCGTTTGTGTCTGGAGTGCGGCCAAATTCGCCGCCCCAGACCACCAGGGTTTCGTCCAGCAATCCTCGTTGCTTGAGGTCCTTAATCAGTCCGGCAATGGGAACATCCACCCGATCGGCTGCTTTGCGATGGCCATTGAGGATGTCGTCGTGCGAATCCCATCCACCCGACCATAACTGCACGAAACGCACTCCGCGCTCCACCAAGCGGCGGGCCAGAAGACAGCGCGTTCCGAAGGCCTTGGTCTTTTCCTGATCCACTCCATAAAGTTTGCGGATAGATTCCGGCTCGCCCTCGATGGAGAGCGTGCCAGGCACCTCGGTCTGCATCCGGAATGCGAGTTCGTAGCTGGCCATGCGCGCCTCCAGATCCGGATGGGTGGGATTCCCCTGGCTGTGTTCGCGGTTGATCCTCTGCAACAGATCGAGGCTGTCCCGTTGGCGCTGACGACCGATCTCCTCGGGCGGCTGCAGGTCGAGGATCGGAATCGCGCCGCTGCGGAGCTGGGTTCCCTGGTAGCATGTGGGAAGATACGCGTTGCCCCATGTGGCCGTGCCGCCGAAAGGTTGCCCGTCCCGGAGCACCACAAAGGCCGGAAGATTTTGGTTCACCGTGCCCAGTCCGTAAGCCACCCAGGAGCCGATCGAGGGGCTGCCTTGAAAAGCGTTACCGGTTAGGAACTGGAACAGGGCGGCCGGGTGATTGTCGCTCTCGGCATAGACCGAACGAACGAAGGCGAGGTCATCCACGCAGGTCGCCACATTCCTGAACAGTTCGCTGACTTCCCTCCCGCACTGGCCATAGCGCTGAAATTCGAACGGGGATGACGTGAAAAAACGGTCCCCGTTATTCTGATTCGACTTCAGCTTGTCGTCCCGCGTGAAAATTTTCCCACTCACTTCCTTCAGTTTGGGTTTGGGGTCGAACGTGTCCATGTGACTGGCCCCACCCTCCATCATTAGAAAGATGCAGGACTTGGCACGCGGCGGAAAATGCGGTGGCTTGGTTAGCAGTGGATTGAGGGTGCGGTTGGCCCCAAGTCCTTCGGCGGCGGCTCGATCCTGATTCAGCAACCAGCTTAAGGCCACGGTGCCGACGCCCGAGCCAAGTTGGTAGATGAACCCACGCCGGTCGAGGAGGCTGGAATCCAGAAGGTTACCGGCACTCGAATGCCTGTCCGTTTTCATGATAGTTGAATCAAATTCCTGCCGCGCCCAATATCCGCGACCGGTCTCGCCGTGTTCCGGGAAGGTGTGGCGACGGCATCGGTTGCGAATGGAAAGGCGAGATTGTCATTATTCCAAATACAGAAATTCATTGGCGTTCAAGGCCACCAGGCATAAGTCAGCCAACGCCTTCGAAGGTTCGCTATCGGCCGTTTCTGAGCCGGACTGTTTCTCCAGGAAGCGGGCACTCGCCTCCAGTTCAGACACCGTTGGCTTCCGGCCAAATGCAAAGCTAAAGACCCATTCAACCTGGCGGCGCGGCACCGGTCCGGCTTCGCGCTGTACGCGCCGCGCAAAATGCCGGCTGGTTTCGTAAGCGAAATTGCTGTTGAAAAGAGTGAAGACCTGCGGAGTGGTCACTGAAGCGCCCCGGCGGGGGCACGATGCGGACATGTCAGCCGCGTCAAAGGATTCCATCATCGGGACGATCAAGTTGCGGCGTTGAAACTGGTAGAGGCTGCGGCGCCGGCGTTGATCCTCTTCGGAAGGATCCCACTTAAACATGTCGAAATCGCGACCCATTTCCGGGGGTAACTCGTCAAAAAAGCCGGGTCCACCAGGGGTGGTAAGCAACCGGCCGCTGACGGCCAGCATGGAATCCCGGAGGACTTCGCCCTCCAACCGGCGGAAGTGAGCACGCCACAACGACCGGTTGTCGGGATCAATTTTGGCACACGCTTCGTATTGAGGATGACGGGCGGATAGTTGGTAAGTTCGAGACAAGAGCAGAAGCCGGTGGAGAGGCTTGAGCCGCCAGCCGTTTTCGATCAAGCGGGTCGCCAGGTAATCCAGCAACTCGGGGTGGCTCGCGCCAGAACCGTTTACCCCAAAATCATTAGCCGTCGCGACAATCCCCACTCCAAAGTGGTGCTGCCAGACTCGATTGACCAGCACGCGGGCGGTCAGCGGGTTCTTCGGGCTGGCAATCCATTGAGCGAGAACTTTACGCCGCCCGATGGCCGCGGATTTTAGTTTGGGCTGTTCTTCGAAACATTCCGCCGACCATGCCGGTACAGCGGAGAGGAACGCCGGTGTGACGCGCTGTAACGGTGAAGTCAGACTCCCCCCCTTGAGCACACGAGTTTCCGGTACCGGTTCATCGTCCGTGGGATTGGCTACCGCACAGGCCACGGCTTTGAAACGCGCCGGTCCTTTGAATTCCCCAACCGCCATCTTGAGGCGGTTGAATTGATCTATTTCGTCCTTGGTGAAAGAGGGATCTTTCCCAAAGGCTTCATCGAATTGCTTGTCGTCCACGTCCGCGGTTGCCTTTTTAAGGACGGACGCGACCCGGGGCCTGAAGGAGGTCCGAAACTTGGACAATGTGCGCTGGCGTCGGAGCATTTCTTCCTCGGCTTTGGCGTATTGCGAGTGGAACTCACCCCGTTTTTCTGATTCGAGAAATTTGGCGGCGGGCTCAGCACGCTTTAATGGGGCGAGAAATGCTTGCAGGCTATAATAATCCGCGATGGAAACCGGGTCGTATTTGTGATCGTGACACCGGGCACAGCCCACCGTTAGCCCCAGGAAGACGGACCCAATCGTGTCGGTGATTTCGTTGAGGTAATCCTGCCGTTTGTTTTCCGGCACCATATTGTCGGCCTCCCACGGACCGAGCCTGTAAAAACCAGTAGCGACAACCCCTTCGCTCCCGGCGTCCATTTCGTCTCCGGCCAGTTGCTCACTGATGAAACGGTCGAATGGACGGTCCTCATTAAACACACGGACGACATAATCCCGGTAGCGCCAGAGGGTCGGACGTTCTTCATCGATGGCAAATCCGTCGGTCTCGGCAAAGCGGACAACATCGAGCCAATGCCGCGCCCATCGCTCACCGTACTGGGGCGAATCGAGCAAGCGGTCCACAACTTTTTCAAAAGCTTGCGGAGAATTGTCGGTCAGGAAATCCTCCATCTCTTCTGGCGTGGGAGGCAGACCGGTTATGTCAAACGTTGCGCGGCGGAGGAATGCTCGGCGATTGGTCAGAGGCGCCGGCTCAATGCCCTGCGCATCCTGTTTGGCGAGGATGAACGCATCGATGGGTGTCAATACCAAGCCGGCTTTTTTCGCTTCGGGAACGGCGGGATTGGCAATGGGCTTGAACGCCCAGTCGTTCTTGGCTGGCCCGCGCCCGATTTTGGAGGCTTCCGCTGGATTTTGCGCCGACAATTCGAGGAGGCCAGCGAGCAAGGCAAAGGCCATTGTCTTCCATGCCGTTCGATTCGGTCGAGAACCGACACGGGTGCCGTGAGGTTTTCGCCAGAACCTGAATCGGGGTGTCGCTGTGATATGACTCATCATCGAGCAGGAATTCCGTTTATGACGCCCCGCGATTAGGGAGATTTAGTTTATTGAATCGGGTCACCTCAACCAATCTGATCCAGTCAGTGGGCGGCAGCAAGTGAATTTGAATTGATAGGCGATGGCGAACCCCGGCTAATTCATCTGAAATTGGGCAGGAGCCTGCCGGTGCGGTTTTCATTTGCGGACGACGAAGCCAGCATTCGCCCAATCCGCGAAATCTTCGCGCGAACCGTCACCCGCATCCATGGCGACGAGGCTGATGAACTGGGAGCCTGCGGGGATCGGAACATCGAATCGCCACGCCGATGACAGGACACGCATCACTGGGCTTGCCGCGGCTTGCTTGCCGTCGATAAAAATCTTGAAGACGATGCTGGGATACTTTGTGAGGTTCGAGCCGTGGCTGATGCTGACGAGGTATTCATCCGCGCCCGCCAGGGCGACGAAGCGCTTATATTCCGGTTTGAGTTGATAAATCAGCGCACAGGGCGCGTGGACACCCATGCCGGTTTGGTAAGTGCTTCGGTTTACCCTCAAGTCCAAGCCCAGGTTCGATTTGTCTTTTTGGGGCGGCTTCGTGTTGCCTGAATACCGGACCTTTTCGCCGTAGCTGTGACCAAAGCCAACGCTGCGGGCCGGTGACAGCTCGCCGATGGCGATATCCGGGGCCGGCGGCAGGGCGCCCATGCGCACATAGGAACCTTCCGACTCCAGGCATACCGCCCGTCCGTCGCGAAAGGCGGCGGTGCGCAGGTGGGTAGTGTCGGCAAATACCAGCGGTTTCGCATAGAGCGTCGAGGTCAACGAGGGAGCCGATCCGTCTACCGTGTAGCGAATCTCTGCTCCCGGCTGCAACGGAGCCGCGAGCGTCACGGTGATGGGTTGTTCAAACAAGTGCGGGCGCATGGGTGTGCCCCACGGCGCAATCCGCACGGGATCGACCACCCAGCGAGCGTCCCATTTGCCGATTTTGGCCAGCTCTTGTTGGAAACTAATCGTGGGTGCGATGTATTTCTCAAAATGTTCAACGACCTGTTCGGTATTGAGATCCGGTGTAAAGCCCCGCGACGGATCGTACCCGGGGTGAGCATCCGTCATATCGCGGGCCAACACGCAATGCAGACCGGCGGATTTCATCCCCCGCAATCCCATCGCCTTGCCGAGGAGGCAGGCTTGAGTGTGAAATCCGACATAGATCAGATGCGTCAACCCTCGCTGCTGGCAGAGGGCATAAACTTCCCCCTGAGTATCGGGCATCAGGTCGGCTTCGCCGATGATCAGCCCGGGATGCATGCCGTCCCACCCAAAGTTCTCCCCGGCGCAGCGCTCCCGTCCACAGGCGCAGCCGCCCGCATCAGGTGCCGGCGGACACGCCACATCCACCAACGAAGGCACTGGAATCTTGGGCAGGAGAAAGATCACTTCGCGCTGCGGATAACCCACGTAGTTGTTCACAACGTCACTCGGGCACAACATGACCGTCATGCCGAGCGCGCGAGCGGCCTCGAGCGCCTTGTTCAGCCGCGGCACGATGGCATCCACGCGCATTGTTGCCGTCTTGCACCAATGATAATTCCAGACATCCACAGCAATGACGCCGACGCGCCTCGGATCGACATCCTCCTTCTGAATGGTGATCGCACCCGTCGCGGCATCGCGGCGTTGAAGCTCCAACGTCAGGCCGGAAAGAGGCAAGGGAGCAAAGGCGGCGATCAGTCCCAGTAAAGTTAGCAGACGAATCATCGGAGTGAGGGTGATAGAGTTCATAGGAAGTGGGTGATTCAAACTTACGTCTCGTGGCGTTGGAAGTTTGTCTTTTGCCGACTCGAACGCTTACCAAAAGAGCAAATCTGGATCCGGTCGGTACTGCGGCGGCACTGAAGAAAGGGGACCCGAGTAGAAGCCCCCAAAGTCGGGACTGGTCAGGATTTCGGGGGGGAACCGGAAGAATTGCACATGGCCGTCACCGAAAAGGACATTGTTGCGGCGCTGACCTTTGTAGTTGTGCCACATGTTTCGCGGGTCGTCCGCCGGCCGATTGCCATGCCAGTTGTGGTCGCCACTGATGACCTTGTTGGATGAGCTTCTCGCGATCTCGCTTGATTTGATCGGTTCCGCGCCGGGAACGAGGCCAGGATTATTGACATTGCGACGGAGCCCGGTCGTACGTTGAATGCGCCAAGCGTGCCCGCCCCACATCTCGCGATAGCTGCTACCGTTGATTTGAAAGATGGTCTTATGGACCGGCGCAGCATTGTCACCTTTGTCCGCCGGACAGCGGAACAGATGGTACGCGGAACTATTCGTCGGATTGGCTCCGGCCAGACCGACATAAATGTTGAGCGGACGATTGCTCGGGTAGATGCCCGAGCCTTCCTGGCTATAGGTCGACACTCCGCGCCACCCTCCCGAGCCGTTGAAACCGGCGGTCGTGGGCAGGTAGTCACTGTTGTCGTCGGCGTATAGCTGGAAGGCCAGTCCGATTTGTTTCAGGTTTGCGACGCATTGGATGCCATGGGCCTTGGCCTTTGCGCGAGCCAGTGCGGGCAGGAGCATGGAGGCAAGAATCGCAATGATCGCAATGACGACCAGCAATTCGATCAATGTGAAAGCGAACCGGATCGAAGAGGGTTTAGCGACTGATCGGCGAAGATTAGTCAAGGGTACCATGGTATCTACTTCCGTTCGGTTGGTCATTGATAGGAAATTGCTTAACGCTCCGCGGCAAGGGAGATTTGGTTTTCTGGCAAAATGGACTTCAGTGGCACGGTCCGCTCCCTGAATTGGCCTGTCAATGTCTTTTCGGAGGTGAAGAAATCCACGGCAGCCAAGACCTCGGTGTGTGATCGGATAAATTCTCGCCAAGAAGTCTTCCGCTCCCGATCCGGAGCTGGAAGAAGGCCGTGGCGTTCGAGAACATTGCCAACGGTCTGATGACTGACCTCGTAACCCAAGT
>CAMAUY010000149.1 GCA_945861565.1 Akkermansia muciniphila
ACGCGATGGACGCGGTGAAAATTGGGCAGCCGGTCAAGCTCGTCATCCTGCGCGGAACGGAGCGGGTCACGGTGACCGTGATCCCCGAAGCCCGGAAGTGATCAGGGCCGCACTTCGAGACGGAAGTGCGTGAAATTTGTCCCCGGAAAGGGCGGCGGCACCGCCGTGGTTGTGGTGCCAGAGCTGGCTTGAATCCCGTAGGGTCAAAAAACTCGAGCCTACCAATATTCAACGATTTACAGGGCGATCAGAAGATTGCTCCCAGGCGGATGGCTCGGTTAAGTCTCGTCGATGAATTGGAAACGAATGCGGGCGATCATCTCCGGTTCGGTTGATCAGGAACTCCTCCTGCGCAACGAGTATCTGGTGACGGAGAACCGGATTCTCAAGAATCAGAAAACTACGTGAATCATTTCCACGCGGAGCGAAATCACCAAGGCAAGGGCAACGTGATCCTGTTTCCAGCGCCCGAGGATCGGATCGGTGAAATGGCAGGGGACATCCAGACTCGCGAGCGCCTCGGCGCCCTCTTGAAATGTTATTACCGAGATGCCGCATGAGTTTTTTGACCATACGGGTCGGGTTGCACAAGTTCTGAGGACTTGCAAATTCACCATTTTGTGGAGAATATGTCGCCGTGATTCAGCGACATATCGAAAATGCCATCAACCAAGCGATGTCCGACACGCCCGTGGTTCTCCTGAACGGGGCGCGTCAGACCGGAAAGACGACCCTGGCGCAAGCGTTGGCGGATCGGACCGGCGCCCAATACTTCACTTTGGATGATGCGGCCACGCTGGGGCTCGTGGCTGGGGATCCCAATGGCTTCATCCGCAATCTTAAAAGTCCCGTCGTCATTGACGAAATACAGAAGGCCCAGGAACTTTTTCCGGCGATCAAGCTCGCAGTAGATCGGGATCGTCAGCCGGGGCGTTTTCTCCTCACGGGCTCGGCCAACATTCTTACACTACCACGTCTGTCAGAGTCGTTGGCGGGCAGGATGGAAATCATCCCGCTTTTCCCCCTCTCCGCGGGAGAACTCGCAGGTCACGCTGAAAGATTTGTCCCCCTGCTCTTTGAAGGGACGCTCGGGCAATCGAGATTGCGCTACGACAAGGCTGACCTTACGGCGACTCTGGTCTGCGGCGGCTACCCGGAAGCGCTACAACGATCTAGTAACGCGAGGCGATCGGCGTGGTTCGCATCTTACATCTCGACCCTTCTTC
Organism: Akkermansia muciniphila; assembly: GCA_945861565.1. GTDB lineage: Bacteria > Verrucomicrobiota > Verrucomicrobiia > Limisphaerales > UBA9464 > SIBK01. The sequence goes on from CAMAUY010000149.1 coordinate 1,227, forward strand.
AACGAGACGTTCGCGATCTCGCGCAGGTGGATGGGCTCCACGCGTTACCCAACCTGCTTAAGCTGCTGGCGGCTCGCGGTTCTGGATTGCTTAACATGTCTGATGTCGGAAGGGATGCAGGTCTGCCTCACAGCACGCTCACACGCTACCTCGCACTGCTCGAAACTGTTTTTCTTGTCCACAGGCTTCCGGCATGGTCTCACAATTTGGGCCAAAGACTCGTCAAGGCACCGAAGGTGCACCTAATCGACTCTGGTCTTGCGTGTCATTTGCTTGGAGCCGATGCCGTCCGACTCAAAGAGGATCGCCCGCTCCTAGGACGATTGCTCGAAAGCTACGTCGTGGCAGAATTGCGCAAACAGATTTCATGGGCCGCTCCTGGGATGGGCCTGTATCACTACCGGACCGCGACAGGGTCCGAAGTGGACGTGGTATTGGAAGATCGCAGTGGGGCCATTTGTGGTGTCGAAGTGAAAGCAAGCGCCACCGTTGGTCCTTCCGATTTCGCCGCGTTGAAAGCGCTGCAGGAACAATTGCCGAAAAAGTTTCGGACGGGGGTGGTTCTTTATTCAGGGGATCGAGTCGTTCCTTTCGGAGACCGGCTTTGGTTAATGCCGGTGCATGCCCTTTGGACTTGTTGAGTCCCGTCCGCCCCACCGCAATCATAGCCATGAGTGAATATCAATTCTACGAGTTTGCCGCCATTGATGGACCGATCTCCGATGAAGGCCTGCGGTATGCCCGAAGTTGTTCCAGCCGCGCCAATGTCTCCCGCGTTCGGTGGCAGAACACCTACAGTTTCGGCGATTTCCATGGGAGCGTGGACACCCTGCTCAAGTATTATGACGCTCATTTCTACATCGCCAACTGGGGCACGGTTCGTCTGGGGCTGGCTTTTCCAAGCGGGGTGCTTTCCGGGAAAACGCTCCAGCCATATCTTCGGGGAGGCGAACATCACGAGCAGATACTGACGCTCAAGGAAATCGGCGAGCGGTGCATCGTCTGGTGGGAGCGCCATGAGGAGGGCGGATGGGGGGGGACGGAAGGCGATGGTTTGATCGACCAACTCATCGGTGTCCGTGAGGAATTGATGCGCGGCGACATTCGGTCATTATTCTTAGGATGGCTATCTGATTTCGATCCGGATGAGTGGCAGGATCCGAAGGACGGCGCGATTCTCATGCCGCCGATTCCGGCTGGACTCAATCAACTCAGTCCCGCCCAGGCGACACTCATTAAACAATTTCCAGTGGATCCCGATGCACTTGCAGTAGCTGCTGAACTGTCTCCAGCCAATACACTGGCTCGCATTCCGATGGCCGTGGCTCTTGAGCGGCTCTCCGTTTTGGAAATGCGCGCATTGCTGGGCCGGGTGGCCGAAGGTGGCGGACCGGGCGTTATGGCCGAATTGAACCGGCTGACCTTTCCACGGGTGCAAACCTCCGTCGGCCAAACGAGGAAGTGCATCGATTTCGCCGCCAAAGTTATCGAGGCTCGATCCATCCGGCAGAAAAAGGAAGCCCAAGCGGCGGCGGCGGAGCAACGACGCAAGGAAGAATTACGTCAGCAGCATCTCACTTCCGTCATGCGTTGCGCTGACACCGTGTGGTCGGGTCTGGCCCCGCTCATGGAGCAAAAGGTTTCTTCGGCATACGATCAAGCGGCCAACCAGATCCAGGAACTGCGTGACGCCTATTCACAGGCAGGCGACAGCGCCGGATTCAATCAGAAGATCAGCGAATTTCGAAAACGTTACTCCAATCGCCCGGCGATGCTGCGCCGGATTGAAAAGCTGTGACGAACAAACGGAAGTCCATTCAGATCGACCGCGACAATCTGCGCGCGGCGGTTCGCAAGCTTGGAAACGAGTACATGTTCTACATGTTGGACGACGCCATTGAGCTTTTGTCCCCGCCTAAGCTTCACAAGATAGCGAAGAAGTATCTCAATTTGGACCGGCTGGTCCCGGACGCCGAGCACGCGAAAAGACCAAGCTTGATCGCGGACGTGAAACGGTTCGAGAAAGCCAGCCTGGATGGCGAGTATTACGAGTCCTTCTTCGTGGATTCCAAGAACTACAGGCAGCAGTCCGCCGGGACGAGCGCATGGATTGCCGAGTTTGGTCGGCACCTGGATCGCTGTGTGGTCGAGGCGAAGAAAGGTCAGCCGACGGAGGTACGCGAGGCCATGGATATCCTCTTCGCCCTGTTGGACCGTAGTTGCCCTCGCCCAGTATCCAAGCTCACCTCCACGACTACCTGGACCACGTCCGGCGGAACAACGCCCCGGCCACGCTCGAGCGCTACCAGAACACCGTGAAGCTTTTCCTCGCCAACCTTGGCAAAGCCGCCACCCAACCCGTCCGGAACGTCTCGCCGGTCATGATTGAGCATTTCCTGAATCACCGAAGGGACGCGGGCTGCGCGCCGAAGACGGCGATTGTGGATATCAAGACGCTGAGCTCCGCTTTCAAGCGGGCCGAGAATCTCCGCTATCTCGACCGAAATCCGGTCCCGGCCGTGAGGTTGCCAAAATCCACCAGCTCGGAGCGCGAAATCTTCACGATCGAAGAGGTCGATCTGTTGGTCGCCGCCGCTCCAAACCTGGACTGGCAGACGCTAATCCACTTGGGTTTCTACCTCGGTGCCCGGCTGGGTGATTGTGTGTCGATGACGTGGGACAACGTGGACTTGGTCAAAGGCCTGATCTTTTTCCTGCAAAAGAAGACAGGGAAGATCGTGGTGGTCCCGATGCATCCCCGGCTTACCAATCACCTCCACCACGTCAGCGCCACGAACGCCGACGGACCGCTCTGCCCGACAATCTTCGGCAAGACCCCCGGCGGGCAGCATGGCTTGAGCGAAGGCTTCAAGCGGATCGTGAAGCGGTCTGGCCTCGATCTCATGGTGGTGAAGGGCAAGGGCTCGCGGAACTTTACCAAGCGGACGTTCCACTCCCTGCGACACAGCTTTTCCTCAGCCCTGGCAAATGCGGGAGTCTCCGAAGAGATCCGGATGAAGCTGACCGGCCACCGCTCCTCCGACATCCACCGGAGGTACACCCACATGAGCACGGCACCGCTGAAAGAAGCGATCGATTCGCTCCGGCCAGCACCTGGCGCGAACTCAGCTTTATGAGTTTCGTGTTGGTCGAGGAAACGAGAGGGAACTGGCCGCCAGACGAGGCTGCCGACGGCGAGATCGCATTGCGCGGTGCCATGTGAGCAGTTGATCGTTGGACAATCCCCGCTTGACGCTCGGTGGCAGCCAAACGAACTTCCGGAATGGCGACGCGCAAGACCACCCGACCGGTCAAGACGGTCCCTTCCAAGGGAACGGTACTGGCGCGCAAGTATCGCGTCCGCGCCAATGTGCTCTCCGACCAAGATCGGCAAGACCACCGCGCCCATGCCATGAGCCTCATCTATGGCAAACCCCTTGCCCCCCGCGGCCCACGCTCGCCGCGGTTGACACCAACTTTCTGCTCGACCTAGCGGTACCGCGGGACCGCGTGCATGATGCAGTCGAGATCTTCCGACGACGAGTGCCAGGAGTCGAATTTGTGGTGCCACCGACCGTCATCGAGGGCTCGACTTCATAGCCCAGCACGGAGACACCGCCGCTGATCGCGGCCTCGCACTCATTGCCCTGCGAAGCATCGTGCAAGTCTGGAGGTTCCGTCCGAGACCGTTCTGGTCGGTGGATGAAAATGTCGACGATTTCATTAACAAACAGTGCGCTTGGCAAGCCCACGGCCTATTCGAGCTGCCGATCTCCACTTGATTGCTGATTCGCCATCCACACGATTGCTGTGAAGCAAAGTCAACAGTATGGTCGCCCAAGGAGCACATATGTCTGATTCTGAGCAAGCCCTCGATTACCTGGAAAAGCAAATTCCCGGCCTCTCTGCTGCTGCGGTGGATGTCGCCTACTGGCAGGCGCTGGCAGCGGGACAAAGGGTTCTCATAAGCGGAGACGGCGGAATTTATGAGGTTTTCCCGAACGGGACGCGAACGTTAGTCAAAGCCACCGAGAAGCCGCTGAGCGTGCCAGTGGGAACCCGGGTGCAAATCAACCAGCCATGAGCGCGGCCCGCCTGCGCATGTTCGCCGGGCCGAATGGTTCCGGTAAGAGCACGATCAAGAGCGTAGTACCCCCAGAACTTTTGGGAGTTTACCTGAACCCCGACGAGATCGAGAAGGATATCGGACAGCGGGGCTTTCTGGACGTCCGGAACTACGGTCTGACGACGACTCCGGAGGAGATTCTGCAATTCTTCGTGAACTCGACCCTGGTGCAAAAGGCCCAGATGGGTGAGGCGGCGGCCCGCCTGCGCTTCGAAGACGAAAAATTGAGCTTTCACAACGTCACCGTGAATGCCTACTTCGCCTCCGTGGCGACGGGCTTTTTGCGGCAGAAACTGATGGAGAAACGGGTTTCGTTTTCCTTTGAGACGGTGATGTCGTCACCAGACAAGGTGGCGCTCTTGGAGAAAGCGCAGAGTCTTGGCTACCGAACCTACCTCTACTACATCGCCACCGATGATCCAGCGATCAACGTCGCTCGCGTGCGAGCCCGCGTGCGTCTAGGCGGACATGACGTGCCCGAGGAGAAAATCAGGACCCGTTATGGACGCTCGCTGGACTTGCTGCTGGCAGCCATTCGGCATACCAACCGGGCCTATCTTTTCGACAACTCGCGCGAAGGCGGCGAGCGGCTGTGGGTGGCGGAAATTACCGAAGGCCGTGAATTGGAGATAAAATGCGATCAACTGCCTCTGTGGTTCCAGGAGGCCGTCTGGAATAAGGTCAACCGACCCACCGCTTAAACACTATCGGCACGGTAGACCGCAAAATGCAGAATTGGACATTGCCCAATTCCGGAAAAGATTTCGCGACCCGCATCGTCTAACATATCGACCATCAAATCTTTGAAGATTGGTATGTTCGAGTTTTTCGTATGCGAAGCGCATTGCGGCTATGAGTCGAATCGGCAGCCCTTCCATCACTCGATCAAAGTCATTGTCTACCTCGCCGACGAACCCGATTGCCTGGCCGAAGGCACCGGAAGCCGGATAAAGTGAAAATGAGGCCGAAATCTTTGCCAGCCCTACGAGTCCGCAACAAACTCCTCCGGTAAAGCGCTGCGACTTTTATTTTCCGTCTTGGGCTGCCACCCTTTTTGCGTGACCGCTCAATGGGAAACGGTGGCCCACGTTTCGGATGCCACGCATCTTGAACTGGAGACCCCGCTGGCTGTCGTCAAGAAGGGCCAACGGGTCAAGGTGTTAGTAACCTTTGAGCCCATGGCAACGGAGGGGCTTCCCCCGGGCGATTTTATCGCCGCCATTGGCTCCTACTATCGGGATTTTCCCAATGGCAAACCGATGACCACCGCCGACTACATGGCAGCCAGCCGGGAAGGCGAGCGCGACTGACATGGCCTGGGTCGTCGACACCTGTGTGCTGACTGCCACGCTCTTAGCAGCCGAGGTCACGAGGACTTCTGATCTTTAATTTCCCCCTGCCAAATTCCGCAGTCTTGTCAGACGGGCTCAGGTTTGGCAGCTTAAGACAGGATGAACGACACACTCAAGCGCATCACGGTTGATCCCGCGATTTGCCATGGCAAGCCCACCGTGCGCGGGCTGCGTTACCCGGTGAGCATGATCCTGGAACTTTTGGCAGGGAATATGACGCCAGAGGAAATTCTCGCTGATTATCCGGACCTCGAACGCGAGGACATCAGCGCCTGTCTGGCCTTTGCCGCCAGGATCTCCAGTGTCCATCGCATTCTGCCCCTGGCCGCGTGAAGTTTCTGGTTGATGCGCAGTTGCCACGCCGACTAGCGCTCTGGCTCCACCAGCGCGGGCATGACGTCGTCCACACTCTTGATCTCGTCCAGCGGAACCGCACCCCCGATTCATTCCTGTTGGCCCTGGCGAACCAAGACGACTGCGCGCTGATCACCAAGGACACCGACTTCGAAATAACTTTTGAACTCGGCCAAGGTCCGCCCAAGCTGCTGCTCCTCAGCACCGGCAACATTCACAACAACGAACTGCTGGCACTCTTCGTCCGGCATGAAGAGGCGCTCTTCCGTCTCCTGGCCCAGCACACGTTCATCGAATTGAGCCAGAGTCAGTTGGTTGTTCACAAATAATACCGGGACCTCCTCGATCTCCTACGATCGGCCGAGCAGGGCATTCACGCCTCGAGAGTTCATCGGGCTGGATCCAAACCCGGCAGCCTGTTGAAATTCTGCCGCCGAGAAGTCGCATGATTTTTTGACCTTTCTGGAAACAACGACTCCTGATCGTGTGCTGCTCGCTCAACCGGCAACGGCGAGATTGCTCGATCCGTGCAAAATCTCTGCGCCACCTTGTTCTATTGATAGGAATATCCCAGCGGCGCGATGGATCGTAGCTGCGTGGCCGTTTCAGGCCATGGATCCATCACGGCGTTAACTCCGGTCAAGGTGGGATTCTTGCCAGGATTTTGAACCTGCCAGATACTCCACAGGCGATCCAGTTGGGCATGGTGCATCCAGAAGATTGGATCAGCGGGGGAGACTCGGATATCCGCCATCGCTTCGCGGACGCCGTTCACGACGCCAACTTGCATGTGTACGGTGCCGTGAGGACCGTTTTCGAGCTCGTCTGTAAAATTGGTGAAATCGGTGAGCGACGTGATGCCGTTGACATTGAGTTTTGCGGGGATGCTGGCATTTCGTTTAACGATGATCGTGCCGCGACCTGGAATAAACACAGTCGGCTTAAATGTGCGCATCCACGTAGGCAGGGAACGTCTTTTTGTCCAGTCCCAGTATGGGATAAAGGAAGCGGGATCAATTTGTTGGAGCGCCTGCTCGAACTTCATTAGGTAATCGCGATGCCACGTCAGAAAGCGTTGCGTGCCGGCAGCGTTCATGCCGCCGTGCATGTTGTGCATCATGTGTCCATGAATGGCCACCATCTTGCCGTAAGGATTGGACGGATCAGCCAGCATTTGTTGAATCACGTTCTTGTAGCGATTCCGTTCCGCTGTAGTGAGTGATGAGGCTTCTTTGCGTGTTGTCATAAAATCTATGATTAAGTGTCGAGTACAGGAAGAGATTAGCGCGAGGCATAGCCTGTGTAAGTGATAATCTTCAACCAGTTGTTGACATCGGGTTGCAATAGTCTTGGCGGGGAGACTGAAGCCTTCGCCGCTCGACCACGCCCCGACGGGCGTATCAATAAACTTATGCGGCTTCCCGGTAGACTTTCAACAGGCCGCCGAGGCGCTCACGGCTTTGGATCTTGCCGGAAGAACCGACTCTGGTGGAGGCAGCCTCTGCGAAAACGCGGTGAGCCGTGCCAGTACCTCGACGAGGACGGGGGGGGGTTCGCCCGTGAGATGCCGCCCCGCAAGGCTACTCGCCGAATTCACTGCATCACTTGACGCGCACTCCCGCCTGCAAGCTGACCCCGCCTCTACCCATTGCCCGCCGGAGAGCCTCTGGACAGAACGGCATTTCTCTAGCCTAACCGGCCCGCGTCTGGCTTTTACAAGGCCTTTCGTGATAGCATTCTACATCAGAAGACGGCTCATTCCGAACCGTCACTTGTCCCCCCCCCTGTACCTTAAAAGGAGTCTACCTATGAATGGTTTAATTCTGCATTGCGGTGGTCAGCTCAAATCCAGAGATGAAGTTTTTGCTGTCCCCCAGCCCCAACAGACGGCGAGCTATGTCCCGCTGTCCTACGAATCCCTGATAACCCGAATCGAGAAACAGTTGTCAGTCGAAGGGATCAAAATCAGCGATGAACGACTCGCGCTCAGCTTAAATGGTCAGCGGTTGTTCGGGCTCCTGCAGGTCGAGATGCCCCAGTTTCCAACCCGAGACTACGGATGCGTCCTCGGCCTGCGCAACTCGTACGACAAGTCCTGCTCCACGGGCCTGTGTATCGGAGCCAGTGTCTTCGTTTGCGATAACCTCTCTTTTCGAGGATCGCAAATAACCTTCCAGCGGAAGCACACGGCCAACCTCTTGCGCGACATGTCATGGATCATCACCGAGACTATCGCGACATTGCCCGCTCAATTCGCGGGTCAGTCCAAGACCTTCGAGCAGTACCGGGCAACGGAGCTCTCGGACAAGCAGGCCCACGACCTCGTAATTCGCTTCTACGACCAACGCGCCGTAAATGTTACCGACATTCCCGGTCTGCTGGAAGAATGGCGGAACCCGCGGCATCCTGAATTCGCGGCGGCAGGGAAGACAGCCTGGCGCCTGTTCAATGCCGTGACGGAAACGATCAAGGGCGACCTATGGAGACTTCCCGCAAGAACCCAGATGATCCATGACGTGCTCGATCAGGAATGCGGGCTCGCACCCGAGCAGACAACTCAAGAAATCCTTGTCGCCGCCTGAATCCAGCCAAGGGGCGGATAGACTCCGCGAACGGACGCGTGCATTATTTCGTCAATCCTATAATCGCGCGAACCCGAGATATTCCCGGATTTTATAATCACAGAACCTCTGCCAATCATGGCCGAGGTTTTTTTCTTTCTCGGCTTCCGGCAATTGCAGCAGATCGGATCGGCAGTTCATCTGGGGAGATCCAAATCGCGAGCGCCTCGGCGGCCTCTTGAAATTCCATTACCGAGAGGCTGCATGAGTTTTTTGACCATACGAGCTCAGAGCCGTCTTTCCGGAGTTGGTGATTCGTTGGCGCTCATTTGTCCAAAACGTAAGACAACGTAAAGCGACTTCTGGAATTATCCTTGAGGAATTTTCAATGGCTATGAGTATGGGGCATTCCAAATGAACAAACGCTATTATCGAGTGACTCGTGATTTGCACCTCTATTTCGGTTTGTTCATCAGTCCCTTCATTCTTGTCTTCGCGGTCAGCGTGTTCTTTCTAGTGCATTCGAGGTCACAAACGGGGACTGCCAATGTTAGCTCCAGTCCCCCTGTCTCGGATTTACTTCTGCCTGCCGACCTGGAGAAGTTGTCCGGGCGGGAGCGAATCGACAAATTGAAACCGGTGTTGGATCGCCTGGGAGTGCAGGGTGAAGTGGGCTGGGTGAAGCATTTTCCAAAGCAACACCAACTGGTTATTCCGGTGACTGTTCCCGGCCGAGAGACCACGGTCACTCTCGATGTGACCAAACGTGAGGGATCGATTGAAAAGCGAATGACCGGTTTGGCCGACGCTCTCGTGCTTCTTCACATGTCGCCGGGGCAACACGGGGCCGACATCCGCAAGAACTGGATTTACATGCGAGTCTGGTCGTGGCTCGCAGACGCGACTGTTTACGTAACTCTGTTCATCACAGTGAGCGGATTGTATCTCTGGTATGTTCTCCGTGCCGAGCGGAGGGTCGGCATCGGCCTCCTTGCCATGGGGGCTTTGTCCTTTCTGGGAATAACCTATGTCCTCTGGCGTTGAACCCATGAGTACCGGCACGAAAACACATGGCCAACGGTTGGCGGAAACGTGCAAAGTTTGGAATCGCAAGCTGCACTATTACCTTGGACTTTACCTTTTATTCTTTGTCTGGCTCTTTGCCTTTAGCGGTCTGCTTCTGAACCATTCGAGCTGGAAATTCGCCGAGTTTTGGCCCAACCGAAAGGAAAAGACATACGAACGTCTGATTACTACACCGGTTCCTGGGAGCGATCTGGCGCAGGCGCGCGACCTCATGCGACAACTGGATCTCACCGGCGAAATCGAGTGGACGGCGGCGCGAAACAACAGCAGCCAGCTGAACTTCAGAGTGACTCGCCCCGGGCGTATTTTCGAAATCAAAACGGACCTCGATCAGAAGCGAACCACAGTGAAGAGCATTGACTTGAACGCCTGGGGAGTCATGCGCCTACTTCACACCTTCTCAGGCGTCCGGATGAATGACACGAAGAATGATCGTGACTGGATTCTCACCTCCGTTTGGGCCTTTGCGATGGATGCCGTGGCAGTGGGCCTGATCCTCATGGTCCTGAGCAGCCTCTATATGTGGTATGAACTTCCGGACAAGCGCCGATTGGGGGCAATCACCCTGTCGCTGGGCTTTCTGATTTGCGGGCTGTTTTGTCTTGGCCTGCGTTGGTTGTATTGATTCGCCGCTGGCGGGCAGGTGTCGCCGGAGATTAACGCAGGCAGTTGTAAGTCGCCACGTCGGTAAAGCTCTCGCCGGTTGTGGCAGTCGTAAGGTCATAAAACTCAAACCTACCGATATTCAACGATTTGCAGGGTGATCAACAGATTGCTCCCAGGCCGTTGGCTCGGTTAAGTCTCTTCGATGAATTGGAAACGAATGCGGGCGTACATCTCCGGTTCGGTTGATCAGGAACTCCTCCTGCGCAACGAGTATCTGGTGACGGAGAACCGGATTCTCAAGTACCAGATCAAAGGGCGGTTACAGCTCACGGACCCGGAGCGAATCAGCTTGGCCGAGATCGGCCTGCGTCTCGGCAGGAAAGCCCTGGAGGAAGTTGCGCAGATTGTTCGACCTGAAACCATTCTTGGCTGGCACCGCAGGCTTGTCGCCATGAAGTTCGACGGATCGAAGGGCCGATCTTCGGTTGGGCGCGCACCGACGGCGCAGGCGATCGAAGAAATGGTGCTGAAGTTTGCCCGGGAAAATCGTAGCTGGGGATACCGGCGGATTGTCGGTGCGCTCAGCAACTTGGGACACGAGATCAGTCATCAGACGGTAGCGAACGTCTTGAGGCGACATGGTCTGTTGCCGGCACCCGAACGGGAAAAGAGAACCACATGGCGGGAATTCATTCGTACCCACACCGAGGTCTTGGCTGCCGTGGATTTCTTCACCGCCGAAGTTTGGACATCCGCCGGGCTCATCACCTACTACGTGCTGGTATTCATGCGAGTAGGGTCTCGTCAGGTATTGATAGGATTTTCCTTTTTGACGCTCCGCGAATAGTC
>CAMAUY010000150.1 GCA_945861565.1 Akkermansia muciniphila
ACTTGGGTTACGAGGTCAGTCATCAGACCGTTGGCAATGTTCTCGAACGCCACGGCCTTCTTCCAGCTCCGGATCGGGAGCGGAAGACTTCTTGGCGAGAATTTATCCGATCACACACCGAGGTCTTGGCTGCCGTGGATTTCTTCACCGCCGAAGTTTGGACCTCCGCCGGGCTCATCACCTACTACTTGCTGGTGTTCATGCGAGTAGGGTCTCGTCAGGTTTGTATCGCGGGGATGACGCACTCACCGGACCTCGCTTGGATGAAGCAAATGGCCCGGAACATGACCATGGCAGACACCGGGTTTCTTTGTGGCTGCAAATACCTGCTACACGATCGAGATACAAAGTTCTGCGCAGCGTTCGACGGGATCCTCCAGGCCGTCGATATCAAAGCGGTGACATTGCCGCCGCGGAGTCCAAATCTGAACGCCCATTGCGAACGCTGGATTCGATCCGTAAAGGACGAGCTCCTGTCGAAAATGATACTTTTCGGAGAAAGCTCTCTCCGCCACTGCCTTGAAAACTACGTGAATCATTTCCACGCGGAACGAAATCACCAAGGCAAGGGCAACGTGATCCTGTTTCCAGCGCCCGAGGATCGGATCGGTGAAATGGCAGGGGACATCCAGACTCGCGAACGCCTCGGCGGCCTCTTGAAATGTTATTACCGAGATGCCGCATGAGTTTTTTGACCATACGGGATGGCAGCAACGAATTTCTCATAACTTCAGGGGACAATCAAGTGAGTCGCTTGCGTGAGGACGGCGAGAACGTCCGCACCTTCGGAGGCGCGGCAGACTTCATCCAGTCGGGCGGTATTACGCCCGATGGCAAGGTCGTTTTGAGTGGGAGCCAAGATGGGGTGCTGCGCGTTTGGAACGGAACGAATGGTGAAGTCATTCAGAGCTTCGGCCCGCCGAAAACGGATAGCTCCAACAAGCTCGCTGCAACGTCATATCAATAGTCAGCACCGACATCTGCTGCTGAAAAGTCGGCTTCTCCAGGAACTGAAATAGTGCCCGCTACTTCTTCCGGAATGTGCTCACGCGGGGGAACAGCGGCGATTTTGCATCGAGCAAATGGTCGTCCTCCCCTTTCAGGTGCTTGTTCAAAAAGGACAGGACGTAGGCAGTGATCGTGCGAGACGCCTCACGGGCTGAGGTGCTGCCTCGAGACCAGAAATAGTCGTAGCCGCCAAAGTCGTTGTGGACGGTGGCGCTGAGTTGAAGAAAATAGGCATCACGCAGCGCGAGTCGATAGATTTCATCCGCTGAATTGTCGGTTCGGTTCATCGTGAGGAAGGGCTTCTGCACTCCGAACCGCAACGTATCCGCCGTCAAAGTTCCTCCCCCTGAGTCGAGGCCGATAGCGGCTGAACAGCGTTTGTCCTGACGGGAGAATTCGCCTACGGTTTCCGCGCCCCAAGAAAAACCAATCGCCGCTACGCGATTCGTATCGATGGCACCAGCCAGAACAGCGTCCGTCCGGTTCAGTCGCTCCAACTCATCCAACGTCAAGACGAGATCCTTCACCCTATCTTGTAGTCCAGTGGCCGTAATGGATGGAGCGCCAGGACTCTTGTAAAGCGTTCCGTCGGAAAACAGTTCGAGAAAAGCGTCAAAGTGACTGATGGCGACCACAACGTATCCATGGCTCGCCAAGTGTTCACACCGTTCCATGTTTAGGTATCGAGCTCCCCCATGGCCGTGGGAATAGAGCACCACCGGATAGCCGGCGACACTGGGACGAAAGAGTGCATCGAGGAACGAAAAACTGGCGAAGCGCGGGATGCGATCCATCCACTCTGGCGTCTGCCAGTCGATATCCTCGGCGACGCGGGTTTCCTCGTAGCGGTCTCGAGACAGTCCATTTTGGGGAACGGATGGATACCAGATTGAAATCATGAAGGAACCATTGGTTGAAATGCCATAGCGGTTGCGCCGCGACGGATCGGTCATCAATCGCCTTGTTATGCCCACCGAGTAAGGACCCGTGGGCGGGACGCTGGACGAGACGAGCGGCGTGGCATTCAGGCGGTAGAATCGCGTGGTGGACTCCGTCGAGGGAACGTCGGCGAAGACGGGCGGGTTGGTGTTGCTGTTGGGGTAGCCAAGCAGCTTCAGCGGCTGCCACTGTTGGAGGTCCGCGGAGGCATCCAACTGGAAGATGCTGTAGTAAGGCAGGAATCGCTTATGCACTCCGCCCTGCAGATTCAGTTGAATTGAGCCATCCGCCAGGCGGTAGATGCCTCGGAATCGATGCGGCTCCATTCCGGTCGCATCGCAGATTGTCACCGTTGACGTCAGATTTGTGATCGCCCCCGGCGGCTGGCCGGCAGTGGGATTACTCAATGTCACCTTGAAACTCTCGTCCGCCTCCGCAATTCCGTCATTGACCACCGGAACCCAGATTGCGCGGGTTGGTTCACCGGCTGCGAAGCTCAGACTTCCGCTGCCGGCGGTGAAGTCTTCCCCGGCCATCGCTGTGCCGTTGACAACTGTATAGTCCACGACGAACGGGTCTAGAAGCGCGTCATTGCCGCGAGTCACTTCAATACGCACGCCTTCCTGGTCCTCATGCACCCAAAGGCGGTTCTGCACGAAGGCGACGCCCTTGTCGTTGTCGAGGATCGTCACGGTGGCCGAGGCTGGATTCAAAAGCGTCCCACCGGAGGCATTCGAGAAGTTGACGCGAAAGGTTTCGCTGGGTTCGTTGAGGCCGTCGTTAAGGATGGGAATGACAACCAGTTTCACCCGCTCACCAGACTGGAACTCCGCGGTGCCGTTGGCCGCCACAAAGTCGGCACCCGCCGTCGCCGTGCCCGGCACCGTCACGTAATCCACCGAGGCTGGGGCCACTTCGTCCGGCCCCCGGACAAGCGCGAGGGTGACGGAGGCGGTACCCTCGCCCGCACGGTACGCGGTAAACTCGAGTTTCATGCCATCGTTGTCGCGAATGGTCACGGTCGCCACAGCGCCAAGGGTGGTGTCGGCCGAGGGATTCGCCAGTTGGATCCGAAATGTCTCCGACGGCTCGTTGCTGGCGTTGTTGAGGAGGGGAATCCGGATGGTCTTGTTGGTGCTGCCGGGGTCGAAGGACAGGCTGCCCGTGGTCGCTGAGTAATCCTCTCCGGCCTTGGCAGTGCCCTCAACCGTCAGGAAGTCCGCTGTCACGGTTGTGTCGAGATCGCCAGTGCGCCTGATGTCGATCACGACCTCGGGCGCGTTTTCATCGGCCGCGTAGTTCGTGAATTGGAACTGGATGGTGCTCGCCGCGAAGGCGGGGAGGACCGCAGCCACCAGAAGGGTGATCCAATTCACCAAGTTGACCTGCCTGGATCGCCTCTGGCATCTGGCAAGGTGGCGGGGCGACTCCTGGCAGGAAAAAGGCGGTCGGCAGGTTTTCATGGGAGTTGCTGATTGCCTTACTGATAAGCAACTCAACCGGCGTGCCGGTAGTCGGCCGGTAGAATAACATTTTGAGTCTGGCACGAAAACCGTAGGTCTGTCAATCTCCGGTTGCTCGGCGTCGCGGCGGAGGGTGTGTGACGAAATAATATCGCGGAGCGTCAAAAAGCAAATGCTTATCATTCGCTTGCTCGTGGCCGCCAAGGAACTGGAGCTGATCAAGGACATCCACTTGCGTGGCCAGTGGAAGGACAACATTCCTTTATTCAAACTCTCGCACGCACTCAAAAAAGTCTCCGCCGATACCGGTCTCCAAAAAGTGATCGCGGCCATCGATATCAAAATCGAAGTGTTCGACCAACTGCGCGGCGCGCTGCGAATCGCCGAAGTCGGGGGATCGGCGGGCCTGAACTCCGGAAGCGACTTACTGCCCATCGGACCCATCCGGAAGGCGGTCCAAAAGTTCCGCCAGCGGATCCTGGCGCGTCCCGATTACCCCTCCGCCAGCCACTGGAAGGCCATGATCGCGCAGATGGAAAAATATTGGAACAAACTCTTTGCCGATCCGCTTACCGTTCAAACTCCCAACGGAAGGCTGCAAGTTCAACTCGTATGGTCAAAAGACTCATGCGCCATCTCGGTAGTAGAATTTCAGGAGTCCGCCGAGGCGCTCGCGAGTCTGGATATCCCCTGACATGTCACCGATCCGATCCTCGGGCGCTGAAAACAGGATCACGTTGCACTTGGTTTGACTGGCTGACATATAATAATTTAGTATATTATTTGATTCATTTATTCCCATATACCACATTCGAACCTGGCCGCGGAGCGTGAAGCAACTTGCAGCTCGGCGCGAGTCTGCTTCTGATGTGGTCACCGCTGTTGCCTCATGGATAAATGATACGGAGAGTTTTGGAAATCTTGCGCAACGAAAAAGCCGCAGACCCTGATTGACGGGAACAGGCGAAGGAGCAGAATCGCCGGACAATGAACCTGACGCAAAAGCAATTGTCGCGGAACCCCGAAGCTTCAGAAGCCGGTTTCCCATCAGCAAAGAAATCGGTTTCGCGTCGGAAACGAATCGGCCTCGCTCTCCTCAGTGTTCTCTGTTTAAGTGCATTCACCCATACGGCTGCTGCCGCGACCCTTACCGTCATCAACACCAACGACAGCGGCGCTGGTTCGCTCCGTCAGGCAATCGCCGCCGCCGCCCAGACAAATGATGTCATCGTCTTCGCCCCCGGCGTCACGGGCACCATCACGCTCACGAGTGGCGAATTAGTGGTCGATAAACACGTCACGATCACCGGGCCGGGCGCGACGAATCTGACTATCAGCGGCAATAACGCCAGTCGCGTGATCAAGGTCAGCGGTGCCAACGGCCTCGTCGTCACCCTCTCTGGCCTGCGCATTGCCAATGGCCGCATCACCGGAAATCCCAATGCTAATTTTGGTGGCGGCGGCATCTACAACGGCTTCGCCAAACTGACCCTGCGAAACTGCGAGATCGTCAACAATGTCCAGATTGGCGAGAGCACCGGCCAAGGCGGTGGTATCTGGCACATCACCGGCGGCGATGCCGCCAGCGGAGGCCGGTTGCTGCTTCAAAATTGTCTTGTCAGCGGCAACATGGCAATAGGTGCTGCCGGATCTGACGGCGCCAGCCCCAATGGCGCTGGCAGCGACGCCGCGCCCGGTCAGGGCGGTGGCCTCTACATCTACAACAGCAGCGTCAATTCCGTGACGCTCCAGGATTGCACTTTTCTGAACAACTCCGCAATCGGCGGCACGGGTGGCAACGGCATCGGCACTGGCGCGCGCGGCCGGGGCGGACGCGGACAGGGTGGCGCGGTTTTCATTGAGCAAAACACTTTGCTCGTGGCGGATCGCTGCACATTCAAAAGAAACGAAGCGAAGGGCGGCAATCGGGGCACGGGCAGCAATACCGTCATAGGCGGCAACGAGGCGCAAGGACAGGGCGGCGCGATTTGCGTCGTCGGATTCGCTGTCCTCAACGATTGCACATTGGACGATAACGAAGCCACCGGCGGTCCGGGCATCGATGGCACTGCGCTCCTCGGTGCGCAGGGCCAGGGGGGCGGTTTATTCTTTCAGTTTGGCGTCGTTTATCTCATTCGATGCGCCGTTATCAACAACGTCGCTGCAGGTGGCGCAGGCGGGAACGGCGGCGCGACCGGTGCCGGCGAAGGCGGGGGTCTTTTCGTCAGGTTCAATGGCAACCTGCTCCCGCTGTATTTGATCAATAGCACTGTCGCCCTCAACATTGCTCGTGCGGCTAACCCCGCCGCAACCGCCAGCGGAGGCGGCATCTGGACCGAAGACGTGTTGAATGTGACCAACAGCACCATTGCTTTCAACATCGTCCTCAGCGATGCCAGTGTCAGCGGCGGCGGTCTCCGCATTAACGGCGGCACGACCACACTGCGCAATACACTCATCGCCAAAAACGTTGCGGCTGCGGTTCCGTCCGATGCGAGCGGCGCTGTTGCCTCGTCCAGTGGCTACAATTTGATCGGAACTGGCTCGGGTGCCGGCACCACTGTCACGGGCATTCCCACCGGCGCGAACAACAATCAGATTGGAACCAGCGCCTCGCCCATTGATCCGAAAATACACGTACCAACTCTTAACGGTGGGGTGACCAAAACCTGTTCGATCGATGCCGACAGTCCTGCGGTCAACGCTGGCAGTGACGCGACTGCGCCGGTCACAGATCAACGGGGTTATTTGCGCGCGGGCGCGAGCGACATCGGCTCATTTGAGTTTGGCGGTGTTCTGCCCTCCTTACAGATACTTTCCATCACCAAGGCAGTAAACGGGACGACGGTGCTGCAAGGTTTCGGCGTTCCGAATGGCGTGCATAGAGTCCAGGCTTCGTCCGATTTGAGTTCCGGCAGTTTCTTCGACCTCTCTCCCACCACTACGGCCGATGGTGCCGGACTTCTGCAACATCAAGACGCAGCCACAAACTTAATCCAGAGATTTTACCGACTCGCTTTTCCGTAATCGCGTATTCCTCCTACTCCATTCCCAAGCCAGCCTTGGTGTCATTATTTAGGGGTCATCGCCGCGCTGGGCGTTATGGCTTTTTTGAAAACAAACCGTTCCCGTCACCATCCAAATAATAATGATCGCGGAGCGTCAAAAGCGATGTCCTGCTATCAATTTCAATAACGGCCTCAAGACCTCTCAAATCCTCCGATTCCGCCTCCGCTGTTCCCGAATGTCCCACTCGACGGGCTTGCCCCACTCCGAAAGCAGATTGACAGGGCAATTCAGGGAGCGGACCGTGCCACAGAAGTCCATTTTGCCAAAAAACCAAATCTCCCTAGCCGCGGAGCGATAAGCAAATGCCTATCAATAATTTGTTGCGCCGGCCGATAGTCATGGCGCTCTTCGCCAGCCTTATTTCGTTGGTTACCTGGGTCGCGCTGGGAGTGGGTGCAAATTCTGGGCTTAGCCCGGCGTTCGCGATTGTCGGCCTGTTTTGGTTGGCAACCATTGGATTACCGACCTCGCTGGGCGTGGTTCTCGCCGCTTCGATCTGGGGGCGCGTTGAGCCTTTGTCCGGACTGCCGGGGTTTCTAATTTTTGCGGCGGCGCTGGGAGCTGTATTTCAGTGCCTGACCTTCATCGCCGTGCGGGGGTTAGCGACGGCGGCGAAGGCAAAAGGACAGGCGTGGAAGCCGAACCGGGTATTGACAGTGCTGGGGACAATCGGGGTGTTGGCGACGGTGGGGCTGTGGATGACGCGACCGACTCGGATGCCTCTGTCTACAGTGGTTGATGGTCATGCGCATTTGTTTGGTGATCAAGGTTGGCCGCCCGTTCACAAAGAAACCTGCGGACTCTCGCCCGCTCAAAAGGCAAACCACACGTATCCGATCCTCACCCGGCTGTTAGATTTGCCGGCCCAAGGTGACCTCAACGAAGCCTATGTCCGCGCTTTGGTGAGCCAGGTTCAGGAGGCACGGAGAGCAATCGGCTCATTTCGGGTCGTCTTGCTGGCTCAGGACTGTCGCTATACGGAGGAAGGTGATCCGGACTGGGAGAACTCGTCGGTTTATGTGCCCAACAATTATTTGTTTCGGGTGGTCAGCCGTTACCCGGATTGGTTCATTCCCTGTCCTTCCATCAACCCACAGCGGAAAGACTGGGAAGCAGAATTGGATTACTGCCTGGCGCAGGGTGCCCGGGTTCTCAAGATCCACCCACCCACCCAGGGGGTGAATCCAGCAAACCCGCGCTTTCGCGCTTTTTACCGCAAATGTGCCCAAAGCGGTGTCTGCATCATGGTTCACACTGGCGCGGAACATTCAGCCCCGATTGCTAGCTCGTCTCTGGGGGATCCCCGTCTCTTGGAGCTCGCTCTCGAGGAAGGTTGCACTGTGATCGCGGCCCATTCGGGAACGAAGGCGTTTTTTGAACCGCCAGGAGAGGACCACTTCCAGCAACTGACGGCGATGATGGGCCAGTATCCTAATTTATACGCTGATACGGCGGTGCTGGGGTCGTTGTTTCGTTGGCGGTGTATCCCGACAATTGTGAGAACTCCGACCGCGCTGCCACGCATGGTGCATGCGAGCGACTGGCCGTTTCCGCCCAACGCGATGGTATTCTGGCATCGCTTGCACCCATTCACGCTGGTGCGGCTGATTTCGGAAAAGAACTTGTTCCTGCGCGACATCCTCCTGAAGCAGGCGCTCGGGATGCCGCCCCAAACTTTCATCCAAGCAGCTCGGCTCTTCGATTCGAACAACCGGAAGGCAATGTTGCGGAACGAGAAAAACTCAAAGACTAATGCGTTATGAACACCGCCCGCGATCAGGGTACGAAGTCAACCGAGGGAGGTTCCCAGCGAAGGCGTAGTTACCCGACCTGCCGATGGAAACGGCGATGGAAGTCGGGCGGCCTTCAACTCGCCTCCCATCTCGTGATCACACTTTGCCTGCTGACCTCCGGGCAGGCCGCGGATTGGCCGATGCTCGGACGAGACGGCGATCCCGTATGGTCAAAAAACTCATGCGGCATCTCGGCAATAACATTTCAAGAGGCCGCCGAGGCGCTCGCGAGTCTGGATGTCCCCTGCCATTTCACCGATCCGATCCTCGGGCTCTGGAAACAGGATCACGTTGCCCTTGCCTTGGTGATTTCGTTCCGCGTGGAAGTGATTCACGTAATTCTCAAGGCAGTGGCGGAGAGAGCTTTCTCCGAAAAGGATCAGTCCTACGGAGGTCCAAACTTCGGCGGTGAAGAAATCCACGGCAGCCAAGACCTCGGTGTGTGATCGGATAAATTCTCGCCACGAAGTCTTCCGTTCCCGATCCGGAGCTAGAAGAAGGCCGTGGCGTTGGAGAACATTGCCAACGGTCTGATGACTGACCTCGTAACCCAAGTTGCTGAGCGCACCCACAATCCGGCGATAGCCCCAACTTCGGTTCTCACGAGCCATCTTGAGGATCAGTTCCTCGATAGTGTAATCCGTATTGGGACGACCAGCGGGTAAGCGGTTTCTGGACCCGTCGAACTTCATGGCGACAAGCCTGCGGTGCCAGCCAAGAATGGTTTCAGGTCGAACAATCTGCGCCACTTCCTCCAGGGCTTTCATGCCAAGACGCTGGCCGATCTCGGCCAAGCTGATTCGCTCCGGGTCCGTGAGCTGTAACCGCCCTGTGATCTGGTTCTTGAGAATCCGGTTCTCCGTCACCAGATACTCGTTGCGCAGGAGGAGTTCCTGATCAACCGAACCGGAGATGGTCGTCAGCATTCGTTTCCAATTCATCATTGATAGGATTTTCCTTTTTGACGCTCCGCGAATAATATGTGGCCGGCCAGGGCGCGGCGTGTCAAGGCGCGCAGACGCTGGCGAAGGTCCGAGAGCTGGCCTCCAACAAGACAATCCAAAGAAAATTGCTTTACGAAAACGCGAAACAGTTGATGAAGTTGTGACCAGGGACTAACGACCCATTTTGGTGTGCCGACCGACGGTTACGGCAGATGGGTGCGGTAAAAGCGTTTGGAGGCACCGCTTTGCGGGTCACTGAAAGTGAGAGGACCCGCGAAAGTGTTGGTCCAAAGGGGCAGCCAGCTCACCAGATCGGTCGAGGCTTCAATGACCACCAAATGCCCCGTCGGTCCGGTAAGCTCGAAGCGGAACTGGTCGAGGTTGAAGCCAGCGTTGAGAATCATGGGGGCCGGGAAGCCTTTGCGGATTGTGTTGAAATAGAAATCCGCCACATAGAGGTTGCCATCGCTGTCCACGGCCACGCCGTTGGGATTGCTAAATCGCGCGGCGCTCCCGGTTCCATCCGCAGTGCCGTAGAAGCCGGGCATGCCGCCCAGCGTTGTGACCACCCAGTTCGTGCCGATCGGTGTCAGCTTGCGGATGGTGTTGTTGTAGGCGTCCGCGACATAGACGTTGCCCGCGCTGTCCACGGCGATGCCGGACGGATAATTGAACCGCGCGACGTTCCCGATTCCGTCCGCGCTGCCCGCACTACCTATTTGGCCGGCGATCGTCGTCACCACGCGGGCCGGTGTCACTTTGCGGATGGTGCGGTTCCAGGTGTCGGCTACATAAATGTTGGTTGCGCTATCAACCGCGACGCCCGAAGGGAAATTGAACCGGGCGGCGCTGCCGATTCCATCGGCGCTGCCGGGATTTTCCGCAAGCCCGGCTCGCGGCGTCACGGATCCCGTCGGACTCACTCTGCGGATAGTATGATTCCATGAATCGGCCACGTAGATGTTGCCCGCGCTGTCCACGGCCAAACCGGAAGGACTAGCAAATCGCGCGGCACTTCCCGTCCCGTCTGTGCTGCCAAAATTGCCTGCGAGTCCGGCCAGCGTGGTCACCACCCAATTCGTTCCGACGGCCGTCACTTTTCGGATGGTGCCGTTGTCGGTGTCCGCCACATAGACGTTGCCGGCGCTGTCCGCCGCAATGCCCGAGGGAAGCCAAAACCGCGCTGCGCTGTTTGTCCCGTTGGCGCTGCCGGCATAGCCTGCCAATCCCGCGAGGGTCGTCACCTCTCCTGCCAGCGTTACTTTGCGGATCGTTTGATTAATCTGATCGGCCACATAGGTATTGCCTGCGCTGTCCACCGTCACAGCGGCAGGCCCATTGAACAACGCAGTGTTCGCCGCCCCATCCGTGCTGCCGTAATTGCCTCCGACTCCAGCAATCGTCGTGACCATCCAGTTCGTTCCGGCCAGCGTCATTTTGCGAAGCATGGTGTTGTGTGTGTCCGCCACATAGACCGTTCCCGCGCTGTCCACCTCCAGATTGTACGGACCGTTGAATCGCGCGAGGCTCCCCATCCCGTCGGCGCTGCCGGGATTGAGCGCCAAGCCAGCCAGTGTCGTCACCACCCAGTTCGTTTCGATGGGCGTCACTTGCCGGATCGTGTTATTGACTGCGTCCGCCACATAAAGTGTGCCGGCGCCGTCGATGGATACGCCATGCGGCCAATTAAACTGCGCGGCGCTGTTGGTGCCGTCCGCGCTGCCGAAAACGCCTGCTCGCCCGGCCAGTGTTGTCACCACCCAGTTTGTCCCGACCGGCGTCACCTTGCGAATGGCATGGTTGCCTGCGTCCGGCACATAGAGGTTGCCTGCTCCATCGATGGTCAGACCATGCGGACCCCTAAACCTGGCGGCCTGGTTGGTGCCGTTCGCGCTGCCGAAATTGCCAGCTAGACCTGCAATGGTCGTGACTGCCCAGTTGGTTCCGACCGGGCTGAGCTTCCGGATTGTGTGGTTTTCATAATCCGCCACATAGACATTGCCGGCGGAGTCCACGGCTACTCCAGTGGGAAGATTAAACCTCGCGGCACTTCCAACTCCGTTCGCGCTGCCAGGGCTGTCCGCCAGTCCCGCAATCGTGGTGACGACGCCTTCGGGCGTCACTTTGCGGATCGTCTGGGCGTCTCCGGTCACATAGATGTTGCCCGCGCGATCCACCGTGAGGTCATACGGCAGAAAGAACCGCGCGTCGCTGCCGGTCCCGTCTGCACTGCCCGAGGTTCCCGGCAAGCCGGCCAGCGTCGTCACCACCCAGTTCGTCCCGGCCGGCGTCAGCTTCCGGATGGCGTGGCTGAAGGTGTCCGCGACAAAGAGGTTGCCCGAGTCGTCTAGCGCAATGCCGGCAAAAAGGTTAAACCGGACAACAGTCCCCGGCTGTTCCGGGCTGATAAAGCCGCCTCCTCCGGCGAGAGTGGTGAAGGTGTAAGGCGTGTAAGAGGATTGGGCCAGGCTTTGGATAACCGTCAGTGCCAAGAGCGTGAGCGCAGAAATCGAGCAATTGATAATCTTCATACTTTAGCCTCCTCAGCAGAATCTGTGGGCACATTCTGAATGATTTCGGATGGAAGTTGCATATTGTCAATGTATTACAGCGCAATTGAACTCACCAACGTTTGACCACTGATCGCCTGCGCAGCGGGCCAAGCTTTCTGGCAGCAGGCAGGCG
>CAMAUY010000151.1 GCA_945861565.1 Akkermansia muciniphila
GTTCCTGATCAACCGAACCGGAGATGGTCGCCAGCATTCGTTTCCAATTCATCGAAGAGACTTAACCGAGCTAACGGCCTGGGAGCAATCTCCTCATCGCCCTGTAAATCGTTGAATATCGGTAGGTTCGAGTTTTTTGACCCTACGGGCGTGGGTGGGTCTTCCCTGCCATGGCATGGAGGAGCTCCGCTTTGCTGGCTTCGCCCCTCTGAAATTCGCGGAGGATGGTGCCTTTCAAGAGGACGAATACGCGATCCGCCAAGCCTAAAATCTCTTCGCCCTCGCTGGACGTCATCAGGAGAGTCATTCCCTGGGCTGCGAGTTCGTGACAGAGGGCGTAAATCTCGTATTTGGCACCGATATCCACTCCGCGGGTGGGATCGTTGAGGATCAGAATTCCTGGACCGGTCGCCAGCCATTTAGACAAGAGCACTTTCTGTTGGTTGCCTCCACTGAGGTGGGCGACTGCCTTCTGCTGGCTATCGGTGGCGATGCCAAGCCGCCGGATATATTGGTCGGTTGTGGTGCGAACCTTGCCCGAGTCGATCAGACCCAGCCGACTCAGCAGCGTGTCCAACACCAACAGGGTCGTATTGCGCGCAATCGACCAGTCCATCATCAAACCCTGCTCGCGGCGGCTCTCGGGAATCAAAGCCCAACCGTGGCGCATCGCGGCCAAGGGTGTTGTGGGTCGCTGAGGCTCATCCCGGACCACGATCTGGCCGCTCGTCATGGGATCGAGCCCAAAAAGCACTCGGAACAATTCATCCACACCGGCCCCCTCCAGCCCGGCGAAGCCAATAATCTCGCCGGCCCGCGCGGTGAAGCTGATCGGGCCCAGGTTCGTCGGGTGGTGGCACAGCTCGCGCACTTGCAGCACCACCGGGCCGAGCTTGGAGTCTTTCGGCCGCCGCGGAAATGAAGAGCCCAACGACCGTCCAATCATGTCCGCAATGATTTGAGGAATTGTGGTCTCAGCCGTTGCATAGGTGCCTTGAAAGCGGCCGTCGCGCAAGACGGTGATACGGTCGGCAATAGCGAAAACCTCTTCCAATCGATGCGAAACATAAACGACGGTGATCCCCCGCGCCCGCAGCCGGCGAACGATGTCGAAGAGCCGTTGTGATTCCGCTTCGTTCAGGGCCGAATTAGGTTCATCGAGGATGATGATCCGGGCCTGCTGTTCGAGTGTGCGTGCGATTTCAATCTGTTGTTTTTCGCCGATGGTGAGCGGGCCGACGAGTACCTCGGGTGAGAGATCCACATCCAACTCGGCGAGCACGCGACGGGCAGCTTCACGCATGGCCCAGCGGTCGATCCCACCCCAGCGATTGGTTAATTCGCGGTTGGCGAAAATGTTGGCGGCGACCGTGCGATGAGGAAACAAGTTAAGCTCTTGGAACACGATGCTGATTCCTTGACGCCTTGCCTCGCGCGGATTCGTCAATCGGACGCTCTGGCCCTCAATCCGGATTTCGCCAGCGTCGGGTTCGTGGACGCCGGCGAGCAGTTTCATGAGCGTGGACTTGCCCGCCCCGTTTTCGCCCACCACCGCATGGACCTCGCCGCGGCGAATAGCAAAGCTCACGTCAGCGAGCGCGGCCACACCGCTGAAGCGCTTCGAGACGTGATTGAGTTGAATGAACGGGGTGTCGAGCATCGTTCGTCGATCGTCCCGCGGTGTTCAGTTCCTGGCTTTGGGGAGTGGTTTGGCCAGGGCGTTCATATCTGCAAAATGGCTGCCCACATAGCCTGCGTACCATTGGGTCTGTAACTTTTCGTCCGTTTCACGCCCATAAATGGCGTCGACGGTATCCCGAGTGACAACCTCGGTTCCGATATTGACCCAGCCTTGGGGTAGGGGTTGGTGAGTGCGCAAGTGCCGCGCCAAAGCCAGAACCGGCAGGTAACCTTGCAGGTAAGGATGCTGGCCGACGACGACTTGCACGATGCCGGCTTTAACGGCATCGAGGGTCTCACGGCCGAGATCATACCCGCCAATGAGCCATTGACCTTTCGTTCGCACCTTTAACTTGGCCAGGTTTGGCAGGTCCATGGAACATAGGCCGACGATGGCCGCGATGTTGGGATTGGCTGCAGCCAGGCTTTCCCAGGCGCCATAGTTGGCCGTGTTCTCCGTGTTGACGTCGAACGGTTCGCTGATCTGGTATTGGGTGCCGGCCATGCCTTGCTTGAAGCCATCATAACGCTCGACCAAAACGCCGACACCCGGGGCACACATGCCCACGACAATCCGACCATCGAGTCTATTCTGAGCGGAAAGAAACTTGCGCAACTCCGTGGCCAGAAGCACGCCGCTCGCATATTCGTCTTGTCCGAACCACGCCGTGGCCGTGGATCCGGGGCTTGTAACATTGGCCGTCAGCACCGGGATTCCGGCCGCGGTCGCCTGGCGAATCGGCGTGACCCACACCTCGCCCGGCATGGGCACGACCACCAGTCCATTGACGTGCTTTTGGGTCAAGCCCTCGAACATGGCGATGGCATCGCTGGTCGCTGAAAAACCGGCGGGCCCGACCACATCGACGGCGACATCCTCGGCGCGCGCGGCATCCTCAGCGCCTAGTTTGATGATCTGGGTAAAGTCATTCAAACCATGTAACACGTAACCGAGTTTAGGCTTGCCGGGGAGTTTCGCGGAATTTTCAACCGACGGTTGTTTGTTGCAACCGACCACGAGCAATCCGGTGAGAAGGATCAGAAATGGAATTTGGCGGCTGTCCCTTTTCGGGGTCTGTGAATCTGTGGGTTTCATCTTTTATTCCTTTATTGTCTTTTCACCAAACCGCCGATGGCCACGGCAGCAATAATAACGGCGCCGGTGACCACGGTGCCCCAGTACGCGGAGAATTCCAGCAGTACCAAGCCGTTGCGAATCACCGCGATTAGCAGCGCGCCCAGGATTCCGCCGACCACCGAACCACTGCCGCCCGTGAGGGCCGTTCCGCCGATGATCGCCGACGCAATCACGTAGAGCTCATATCCTTGTCCGGTCGTTGGACTGCCCGACTGGAGGAACGCGAGTTCCATGACCCCGGCAATGCTGGCCACCAGGCCCATGATCGTCATAGCGGCGATGCGATAGCGGTCGAGAGGAATGCCTGAAAATCGGGCGGCCTGAGCGTTGCTGCCAATCGCCTGGGCGCGCCAACCAAACGCGGTGCTTCCGAGGACCACATGTCCCGCCAAACCCACCGCCAGCATCACCCATACACTCGTGGGAACGCCCAGCAGGTTTCCGCTTCCCAGGTCGAACAGCAGGTTGTTCTTGGGAAAATTTCCCACCGGCGTCGCTTTGGATAAGACGAGAGCGAAGCCGCGGAACACGCTCATCGTACCGAGCGTAACGATAATCGTCGGGATTCGCAGGAGCACGCCCAGCAGACCGTTGACGAGGCCGCACGTCGCGCCGGTTACCAAACCCAGGACGATGGCGAGTGGCATCGGCATTCCTTCGCGCAATAAGACAGCCGTGACGATATTGACTAGTGTGAGCGTGGCGCCGACCGAGAGATCAATCTCGCCCATGGACAAAAGCAGCACCATGCCAACCGCCATGATGCCGTAACTTGACGCTTGCCGGGCGACCTGAAATAAGTTCGTGGGTTGCACGAATGCATCCCCGACCGTAATCCATAAGAGCGTGCACACGCTCAACAGTGCCACGATCACGCCGATTTCATCGAAGGCCAGCAGGCGGCGCCAGGGGCGGTAAGATGTCCCGGACTTTGGATCGCGCATGGGTGTGTTAGCGGCTACTCGAAGTGTCCGCTCACAATTAACGCCAGGGCTGAACGCCCGAGCTGTCGCCCCAACTCGGGATCGGTGACTGCAGACCGCCTTCAATCCAAAGGAACCGGCCGTTTGTGGCCGCCGCCTCGCCGCTCAGCAGACGAAGCACGAGGTCAGCCGCCTTCTGCGGATCATCTCCGCCGGTCTGTTCCACCCAGCGGACCCAGTTTCGATACCCTTCCGCCTCGGGTCCCATCCGTTCGGCTTCTGCGCGAATCGTGGCCCACATCTCGGTTTTTACGTCGCCCGGGTGTAGCACGTTGGCGGTCACGCCGGTCCCTTCCACTTCCGCGGCGAGGTGCCGTGTGAACTGATTGAGCGCCACCTTGCTCGTCCCGTAGGCGCTATTCAGCGAACCCGGCGGATGCAGCGCGGCGGCAGACGTGAAGTTGATGATTCGACCCCATCGATTTTGAATCATCCCGCCGACAAACGCTCGGCAGGTATAATAGGGGCCAAACAAATTGACGGCCAACGTGTCGGTCCAACGTGTCGGGTCGCTCTCTTTGATGAGTTGGATCGGACCGAAAACCCCCGCAGCGTTCACGAGGATCGACACAACGCCCAAGCGTTTTTCCACGTTCCGCCTAAGCTCGTCCACGGCCTCGGGTTGACGGATATCGGCGGGGATCCCCAAGGCTATGCCCCCGGCTTGCTGGATGGTTTTTTCGGTCTGGCAGATTTGTTCCTTGTCGCGGGCAACCGCGACGACCGTGGCGCCCTGTGCGGCCAGATGGAGTGCTGTCTGCCGGCCGAGCCCTCGCCCTGCGCCGGTGACCACGGCCACTTTGCCCTGCAAGGAACCGTTCATTTTGATTTGGTAGGGGATTTCTTCTTCGGCTTGGTCACGGGGGTCTGGAGGTGAAAAATCTCGCGCAGCGGACCGGCGTCAACTTTGCCGTCGGGACGAAACTGCATGAGTGGTTCCATGCACTGGGCCCATTCGTCGTGGATCTTGGAGTTCCACAGCTTGTCCCAAGCCTTCTGATCGTAAATCTCAGAATAGAGGAAAAGCTGCGGATCACTCTCGAAGGTGGTGATTTGAGCGATGCCACACGAGGCAATTTCCCGGACAAGTTCCGGCCAGATATTGTCGTGGAAATGCTTGTACTTGGCGAACGCCTTGGGTTTTAGCCGCAGGGTGAACGCGCGACGAATCACGGCGGGTTTCTCTTTCTTTTTGGCTGCTTTCATGGCGGTCCTTGCGGTTGATGGTCAGCGAAGCAATGGTCCCTTTTTCCAACGAGAGGGGGCATCGAGCACATAGATCTGGTTTACGGTCTTGAAGTGGGCATGGTCTTTAAATTCCCAGACGACGCGTTTGCTCCGTGTCACTTCAAAGGCCTGCGGTTGTTTGCCCATAAAATTGCCCGGCAAATAGTTACAGACGATGGTATTGCCGTTGGCCAATCGTTGGCAGCCCGCAGGCAGTCGCAATGAATTTCCCGGGATCTCGTGTTCTCCGAGTTGCCAGACAATTTTTCGTTTGGCATCCAGTTCGATGACCTTCCCGGCGGTTCCCAGTGTGACGAGCAGGTGGCCGTTGGGCAGCCGGATCGCCGCGTGCGGAAATCCGTCGACGGGAATCTCTTGGAGCAGTGCACCGGAGGAAGAAAGTTCGACGATCTTCTTCTCGTCCATCAAGCAAACCCAGTAATGGCCATCGGCCGTCCTGCGGGTGCCACGAAACTGATGGCCCATATTCTTGGCTTGCGAAGCCACTTTGATTTCCTTCGCGACTTGGCCGTCGCGCCCGGCTTCGATCACCCGACTCAGGCCGCATTCGGCGACCAGCACCCGGCCGTCGGGCAACGGTTGGCATGAGTGGCACTGCGCCTGGGCAGGGGCTTGGTATTCCCAGACCACCTGTTTGCTCGGAGAAACCTCTTTGGCACCATTGCTATAGCAAAAGAGCACATGGCCATTGGGCAACATCCAGCAATCCTGCGGTGTCTTCGTCGGAAACTCCCATTCGATCGAACCATCCGCTGCGACGATGGCAACCTTGTTGCCCTGGTAATCACAGCATAAAAAACGATGCCGTGTGGGGGTTGCAGCCCGGGCTTCGAGTTGAAAGCCCGCTGCGGTGAGGCCAAGTGCCGGAACGATGCCTAACGCAAATTCGCGGCGTGAGAGGAGTGATGAGGATTTCATGAGTAGTTATTGGTCTTGATTAACCCTATCCGTGGGTCGACGGCGTGAGAATCGAGTCAAAGCGGCTCCATGAATCGAGTCGTGCCGGGGTGCTCCCATTCCGCCGCCGCGAGGTAACCCCCGTCGATCACGAGCGACGTTCCGGTAATGCCAGCAGAATCCTCGCAGGAAAGATAGAGTACCGCCTTGGCGATGTCGTCTGGCTTCAGGGGCACGCCCATCGGCACCCGGCGTAGCCGGTTGCGCAACGTGAACTCTGGATCGGGGGTCATGTTGAGATGCTCGCGGAGCATCGGTGTGTCGGTGATCCCAGGGCAGACGCAGTTGCAGCGCAAACCCTCGGCGGCATAGTCCAGGGCGATGGACTTGCTTAACATGAGAACGGCACCCTTTGACGCAATATAGGCGGGGGTGGAACCTTGGCTAATAAAGCTTCCGACCGACCCGATGTTGACCACGTAGCTACGCGGGTTTTTCCTCAGGTGCGCGAGGCCGTGCTTGATCGATAGGAAGATCGACTTGACGTTAATATCCATCAACCGGTCCCAGTCCGATTCATCCAACTCGTGCAGTTGTTTGACCTGCACAATTCCGGCGCAATTGACGAGGGTTTGCAGCCCGCCGAACTCCCGTACCGTTTGTTCGATGGAGGAGCGCACGGAAGTTTCCTGCCGGACGTCGCACTCGATGAAGACTGCCCGGCCTCCCGCAGCGCGAATCTCCCCGGCGATCGCCTGGCCCCTGGCAGTTTGCACATCCACCAGCGCGACGGCGGCTCCCTCGCGGGCGAACAGTCGGGCGATACCTTCGCCCATGCCCGACGCGGCGCCGCTGATCCAGGCGACCTGTTGTTGCAGTCGGGTGCCCATGGTCATGCTTTCATCTCCGCTTTGGAGCGACTCTGCAGATCGTACAGCGACGTGTACTTCCCGACGTTGGGGATCAGCGGGCGCGGCCCTCCGAAACGGGCAAAACGCGCGGGCTTGCCCCGAATCAGGCGAAAGGTCGCCTCCGCCAGATTCGTCATCTCGCCGTAGTAAATCGGGAACGCATCGTTGGCGCGATACTCATATATCAGCGTTCGCCGGGGCCGGCTTGAACGATTGGGCAGCGAGGCATGCGGTGTGATGCAATGCATGAAGATGACGCTTCCCGCCGGGGCCGGCAAACTCTTCGGTTTTCCGAAATCGCTGAGATCCTCGGTAATCATGCCCGCGAAACGTCCGTCGGGTCCGGCGTGATCAAAGTAGTGCGTGTGGTGTCGCGGCAAGACCTGCAAACATCCGTTCTCCTCCGTAGCATCATCGAGGTAGACAAGGGTGGTCACGAGATCGTCGTTGGTGTGCGGAAAATAGGCCATGTCCTGGTGCCACTCGACCGCCGAACCGACTTTCGCCGGCTTCATGTTCAGCTTGCTGTGATGGAGATTGAAGCTGCCGCCAATGAGCGATTCGATTTTGTCCAGAAGCCGTGAATCATGGGCCAGCGCACGGAAGGTTTCGTGCTGATCATAGGGGTTGAATATGCGCCGGGGGACTCGCTGACCGTCGAGGGCCTCCGGCTCCAACTCGAGAATTTTGCTGTAGTCGCCGCCGGACAACGCCTGATCCATCATCTGCCGAATCGTCGCGTCAACGCGTGCCATGTCACTGGAATCGAAAAGACGTTCGACCACGACGAATCCCTCGTTGCGGTACTGTTCGCCCTGCTTGTCGCTGAAAAAATAGTCGGTGCCCATATTGGTGCCGCTCGGGCCGGTCAGTGTCGGTGGGATAGCCGGTCCCATTTTTTCTGAAACGCCGGCAGATTGAACACTTCCGGGTTTAACACTCCCCCAGGTTTTTTGCCGAGGGACAGATCCACCATGACCTGGCACGTGGCCCGACCCATGTCGCGAAATAACTCGTCCGTCCACGCAATGCTGTGCGGCGCGAGGAGCACGTTCTCCAGTTCCCCGAAGCGATGCGGTGTGATGACCGGTTCCTGCGCAAAGCAATCCAGAGCAGCCCCGGCGATGCGGTGGTTCTGGAGTGCATCGTAGAGCGCGTCCTCGTCGACGATCCCGCCCCGTGCCGTGTTCAGCAGGTAGGCGTCCGGTTTCATCAGCGCCAGTTCCCGCGCCCCGATCAGGCCGCGCGTTTTCTCGTTCAGAGGACAGTGGATGGAAACGAAGTCGGCTTCCCGAAGTAATTCGTCCAAACTGACCAGGCGCACGCCGAGCGTCGCCGCCATCGCCTTGTCCGCAAACGGGTCAAAAGCAATCGGTGGCTTCATTTCGAAACCGCGCAGCAGTTCAATTGCCTTGCGCGCGATGCCGCCGAGGCCAATCACCCCGAGTGTGCGGGCGCGCAATTCGCACCCCATGTATTTCGAGCGTTCATCCCACTGCCCCGTACGCACCAGTCGATCCTTGACGCGCATATTGTGACTCAGTGCGATCATCCAGCCGAGGGTGGCCTCGGCGACGGGCCGATCCACCGCACCCGTCGTGATGGTCACGAGCACGGCAGCGGCGGTGCAGGCCTTCACGTCCACCGAGTCGTAGCCAACACCGAACCGTGCCACGACTAGAAGGTTGTCGGGTTTGGCCATACTGGCGGGGGTCACCGTCGGCGTTAACACAATCACACCTTGGGCGTCACCAATCTGGTCTGCGCCGATCTCCTTGTGGTGCTCTTCGAAAACGCGTTGCTCGATGTGCGGGTGTCCGGCGAGCGTGGACAGTCCGATGTCCCGATATTTGGGGGTGCCGCTGCGGCCGTAAAAATCCGCGGTCAATGTGACGATAAATTTTGAAGCGCTCATTTATTTCTATTTGTCTCTTTCCGGGGGTTGCCTCCGGTAGTCCGTCGTTGATTCACGATGACACGGTCGGGCTCTCGCCCGGCATCAACCGAAGTCGTGGCCATTGGTTTCCGGCTCTCGTCACCCTGGCTTAGGCCAAGGGGCGCGCGACGGTTTGGTTGCGGAGATAGTCCGAAAGTGTATCGGGTCCCAAGACACCACCGCCGCAGCCACTCAAATTGCAACCGCCGTAAGGAATGCCGTGCGCAAACAGGTTGTGGGCGTTGATCCAACTGTTGCCCGCAACCAGTTTCTCCGCTACCCGGTTGGCCCGTTCTAGATTGCCGCTCCAAACGCTGTTGGCCAGACCGTAGGGCGAACTGTTGACCAGTTCGATGACCTTGTCTTCGTCGTTGAATGGCATGAGAAACGCCACCGGCCCAAAAATTTCCTCTCGGGCGCAGACGTTGCCTGGGTCGCCGGTCAGGAGGGCCGGTTTCACGTAATAGCCCCGTTCATGGCCTTTGACTTCCGCGCGCCCGCCTTCGAGCAGCAAGGTTGCGCCGCCTTTCACGCCCTTGTCCAGGTAGCCAAGCACCCGGGTGCGCTGCTTTTCACTGACAACCGGGCCGAGGTTCGTTTCCGGATCGGCTCCATAGCCAATCTTCATTGCGCCGAGGGTGGCAACAACCTTCTTGACGAAGGCATCGCGAATTTTTTCATGCACGAGCCAACGCGTGGCGGTGCAACACACTTGTCCCGCGTTGAGAGTCACCGCCGCCGCCAGGGATTCGGCCACGGCATCCACATTCACGTCGTCAAAAACCACCGCCGCCCCCTTGCCGCCCAATTCCAGTTTCACCGGCACCAGGTTTCGTCCGCACGCTTCGGCGATGAGGCGGCCAATTTCCGGTGACCCCGTGAATGACATGCGCTTGAGGCCCGGATGCCGCGCCAAGGCGGCCCCGGCCGTTTCGCCGAATCCGGTGACGACATTGATGACGCCCGGCGGCACACCGGCTTCCTCGGCCAGTTTCGCGAAATAAAGCGTCGAGAGCGGGGTGTCTTCCGCAGGCTTGATCACCACTGTGTTGCCCGCTGCCAACGCGGGCGCGACGCCCCAGCCGATCAGGAGGAACGGAAAATTCCAGGGGAATATGAAGCCGCACACGCCGTACGGAACCCGGAGGGTGCGCACATCAAACCCCGAAACGGCAATCGGCTCGCGGCGACGGGTATGGACGGCGAGGTCCGCGTAGTAGCGCAACGTTTGGGCCGCATGGGGCACGTCGAAGGCGGCGGCCTGGCCGCGCGGCTTGCCGACGTCTAGCGATTCGATTTGCGCCAGGATTTCTTGATGCTTGGTGATTAAATCAGCGAGCCGATGAAGAATCACCGCTCGGTCGTTGACTGGCATGGTGGCCCAGCCGCTTTTGCGGAAGGCCTCCTGTGCCGCAGCGACCGCCGCGTCCACGTCCGCCGAATCGCCGGCCGACACTTTGGCGAGGACACGCCCCTCACCCGGATCCAGTGTTTCAAACGTCTTACCGCTCTGGGCTTCAATCCATTTCCCGCCGACGAACAGCTTGAGCGGCTGGGCTGACAGGAATTGAGTGGTTGCTGGGTTTAATGAGGTCATGGCAGGTTGTTCGGTTCAATCGTTTTACAGTCGAGTGCAATGTGTTCCGGCGCTATCGTGCAGCAATGGGGTTCTTCACCGCGGTTCTTACCAAGAACTTCGACGAAAGAGAAAGGGAAAGAATCAGATGAATTGCCTCTTTGTCTCCGGATCCGGTCGAAAGCTCTCCATTGACGGCCGTTGCGGAAACGGGCCTCGCTCGGACGGCGCACGGGCGCGACCGAAATTGATTGCTCAATTGAGGGGGGGTGCCGACCTGCCGAGCTCGACGGAAAGCCAACGTTTGCGACCCGCACGGTCACGCCCCGCCCCGCCGACAGTTAACGAGCTTCACCGGTGACTTGCTTAACCCAAAGATAATCCCGTGAGTCCTTGCTGGCATCTAATGGGTACGTCGCCCAGACATCTTGATATTTTACCGGCTTTCGAGTTACGGGACTGAGCCAGCGGTGGATTTCCGAATGGCCGTCGGCAAAGGCGAAACCGCAGGCCCCATTGTGATAGCTCGCGGGTAAATCGCCCCACACCATGCGCGTGGGGTCGATGTACATTCCGGCGTCGTTGATGGTATCCGGATGCTCATCCACAAAGACCCAGACGCTCACCGGAGCGCTCTTTATCATATCGGACATTTTCTTGTATACGATAAAACCAGGATACGTGTCTTTGCTGCCTCGCGTTGTGCCGTCGCCCACCCAGAAGTTCATCGAGACGCTGCGCACCCGCTCGGTCCATCCCTTGGCGCGCTGCGCCGTCGAGAGGAATTTGTCGGCCGGGCACTTATAGACATTCTTGGTCTTCCCGTAATACTGCGCCAGCCGGGCATACCGCTCGTTCGTCAGGTATAACGTGTTGGTGTTTTCCTGCGAGACCGTCCAATCCAGATAACCACCCACAAAACTGCTCCCTTGGGGCGAAGCGTTGCCATCGACGGTCCCTCCGTTTTGGTTGGGGACGAGCTGATCATTGTTATCGCCCGCGTACATGAGCCACGCCAAGCCTAACTGCTTGGTATTGTTCATGCAGGCAATTCCCTGAGCCTTGCTTTTCGCCTTGGCCAATGAGGGTAACAGCATGCCGGCCAAAATCGCGATGATGGCGATGACCACCAGTAGTTCGATCAGGGTAAAACCCGGCGCGCTGGATGAAAACAACCGAGTCGAAACGCGACTCAGGAAAGTTTTCCGGTGGGCGGAGACGGCAGGGGCTTTCATGTCCTCAGACTATCCTCTTGGATCCCTTCGGCGAGGCTTTTCTTTTTTAGGATGGCAGAGGAACGGTACCGTCCTGTCTCGGGCTGCGAATCCCAACGGGATTCCGTCCCAAAGCCCTGGGTTGCGAGGAACGAGCTACCCCTGCGCTTGCCCCCCAAGAAAAAGCGGGACAAACGCCCGGCGATCCTGTAATTCAGGCCGATGCTATTTGCCGCATCGATTAAGCAACGACTCGCCGAAGCGGAAAATGTGGAATGGGTGAAGGGCTTGCTCCGCGGC
>CAMAUY010000152.1 GCA_945861565.1 Akkermansia muciniphila
CGGGGTTCGAGGTCTTCTGGAAAGGCTATAGCCGCTTTTCCGACATGGTCGAAATCATCCGGCTCCAACGGTCCGCCAAACCCAGAAAGCGTTGAGACAAGCTCTGCGGCGATTTTAAGGGGCAAGCGCAGAGCTACCCTGGGAAATGATCCCCCCGGGACCCAACCCCAACGGGGTTGCGCCTCAATCCCAAACAGTGTCTTCAAAGTGGGTCGCAACCCTGGGCTTCGAGGCGAAATCCCTTTGGGATTTTTTTTGCGGAAAATGGCCAATCTCCAGCCCGCGCCGTTCAGGCGCGGCACGAACCGCGCAGCGGCCCTGTCCGCCCGTTGGACGCAGGCGGAGTTGTCGCAGCGCGACAACCCTCTACCAACAACTTCGGGATGCACCGATCAGTCCTGGTCCATCAATCCACTGATCGTGGACATGGGGAGTCGCGTCCAGTCGGTAGGACGTCGCGAAAGGAGGTCGTGCCAGAATGTAATCACAGAGCCCGGGCGCAATTATTTGCGGGACCAAGGCGAAGAGCGGCAACGCTTTATCAAATGCGCGACTATATTGAGCCTCTGTCTCGCAAATCGAAAGACGCAAAAAGGAATACATCGTTGGAAGAGGATGAGCCTGGACCCATTCGAATGCCGTTAATTAGTTTTGCCGTCAACTCCTGGTATCAATCCGGCGACCAGATCGGTTGCTTGACTTGTAATTCTATTTGAAGCGCCCGGCTTTTTCCGATTACGACATCCACATCGTAAGTTGGCATTCGGAAAAGCGATCCCTTCCGTTCGATCGCCACGACGGAAATGTCAGCGGGGAATTGATTGCTTTTCGCGTAAGCTGCCATCTCAACAATATCGGTGAGAATTGATTCAACGATGAATTGTGATTCATCCTGAAAATGCGTCTTAAAATGGCTTCCCGCTGAGGTCACCGCCTGCGCTTCGAGCTTGGATTTCGGGTGAAATCCCAATAAAAGTAACAAGATGAGTCCGCGCAGTGCGATTATTTGCATGCCCAATAACCGTAAAATGGAGTTTGATGCCGGTCAATCGCTCCGTGCGCCTGCCGGTTGGGGCGTTGCTGGATGGCCGCTTTTTTCCGGCGCGGTTGATCAGGAACTCTCCGGCGGAGATCTAACCCCGTGAGCGCCACGGCGGCTGCTGGAAATTTGATTTTCGAGAGGCCCTTATGAGTTTAATGCCCCGACGCGACGAGATCGTTTATCACCACGATCAGATCGATTTTTCCAAGCCTGGAAAACATCATTACCGCGTCGCGTTTCCCTTCGACGGGGCATGGGGCAATTCACTGGTCCCGATGACGGTCCTCAACGGCCTGCGCGGACCAAACCCGAATGGAGTGGTGGTCTTCGGCGGAACGCATGGGAACGAGTATGAGGGACAAGTGGCGGTAAAACGCCTCTGTCACGATCTGGATCCGGCGCGATTGTCGGGGCGTGTGATCGTGGTGCCGCAATTGAGCCAAAGCGCCTGCGCGGCGGGAACGCGCACGTCTCCGTTAGATGGCGTAAACATGAATCGCGCCTTCCCTGGAAATGCGCGCGGGACTCTTTCGTATCGAATCTCAAATTTCGTCAAAGCGCGCATCTTTCCGCAGGTGCGGGTTGTCCTCGATATCCACGCCGGCGGGAATGAAGGTTCTTTTCCGATTTGCACTTCATTCCATCCGATCAAGGATCCGACCCAACGGGCAGAGATCGCACGAGTGGCGCTCCTGTTCGACACCCCATTCATCGGGATTTACTCGAACGAGATGCATTCCGGCCTTTTAACGGATGAAGCGGAAGCTGACGGAAAAATCACGGTCGGCGGCGAATTCGGTGGCGGTGAAACGTGCGATCCAGATGGAGTGCGGCACGCCTACGAGGGCACTCTCAATGTCCTGCGGCACTATGGGTTGCTGACGGGCGACGTGGTGAAGATCCGCTCGGATGATGCTCCGACGCGCTTCGTCCGGTTGGAGAATCTCGAAGACTACATTCCCTGTCCCTCCGATGGCGTCTGGGAGCCGCGGCTGCGTCCCGGTATGGAAGTGCGCGCGGGAGATCTCATTGGTTGCCTGCACCATTTCGACGACCACACCTCGGAGGCGCAGGAGATTCGGGCTCACCGGGACGGATGTGTCATCATGATGCATCTGAGTGCACGCCCGAAAAAGGGGCAGACGCTTTTTGTGGTCGCCGTGCCGATGGCTTCGGAACAACTCCTGGGATGAAGATCACCGCCGTTGAATTGTTCGTGCTGAAGGCACCGGGATTATACAACAATTCCGAGGGTTCTGAAGAGCCCCTCGGGCCGACTTACATGGGTATTGTCAAGGTGTCCACGGATGCCGGCCTCTGCGGCTACTCTGACATGGAGACCTGCGCGAGCGTGGCCAAGGCCTGCGTGGACGCACCGCGCTGGAGCCAGGACGATGGCCTGGAATGTTTCGACGGGCTCGCTTCCCTGCTCGTCGGGCAGAATCCACTCGAGGTGGAGCGTTTGTGGTATCGCATGTACCGTGGCAGCATCTACTACGGCAGGCGCGGCGTGGCGATTCAGGCGATCTCGGCAATCGACATAGCGTTGTGGGATATCATGGGCAAGGCGTATCAACAACCCGTCTGCGTGCTGCTGGGCGCAAAATGGCGCGACCAAGTCCGAGCCTATGGCAGCACGCTGTTCCGCCCGACACCCCATGCGATGCGCGAAGCGGTGAAGCGCTACAAGGACGAGGGCTTTACCGCCCTGAAATTCGGCTGGGGTGTCTTCGGCCGCGATCCATCGCTCGACGTACGGCTCGTCGAGGCCGCGCGCACCGAACTGGGGAACACGTTGGACCTGATGGTGGACACGGGCTGGTTCGTCGAGCGGACACCCAAAGAGGCGATTCAGGTAGTGCGATCCCTGGAGCCCTTTCGCCCCTACTTCATCGAGGAGTTACTCCATCCGGAAGACTACGACGGCTACCGGCGCGTGGCCGAAGCCGTGGATACCCGGATCGCGTGTGGGGAGCAGGAAGCGACGGACTACGGTTTCCGCACGTTGATCGAACGCGGACGCGTGGACGTGGTGCAGCCTGATCTCACGCGATGCGGCGGGTTCACAATCGCACGGAAAATCGCGCATCTGGCCGACATGGCGAACGTGCTCGTGATTCCGCATTCCTGGTCAAGTGATCTGCTCACCGCCGCCTCGCTTCATTTCTGTGCCTTCCTCCGCCGAGCGCCCTTCGTGGAATTCAGCACATCGCAGGGTGTGTTGAGCCGATCTCTCGTGTGCGATCCACTGGTCATGACCGATGGGCATCTGCGCGTGCCCGCGGGGCCTGGTCTCGGAGTTGAAGTGAAGGCGAGTGTGATCGAACAATACCGTGTCTCCTGACTCCTTTCGGCGGCGAAAAAAAGAGCGGCTGTCGCCGTCGCACAACAGCGCACGCCTCGCGGGACATTCGATCGCAATGGCACTTAAGGAACCCAGGAAGGAACTAAGGGACAAGTGAATTGCCCCCTTTTCGACCTACCCATTATTAGGATGCAACCCCCGGACCGCGAGCGCCAACAACTCCGCGTCGTGCAGCGTCTCCGCCGTATTGCGGAGCATCAACCAATACCCAGGCATCCGCTGGAACTGGTCCCGTCGGCTGCGAAGCCATTCCCGAGCCGGGCCGGCATAACCCAAACGCACGACATCCTGGGTCACGATCCACGCACTCTCGGAGTCATCGAGCGTCGTTCCCGCAGCGGCGGAGAAAAGGCTGGCCGCTCTCAGCGGTTGATGATGGCCATGGGCGGCCATTCCCTCAAAATACTCCGCAAGTCCAGCCAACGGTCGCCGCGCAATGGGGTCGGCGGAGAGCCGAGCGGCCAGGGTCCGGAGATCATCCCAACGCCCGGCCCTCACCAGGTGCTCTCCATACATCCGCCACACAGCGGGCTCCCCTGCTCCCACCTCAAGGTATCGATGCAGATAGCCGAGTCCGAGATCCTCCTCACCGAGTTGCCAAAATCCACGGGTCACCTCGATTAATTCACGGCTGGAGACGGGCGGCATTAGGAAGTCTTGCGCTCGATGTCGCGCCTCCCGGACGAGTCTTGAATGGATGAGTTGCCGCCAGAGAGCCGCATGATCCATCGGCGTCGACGCCCCCGCCGAATCGAGCCGATCGAGCAACTGGGCAGCGACAGAGATATCCCTTTTACGCAGCGCCCTACAAAATGCCAAACGGACCGAAAGGGGATTCACCGGCGCTGCGTCGACTCGGTTCATCAACTGCGCCGCCGCCTCGTCCGCTGTGGTGTCGGTTCCCCAAGACAGAAGGGCCAGTCGATAGAGCTCACTTTCGGCATCGCCCCTGTCCGCGAACAGTCGATGAACCTGGTCCGAGGTTAGATCCTCATCCCCCAGCCGAACCCGAGTTCTCGCGAGCAGCACGTCGCGCAGTGGATCCGAGTCCGCTGCGAGCGATTCCAGAAGCGAAATCAGCCATTGATCCGCGTGAAAGTGCTCGAAAATGGCCGCAACCAACCGCAGCCGGTTCTCGGTGAGGTGGCTCTGCTTGGCTAGCCACCGGGCATGCCACAAGGCCAGATCACGTTCCGCAGAGGCCCGTCTCGGAGCGTGGAGTAAATTTCTTAGAAGCTGCTCTTCGAAATCGGAATTGTACGGTTGATGTACAATTGCCAGTCGCCACCGCCAGCGCGCCTTCTCCCACGCGTCGCTCGCTTCCAGTTTCAAGGCTGCCCGCCGGTGCATCGCCGCCTCCATCACGTCTAAGGGTCGCACCCAAATCGGCCGCCCTTCCGGGAGACCCGTGCGCCAACAGGGCAGCAGTAGTAAACCAAGGAGAAGGTTGGCAGCGGCGAGTGCCGCCAGCCATCCACCGAGTCGCGGTTTCCTCGCGCGTTGCCCCCAACCGAGACAGGCCGTGCAGACGTAAACCCACCGAGGGGAATAACACCCGACGACCCATCTTCCCCGATCCAATCCCTGCCGATGCCGTTCCGTATGTTGCTCAAGTTCCATGCCAGGAGAAGAACCGCAGGCAGCCACCGATTTCAAAGATTCACTCGTTCCAGAGTCACCCACATCATTCCGGCAAACGGGTCAAGGACGTGTTCGGGCTCACTTCGTCCATCGAAACGAAAAGGGCGACGCTAACGCGTCGCCCTTTCGTTGAGTTCCTAGCGGAAGCCCGTGCTCACTTCTTCATCGCCGCGTTCCACTTTTCGATGTTCGCGGCCTGGGCCTTGAAGAGGTCGTCCGTCGGGTCGAGCACTTCGATCTTCACGATCTTATCGCCCTTCTCGATCTTGTTCACGACATCCTGCCCTTTCGTCACTTCGCCGAAGACGCTGTGCTTCCCGTTCAAGTGCGGCGTGGGGACGTGCGTGATGAAAAATTGGCAGCCGTTCGTGCCCGGTCCGGCGTTCGCCATTGAGAAGATGCCTGGCTTCGAGTGTTTCAGACTCGGATCGAACTCGTCGCCAAATTTGTAACCGCGGTCGCCCATGCCGGTCCCGGTGGGATCGCCGCCCTGGATCATAAAGTCCTTGATGACGCGGTGGAATGTAACCCCGTCATAGAGGCCCTTCTTCGCGAGGTTCAGGTAGTTCGCGGTGGTCATCGGTACCTTGCTCGCGAAGAGCGTGGCTTCAATGTTGCCTTTATTGGTATGGAGGATGATACGGATGTCTTTCACAGGGGAGGTGTCTGCAGCGCTAAGGGTAATGGGCATCGCGGCGAGCGCCAGTGCGCCAACAATGTGGTTGATGAATTCTGAACGTTTCATAGCAATGAGCCGGAAAAATAGGCAGCGCCGGAGGGATTGTCCACTCCACTTCTCGCATCCCAAAAGCGCGATTCGAGTTCTGTTGACCTGTCCCGTTTTCTTTATTCGTCGTGCCCACCCTTCAATGGCGGGGAATCTCAACGTGCTCCGAACTGATGTGGTTTCCGGCTTCATCCTTCATCGCCAGGAACGCCACGATGGGACGGGCCGAAGGCAACTCAGCGAACAGCTGCCGGCCTTCCACACGCGCGGGGACCGTCTGCCACTTCCGCTCCTGCCACGGTCCGGAATTCGTCGTGTAGCACAGGGACGAATCCCAAGAACCTTTCGCCCGATTCACGTGGGCAGTGAGACGCCCCGCATCCAGCTTCGCCGACCCTACCCGCACGAGGGGTGGGTCATGACGCAAGACGCTGCCCACGAACGCATCGACTTCGGGAAAGGTCCAAATGTGACCGTGGGGCCGATTCACCGCCATCGACACCTGCCGCCACGCCTCCGGCACGAGGCGATACGTCTTCTGGTAGCTATCCATTGGATAGGCAAAGTCCGTCGTGCCGTTCACGAACAGGATCGGGTAACGCACTCCCCCCACATAGGCGCTCGGATCAAACAATCGCAGCCAGAGTGCCCGCGCCGCCGGCGTCATTTCGGCCAGAGACTTGTCCGCCCACACGCTGTTGTCGCCGAGAAAGCCGCAACCATAAACCGGCACCGCCACTTTAAACCGCGCATCGATGCCCGCGGCGATGCAGGTGAGATAGCCGCCCCAACTGATTCCCGTGATGCCAATGCGATCCCGGTCCACACCTGGCAACGCTCGCAACAGGGAATGACCGCGCAAGACCGCAGCAACCGCGTGATACGTCCACATCTGCGGAGCTTCGTTCTCTGAGAAATTACGGAACTTTAGGCGATCCGCCTGGTCCGGTCCGCCATCGGGCAATCGCCCGCTCGGTCCATTCCCAGCGAGGTCCATTGCCAACGCCACATAGCCACGCTTCGCCCAGTGCTCCGCCCAATCCTTGAACGCCTTTCCGCCGCCGCCATGCACCAGCACCATTGCCGGACTTCGCGCCGACGCGGAGTTCGTCGGCCTGCCGAGGTAGGCAAAGATACGCGTTGGCTTTCCCCCCAAGGGTTCGCCTTGATAATACAATTCCTGCACCAGACCGTTCGTCGGGCCCCAGGTAGCGACGGGCACTTTCGACAACTCGGCCAGGTTCCACGGCCCAACCGGTCGATTCGAGGAGACCGTCGTACATCCCGTGGAGAGGACCGCGCCCGCCAAAACCAGCGCAGCCCAAGCGGCGCGCAAGAATGGGAGGAATGGTCTTGGCCGAGGAAACGCCCGGTCTGAAATTCCGATTCGAGGAGTCAATGCCATTGGCCGACAGTGTTCGGTGTCACGAATCGAGTCAACGTGCGCGTGGGAAACGAAGCCTAACATTCATGGATTCACCTTTCACTCTGGCAGGACAAATGGTTCTCTGGGGTTGTGCCTGAAACTCTCAAACAACTGGTTGCGTTGTGCCGCGAGGTGGGTCGCGAAGACCGCGGTCTTGCCATTTTAGGGGAAGGTAATTGCTCCGCTCGGATCGACGTCGACCATTTCGCAGTCAAATCCAGCGGTTGCTCGATGGAGACGCTGACCCAGGAGGATTTGACCTTGTGTGACACCAAGAAGGTTCTCGCGATGATGGATCAGATTGGCACGGGCGGTGCAGAACTGGAGAAGGAACTAATGAATGCCCGGGTCGAGGGCAAGGGCAAGCGACCCAGCATCGAAACGGTTTTCCATGGCTGGCTCCTGCAGTTGGACGGGGCGCGCTTTGTCGGCCACTGCCACCCGCTCCACTGTAACATGATTCTCTGCTCGCGGCGGGCGGAAGAATTCGCCACTCAGCGCCTTTTTCCAGACGAGGTCTTGTGTTGTGGTTCCCAATCGGTATTGGTTCCCTATGCGGATCCAGGCCTTCCGCTGGCCCGCGAGATTCAGGCGAAGGTCCTCAACTTTCTTCGCCGAAACTACGGATCGCCGCCGCGGCTGATCTTGCTCCAAAATCACGGAATCATCGGTGTTGGGGCGACGTCCATGGGCGTGCTCGCCACGCTCGCAATGGCGGAGAAGGCCGCGCGGATTTTTGTGGGCGCCGCCAGCCTGGGAGGACCGGTTTTTCTTCCGACCCATATCGCCCAGCGCATCGGCGCCAAACCAAACGAAGCGCATCGTCATCGTCCGACGGCAGTGAAAACCGAATGATTCCCTGACATGCCAGAAATCAAATCACTTCCGGCACCCATTCAATGGGTGTGAGTTACACCCGTGACGATTCATTTATCCACCGTGCGCGCGAATCTTCCCCATTCGACGGGTCCGACGGCCAAACGGTTTGCCGTTCTCTCCGTTCTCTCCGTTTTTTGGATTGCCATCCGTATGATGGCCACGGACAGCGGGGCACTGGTCACCGAACGAATCTTCGGACCGGAAATTTCAACCGGGCCGTACAAGCATCCAGCCAGTTTCACGGAACTAGCCAACGGAGACCTTTATCTCGTCTACTTCGGCGGGAAGGGCGAATACCAGGACAACTCCGCCGCCGTGTTCGGGTCCCGCCTGAAGCAGGGCCGGAAGCATTGGTCGGCACCGGTCGCGATCGCCCGGAATCCTTTTTATTCCCTCGGCAACGCCGTCGTCTGGCAGGCGCCCGATGGTGTGGTCTGGCTCTTCTATGTCACCCGCTACGGCGCGACCTGGAGCCATTCTCGGATCACAGCAAAAATTTCGCACGATCTGGCCCGGACGTGGTCGGAACCCTTCCAAGTAACATTCGATTCCGGCACGATGGTTCGCGCTCGCCCAATCGCTCTGGCGGATGGAAATTATCTATTGCCGATATATCGTGAGTTCGGTGAAGACACCGAAGTGGATAGTGCGGAAAACTCCTCCGTGTTTCTGAGATATGATCCCGCTCGGCGGACATGGACCGAGAGCGCTCCGGTTCATTCTCGCTTGGGCAACATTCAACCGGCCGCAGTCGAACTGAATCGGGGGCATCTGGTCGCTTACTGCCGTCGCGGCGGCGATTACAACGGCCGACCGGACGGCTGGATGGTGCGGACGGAGTCGATGGATGGCGGGCGGACCTGGACCCGTGGGGCGGACGCCCCCTTTCCCAACCCCAACGCGGCGGTGGATTTTATTCCGCTACAATCCTCGGGCAGTCTTCTGGTCTACAACGATTCGTTCACCAATCGTACACCGCTCACGGTCGCCCTCTCCGTGGACGGTACCGCCACGTTCCCGTGGCGTCGCAATATTGCCGAGGAGCCGGAGGGTGACTACGGATATCCCACGGCGATTCAGACGCGCGACGGCCAGATACACGTTCTGTACACATCGGACGAACGATCGGTCATTCGCCGGGCGATTTTTCGCGAATCCTGGATTCGGCACGCTGCGCGGAAACCGGGTCGGAACTGATCCCGGGCGTCCATTCCAAGGGATCAGAGGCGCAGCGTGACAATGCGTCCCTTGACCATACGCTTGATCGACAGCTTGAGGTCACCCCCCGCGGTGATTCGTTCTTCGAAGTCCTGCACCGAACTAATGGGCTGGTCATTGATGTGAGTGATCAATTCGTAGGGTTTCACACCCGCCACGCTCGCCTTTCCGCCCGCCTCGATTTTAGAAACCACCACCCCGGGCTCATCGACCTTGCGCTGGAGATAACGCCGG
The DNA here is from genome assembly GCA_945861565.1 of Akkermansia muciniphila. Taxonomy (GTDB): domain Bacteria; phylum Verrucomicrobiota; class Verrucomicrobiia; order Limisphaerales; family UBA9464; genus SIBK01. Next base: position 9,533 of record CAMAUY010000152.1, read on the forward strand.
ACGTCATACGTAAGGTTCCGCACGGTGATTCCGAGGGCCTCCGATTTGAACCGTGCCGCGGCCTCGTAGTGAACCGGCGCTTGGACTACTTCGAACTCCTTCGATTCCAACTTGCCATCAATGATAAACTCCGCGGTGTATTTCCTCCCGAAGCCGAGATCGGTCAGGCTGCGAGTGAACCGGTTCTCCGCGGGTGGCCAGGGAGTGGGAATCCGATCGAAAAACTGCTCGCGGATTTCGTCCAAGCGATCCCACGGGAACGGCGACGACCGAAGTTCTTCTTCTTCCAGATCGATCTCAATCGGCAACGGCCGGTACGCGGCTCGTAATCGTAGGAGGATTGCCCCTGGCTGAATCCCGGCCCGCCCCGCCGGCGAGTCGGCATGCACATAGGTTACCAGCGCGCCCGTTTCCCCATCGCGGGTCTGGTCTGCGACACCATTCGCTCGGGCAAGCTCCCGGCTCAGAGGCTGCAATTCGGCACCCAACCACGCGAGTCGACTTTCATCCGCCTCCGAGACGGGCACATTGGCGATATCGCCGCTCCGGGCCAGATCCTTCACCGCTTCCAATACCAGAGTCGCCGGCGTCAACATCGGAAGAGGAGGCATCCGGGACAAATCCGCGGGGAGGACACCACGCGGGTCACGACGTACGACCGGGAGTGCAACCAGTTGATGATCGAGGGTAAAGAGATAGGCCCGGGCCGCGTCCGACATGTCGATCAACTCCGGGTAGGCCACGAGCTTCGATCCGATTCTCCAGGTAGCGATGCGTGCGGTGTGATAGTAATCCGAACGGCTTTCCCCCTGAACCTGCATGTCAGCACGAAGAAGAAGCCGGCCGATCAGATCAAAAGGGGTTTCACCCGCAACCGTTGCGGCAGCCCCAGCCGGAGTATCGAGGGTCGCAACCAACGCGCCGAAATCCTTCAACGAAGCAGCGAACCGAGCGATGACAGGGGTGCCACGGGCGGGGAAAACTGTGATTTTTTCAAGCCGAGCGGTCGTCGTCGAACGGAGCGGAGCGAGAATCAGCACCTGGTTCCCGGGCAACAACATGCCCAAGGCATCCCGTTCCGTCGATTCGGCATCCGGTTCCTCATTTTGAGATTCCGCCCGCATGCGTTGATTCGCGAAGGACTGCTTTGGACTTCGGAAACTCAGACGCACCCGGGGAAACCATTCACGGGTTTGCTGCGCGAGCTGCTGCTCGGATGCCGCAAAATCGGCTGCCGTCAGCAACTTCCAGCGATCTGTGGATCCCTGCCACGAACTGTCCGCCGGTAGCCGTCGACTGAAAATCAAGCCCACCGCCTGCCCTTCCGATGTCACGGCGACGCCGGTGTTGTCAACGTGCCGCATCACCGGACCATGATCCGGTTGCTGAATTCGTGATGCGAACGGGACAGCCTCGGTCAGAACAACACCGTCCGTACGATAATAGGTGACGATGTGACTGGGCTTGCCCTCTATGAACTGCAACGGTTTGGCGCCCGGCAGAGGCTGCGTCAGGCGAAGTAACAGAGCCCAATGGTCCCGGGCCTGGGCTTCGACTGTGGCGGTTGTCTGCCCCGCTTTATTCAGAACTCGGATCAATTTTACAAATCGCGGATGAATGTTCGCATCCATGGCGACGATTCGGCCGTCGGGAAGAACATAGCCCGTGGTCTCCAGCGGCCGCTCCTGCTCGACCAGTTGAGCCAAGGTGCTAAATCGGTGGGACCCACCGCCGCCATCCTGATCCAAGACCCCCGTCGGTGGTTCGCCCTTGTCAAATTGTAGGTCCATCTCGACCCGGACCATCGACGGCACGACAGACTGAAGTAGGCGCGCAGGATCGTTGGTCGCCTCGGCAGCGATGGCTCGGGGGATCGCGAAGAGAATGGCCGCAAAAGCCAGTCGGTAGTTCATGTCCCGGCAGGCTAGCCGGAATAGCGGATGGCAAAAAGACCGAAATCACCCCGCCGGCGAATCAAACACGGCGTTTCGTTGGGATTGGGAATGTGACTGCGGCGGCGTGAGTTAAAGATATTCCTAGACTCAGGGCGTCTAAAGCCCCACCTTCGAGTGGGATGAAAGCTCTCACGAACGCATCCGTTGGCCCTTCGGCGCCACGACTTACCA
>CAMAUY010000153.1 GCA_945861565.1 Akkermansia muciniphila
CGCGGTCGAAGGTCTCAACAATAAGATTCGAGTGACTACCAGACGGGCCTATGGTTTTCGAACCTTTCGCGCTCTGGAAGTGGCTCTCTATCATTCACTCGGGAAACTACCCGAGCCAACTCCTACCCACAGATTCTGCTAGCGAAGCCCCAACAATTTGGATCCGAGAATAGCACTAATTGAGGGCCCTCATTGGTCAGCTTCGGCAGGTCGGTCAGCTTCATCGGCGGGGTCCATCCGCCCGCAATCGGCATCACTCGACCCCCTAAGTAATTGTATGCGATATAGTAGCCCAAACCCGTTTGGTAACGGGTTTCCGGCGTATCGGTGATGCCGGGCAGCGTAAAGGGATAGCCATTGGGACAATCGATAACCTTGCCGCCCACCAAATTACTCACGGTCTGGAACATGAGCGTTGAAATGTGCATGGTGAAGGAATCACCTCCATCGCGAATTCCATTGAATACTTTGTCATTGTTGTCACTGGCGTAGACAGCGCAGGCGATATACAACTGTCGCAAATTATTTTTGCAGACCGTGCGCTGCCCCCGCTCCTTGGCGCTCGCCAAGGTCGGCAGAAGAAGGCCCGCCAGAATGGCGATAATGGCGATCACCACCAGGAGCTCAATAAGCGTGAAGGCGCTGCGCGACCCGGAACGCCGGGTTCGCATCGGAGGAACATCCGTTCGATCGGTCTTCATGATGGCGTTCTGATTGGTCATTTTTTAATAAACGACTGCTTTTGATGCCTCGCAGGGAAAGAAACTCTGATTTCCTGAGTCTCCCGATTGTCGTTAGCATTCCTCCAATCACGAGGCAGTGACAAGGTGTTAATGACGCCCCGGACATCGGGTCGATCAAGGCTTTGCTGCGATGAGGTACAATCGGTGTGCGGTGGCGAGATAAAGCGCGTCGCCAACCAGCGCCGGACGCGAATAGAGAGGCGCATCCATCTCGATCTGGGCCAATAGTTCCTTTCGCCGCCCCGCACGAAGAACGGTCATGACGCCCTCAACGTTGCCAACGAAGAGCCGATTGCCAGCAAGCAAGAGGCAGCCCCAGATGGCCCCATTTGTCTCGTGCTTCCAGACGTGGGCGCCGGTGGCCGCGTCCAAACAATGCAGCGTGCCTCCCAGGTCCCCAACGTAGAGCAGACCGTCCCTTGCGATGGGCGTGCCCACCACGCGGCCGATCGCGCGAGAAGTCCAAAGGTGACCGCTCTGGGTGATGTCCCCTTGTCCGTTGGGACTGACCGCATGGATCGACGAAGGTCCGTTGCCGTGAAATGGATCCTGCCCCATAGCAAAGATGACGCGGTCGTCCACGAAGATCGGTGAAGCAATGATCGAACTGCGCGAAAGTACGCCGGGGCGCGGCAGCCATTGGGCGTCCTTCGGGTTGCCGTCAAACCGCCACAGTTCGCGACCCGCCCCCGCGTCGTAGGCGCGCAACCAGCCATCTCCTCCGCCGAAGAGCACTTGGACGCGCCCGTTCACGTTGGCTGCAACGGGGCTGGCCCATTGGCCGTGCAGCACCTGGCCGCCCGGGCCGATGGCCCGCCAGACCACTTCGCCCGACTGCTTGTCCACCGCGATCAGACTTGGGGCGCGCGGCGAGGGGACGCGCGTGTGTCCTTCATTCTGGCCGTTCGAGGTACAGACCAACAGGAACTCCCGCAAACCACGGTTCACTCGCGGGGCCAAGTCCTGCCAAAGTTCCTCGGGACGATTGAGGAATCGTCTCAGCAGAGGCAGCGACCGCTCCGCCCCGTCGACCAGAGCGGCTTCGGCGGTTGCCCGGACCTTCAGGTCGTTGGCCATCACGCGATTTGACCAGTCAGGCACCAGGGCGGCGCTCCGGGAAAGTTCCGACTCGGTCGGAAGCGACCGCACTTGGGAAGAATCGGAGCTGTGCTCTGTGGCCGTGCACGCACCGATCAGAAGCTATCAAATCCAAATTGATCTAAGGCGCAGCACCAATCGAACGAACCACCTGATCGAGGAATTGTTTCTCCATTTCCACCAAATGGCATCGCTCGGGGAATCGGCCTTCGTGGACGTCGGTGATGTATTCGCGGAACGCGGCGACTCTTTCCAACTGCAACCGTCGGTGTTCTTCGGCAAAATTTCGGTAAGCCCGGGCGTGGCGGGGCGGGCGTTCGTCGTAATCGCCGAGGATGTCGTCGGAAAAGAGGAACTGAGTGTCGCAGCCACTGCCGGAACCGAGCGACATGAGGATAAGCCCCGTCTGCGAGGTAAGGAATCGCGCGAGATTATGTGGCACGACTTCAAGTTCCGCAGCGTAGGCGCCCGCATTTTCCAGTTCTTTCATGCGGCCGTAAAGCTGCATGGCTTCCTCCACTGTCCGACCAATCGCTCGATAGCCGGTCCAGGTGACATGACGAGGAACGAGACCGAGGTGCCCGACAACCGGAATACCTTCGCGCGCCATCGCCTCAATAATGAATGGGCTGGCCGAGCAGTAGACGGAACTGGCCCCGATCTCGAGGGCACGGAACGCGATGCGAATCGCCTCATCCGGCGTCGCAAGTCCGTGGGGCGTCGCCGCGGAGAGGAAGCTGTCCGGAGCCGCAGCGACAAGCGCCGGCAGACGCGACTGCGCCTCGGGACTGTCGAAGCTGCAACTCATCAGATCGACGCCGGCCTCTTCCGCGGCGGCGGCTTCCGGAGGGGATTTGACGTGAATGTGTGTAAGGCAGCGTTTGCCTTTGAGCTGCCGGAGATCGAAGACAGTGTATTTTTTGCGAGGTCGGAGCATCGGGCGTCAAGGTGTTAAAATTAGGATGATGCTAACATCGGCGGTCGCTGCGAACCAAAAAATTAATTGGGATCCGTGTCTCTGGAGCCCTAGTCGAAGCCCATCGCCGCCCGGGCCGAATCGACGACCGCTCTTTCTTCCCCACCGCGTTCGGCGCGATCGTGGGCTGCCGAAGCTGGCTCTTCCCCGGACACGATGCTCGGCGCAACCTCGCGCGGGGAGATATATTCACGGTTTCATTCGCCCGGCGCGTCACAGATAGCTCAGCAGCGGGTTGCGTGACCGTTGCTTCACTCCGGCGTACCAGCGGCAGGCTGGGTATAGAAGTGCAACGACGATCACCCACACGAGATACACGCCGCCGAGCAAAAGACCGAACCCTTCCGGTTGGTTTGGAAAGGGCCCGTGGCTCCAGATCCAGCGCGCAGTGCCGCTACGGCCCTGTAACAGCGCAATCACACCCGCAACGAAATGAGCCAGGTAGAGATGGAGGAGGTAATAGAACATGGGAACGCGGCCGAAGATTACCAGCCAGTTCGGCGTCCAGCGGGGGCGCGCCTCGACGACCGCCAAGCAGATCAGCGCCGGCCCGAGCGTCATGAGCAGATAGAGCAACGAAGGCGGGTACTTGGAGCAATTCAGTATCGACATCAGGCTTGAAACGGCCGAGCTCTGGGGTGTCCAGCGTTGGGAGTCGCCGTAAATGTTTGGCAGGCGCAAGGCGACAAACGCGGCGATCATTCCGAATCCCAGCCGGATCAAGAACGCACGGCGACGCTCGGGCGCCCAACTGTAAACCTCACCCAACGCGTATCCGGCCGCCATCACTCCGATCCAGGGCACCAGAGGGTAGAGTGGGAAAAACTGCAAATGCTCGCCGATCTTAATCGGCCCCCCCGAATGGAGAATGGCCCACAATGAGTGAAGCCAACCGGTCCCTGCCACCTTCACCCCATCGAGGGCATTGTGCCCGACGATCATGGCAATGCCAATGGCGGCGATCCATCGCGTGGGCAAATGAACGAGCGCCGCGAGAAAAATCATCGACCAGCCAATCGCCCAGATGACTTGGCCGACGATCCATTCATAGTTTACGCTAAAGGACCACCCCCACTGCACCAGTGTAACCTCGAGGACAATGAGCCATACTCCCCGAGTGACGAGAAACCAGCTGAGCTCACGCTTCGTCCGACCTCGTGAGCCATAAAAAAAAGCGCCGGTACCCGCCAACAGCATGAAAATAGGCGCGCAAAAATGGGTTATCCACCGCGTGAAAAACAATGCGGGGGGGGGCAATCCCGGCCCGCCGAGAGCGATCGTGCTGTGCGAGACAAAATCGCGCACATGATCCAGAGCCATGATGACCATGATCAGTCCGCGCAGCGCATCGATGGAATCAAGACGGACCCGGGAAACTTTGGCCGTCACAGTCGGTTCAACATTCATTGGGCAACTGTGTCGAGGATATCCACCTGCCATCCGAGCGCAACGCTGTTGATCCCGTCTTCAGGAATCTGGCCTTGCCAGGGGAAGCCAAAATATTGCGCAATCAAAACCACGCGATGACATCCAACTCCAGGCTCTCCGAACGCAGTCCGGAATTTCCGCCCGCGGCAGAGGAGGAGACCCGATGAGTGATCGTCCCCGTATCCTCTTTGCCGGTCTGTTTCACGAGACTCACACCTTTCTCGAAAGGGTCACGGGTTGGAACGACTTTCAGGTTCGGCGCGGCGATTCGATGATCGCGACGAAAGGGGATAGTTCCCCGATGGGAGGCGCGCTGGAGGCGGCGGCTGAACTGAGTTGGGACGTCGTCCCCGCACTCCACGTCCATGCCATGCCTAGCGCCCTGGCGACGGATGAGGTCTTCACGCGTTTCTGGGACGAGTTTTGCGCCGTGACGACGCCGGAACTAAGCCAAGGGCTCGATGGCATCTTTCTCGTATTACACGGGGCCATGACCTGCGAATCCCTCCCCGATGTGGAAGGCGAATTTCTGGAACGACTCGCCGCGTTGCCGGGTGCCATGGGGGTTCCAGTCTTTGGCGTGTTCGACCTGCACGCGAACTTCACCGCCCGAATGGCCGCTCACTCCCAGGGGCTTGTCGCTTATCGCGAAAACCCGCACACCGACGCCCGGGCCACGGCCATCCGGGCCGCGCATTTGCTCGACCGCGCGTTGCGCACTGGCCAGCAGCCGAAAATGTTCTTCGCCCACCCGCCCATCGTCTGGCCACCCACCGGCACGGCCACCAACGTCGCCCCCATGCTGACGTTGCTCACGCAGGCGCGCGCCCTGGAGGCCCAGCACCCGGAGTTTTGGGCGGTCAATGTCGTCGCGGGATTTTCCTTTGCGGACACACCGGACACGGGGGTTAGTTTTAGCATCTTGACCACGGGCAGCGAAAGGCAGGCACGGAAGGCGCTAGCCGAACTCTGTGCACACGCCCTCGAATTCGCACCCCTGGGCAATGTCACGGAGGATCCGGTCGATCAAGTATTGCAACGGATTCCGCACGACGCCTCCGGTCTCACCGTTCTCGCCGAGCCATCCGACAACATTGGCGGGGGTGCACCCGGCGACGGCACCGGCCTGCTCCGAGCCTTGCTGGCGCACGACGCACAAAATGCGGCCGTGTGTCTCTGCGATCCCGACGCCGTACGACGCCTGGGTTCGTTACAAGTCGGTGACCGCGCGACGATCCCCTTGGGCGGACGTGGCAGCCGCCTGGATGCCGGCCCGGTCACTCTCGAAATCGAACTCGTTCGAAGGGTCGACGGACGTTTTGAACTCGAAGACAAGCAAAGCCATCTTGCCTCCGCTTCGGGCGACTTTTTTGACATGGGGGCATGCGCCGTCGTCCGCCATCGCGGTATTACCATTCTCCTGACCTCGATCCCCACCCCGCCGATGGATCTTGCCCAGTGGCGCCACGTTGGGCAGCCGCCGGAGGCGTTTTCCATTATCGGCGTGAAAGCCGCCGTAGCGCACCGCCGCGCCTACGACCCGATCGCCGCGCGACACTTTTGGGTGGCCACGCCAGGGCCTTGCACCAGCAATCTGGCCACCCTGCCCTACCGCAAACTTCGACGGCCAATTTATCCACTCGATCCGTTGGCCGACGTGATGCGGGTTGGATCGCGATTTCACCCTTAACGGATTGGTTTGAATTAATTATGAACAACGCCCCCCTCATCTTCGACGTCCACCTCGACCTCTCCATGAATGCGATGGAGTGGAACCGCGACCTCCGACTGCCCCTCACCGAAATCCGCCGCCGCGAACTCGGCCTCCAGGACTTGAGGGACCGTACTCGCGGCGTGGTCTGCCTGCCCGAAATGCGCCGCGGCCGCGTCGGGTTATGCGTCGCGACGCAAATTGGCCGCTACGTGCATCGGTTCAACAAACTTCCCGGCTGGAACAGCGCCGAGCAGGCCTGGGCCCACACTCAAGGGCAGCTCGCCTGGTATCGCGAGATGGAAGCAGCGGGTGAACTCGTTCAGATTAGCAACCGCGCCGGCTTGGAAAATCATCTAAAACTCTGGAGCGACCCTTCGTCCCAACCCTCCGCGATCGGTTACATCCTTAGCCTCGAAGGCGCGGATTCGCTCCACACCGTTGCGCATCTCGAACGCGCCTATGGCTACGGGTTGCGCGCCATCGGACCCGCCCACTACGGTCCCGGCACCTACGCCCACGGCACGGATGACGCCGGGGGCCTGCCACCTCGAGGCCGCGAGTTGCTCCAAGAGATGGAACGGCTCGGCATCATCCTCGACGCCACGCACCTCTGCGAAGAAAGTTTCTGGGATGCGCTCAAGGTGTTCAAAGGCCACATCTGGTCGAGTCATACCAACTGCCGCCCGCTGGCCGATTGGAACCGTCAGTTCACCGATGATCAGATGAAGGCCCTCATCGAACGGGGCGCAGTCATGGGCGTCGCGCTCGATGCCATCATGCTCGTTAGTGGCTGGACGCATAAGCGCTCGCGCCCAGAAGACTTCCAACTCAAGCTCGACCGCTTGGTGGACCATATCGACCGTATCTGCCAACTCGCCGGCAATGCCCGCCACGTCGGCATCGGCACCGACCTCGACGGCGGTTACGGCAACGAACAATTGCCAATGGACCTCGACAGCATCGCCGATCTGCAGAAGCTCGGCCCGCTTCTCGCGGCGCGTGGATACACGCCCGCGGATATCGAAGGCATTTTCTCCGGCAACTTCCTGAACTTCCTCCGCAACGTTTGGAAGAAGTGATGCCTCTGCCACGATCCGAAGAAGAAAAAAGCCAACTCTCTCATGAACCATCCGCTCGTCTCTTTTCCAAAGCAGCCGGACACCCCCGCATCGCATCTTCCCTTCAGCCCGGCAGTGGTCGTCGGCGATCTAATTTTTGTCTCCGGACAAGCCTCGGTCGATCCGACGGGCAAGATTGTCAGCGACACCTTCGAAGGCGAGTTCCGGCGCTCCATCGAGAACCTGCGCCGCGTGCTTGAAGCGGCTGACAGTGACCTCGCCCATGTCGTGCAAACGCGCAACTACGTCCGCGATCCCGCGGAACTCCCGCTCTATAACAAACTTTATCGCGAATACTTCCCGGCCCCGAGCCCTGCACGCACAACCCTCACCCACTGTCTGCCCCCGGATTTGCGCTACGAGGTTGAAGCGGTCGCGGTGCGGCGCACGGCTTGATATCGAGCACCACCGCGTCGTCCCACCCAGGAACCGACTCCCTGGGAGCGCTGGCATCCTGCCGGCGAGGCTGCAGAGAAGACTAACATTCGCCGGCAGGATGCCAGCGCTCCCAGGTTCATGGCTTCAAATCGCGTCCATTCTTGGAGGCTTTCGCTCTCCACATGAATTCACTCGCCGAGAGTTCTTCCCATCCCAGCGATGCTCCTAGTTTGGCGGCGGAAAGCACCGGGGCAGATTTTGGCTCTCACGATTAACGCGCCGTGGGATCGGCGGTGTAGCAGTGCATCCAGATGCCGCGGCTTCACTTTGGACGCCTTCCGCTTCTGGAGGGCAAGGTCGAACAGGTTAGTCAGCTCGATTTTGACAACGACTTTTCCCATGCCGGAATCAGCGTTCATCGGCGGTTCCAAACTCCGGTTCGATAGCCGAAAGCAGGGGAACTGCAGTGCAGTCCCCCTGTTCCGTAGCCCGATGGCGTTTAGTTGATCTCGATCATGCTCGTCAACACGGTGTTTGTGGCCCGGTCACGAAGACCTTTCCACTGAACCCTCATGCCGACTTTGACGAACGAATCGATCACGTCCTGCGAACCTTTCGGTGCCTCGTTCACATGAATGTAGGTGCTGGAATTCCAAATGAGTTTCTTCGAGCCAACGAGAAAGTAACCGTCGCCGATTGCACGGATCTTACCCTTGCCTTCGTCACGGATGGTGTACGTGGTAATTGGTGTGGGTGTGAAGTTCGCCACCAGATTTCGGTTGGCGCTAGCCGCGAAGGCGTAGTTAGCTAAGGCGCTCACCTCGACGCCGGCCTCCGTCCAGTTGACGAAGTTGTACCCGAGGTTTGCCACGGCGCCCACGGTGACGATGTCGCCACTGTTCATGATGCCCCCACCGCTCGTGCTGCCACCAGCCGCGGGCGAGGAACTGGTGCCGATGGTGTAGGTGACAGGAGGCACCACGTCCCCCGTAATCGTGACCGTGTATTCCTTTGATACAAGAGCGCCATTAAGCCCCTCTGCACTAACCGTGAACGTGAAAGCACCGGCGACCGTCGGGGTCCCTGCAAAGATTCCTGTAACTCCATCAAGCGTCGTTCCGTCAGGAAGCGAGCCGGAGGTCGTGGCAAGAAATGCGGCGCCTCCTCCGATCACCACAGTGCGATCGGCGTACGCAACATTGAGCTCGCCGTCCGGGATGTGATCGATCAATCCTAATGCCGGGTCCCTATCGAATGCGGCCATCTGCGCGCCAAAGAACTCACCCACTACCGCCACGGTAGAAGTGTCCACCGTAGCTCTAACCCACTCTCCCGTGTCGGGGTCAATGTAATCGTTATACGTGACTTCCGTCCCATCCCCGTATATCCCATCAGGCCCCACCGCGTCCGCCATGGCTTCACCCGATTCTGCATCGATCGGACCGACGTACTTGTAGAATTCATACCGGCGGGTGATGACTTCATCGCCACCCGGCAGGTCTTCCGGCTGACCCGCTAACTCGCCCTTGGGATTCCCCGCATTGGCGAACTCGGTCTGGAGAATCCGCCACTCCGTTTCCACCTCGGCGACCTCACCGTTGGCCCAGTTCTTGACCCCCGGATTGGCGGGGTCCGGATCTCGGAGATCCACCAGCTCTACCTTCGCGGCCTTGTGTGCCTTGGTCTTGATGTCCTTCACCCACGTTGCCGTGCCGAACTTAAGCACGGGTGGCGCGGGCGGGGGCGGAGGAACAATCACCGCCTGAACCTGCGGAAAGACCAGCGCCTGAACTGGCGGATAATAGGTGAACGTCGGCGTCGAGACCATGACCGGCGGACCGTGGATCAGGTTGTGACTCGTTGTCCCGTCATCGATCAGCCAATTGTACTTCACGGCCGTCGGCGCGCCGTAATAGCCGGCACCAAAATGTTCTCCCCCGAAATTGATCGATGGATTGGTGAACTGGTGGCCGTCGGTCGGTGATATGGGACCCGCCGGAATCGCGGTGTAGGCCGTCCAGGTGCCGTCGGGCTTCCTGGTGCCGGCGTAGCGAATGAAAACCTTCGGGTGGGCTGGGTCGGTGTTGTCTTCCGTTATTTTTGGAATGCCGTAATGGTTGTAGTCGTAAGTGTACGTGATGTCCCGGCTGTGGATATCATCCAGCTCGATTTCAAACCCGTGTGCCTCGACCGGATTGCCGTTAACGACGACGTCATTGACACAATCGAAGTTGTTAAGCGTGCCGTAGGCCGTGCTGGCATTCACAGATGGCGATAAGGCGAGGATCATCGAGGCTGCAGCAACGCCGAACGCGCTCGTGATCCGGCTTCCGATATTCCTGACCGGGCGGCCTCCCGCAACGAGCTTGCGGATTGTCGTTACCAACTGCGGTTCGATCTTTGGTACCTTCGCGGGCATGCTGACCCGTTGAGTGATTGGATTCATAGCGAATTGCTCCTTATTTTTTACTGCCGGGCTGCATTCTGTGGATTCGCTCTTCGCTCCCATGTCACCCGCGGCAGTGATCACCGCGGGAGCGTCGAAAAGTGAATGCCCATCCATGTTCATCGGCGGCCAAACTACCGCGCTTCAATGAATGGAACGTGAAACCAGGATGAATATTTGTTTAGAATCGCCTAACTAATCCGCCCACACCTCTGACGGAGGATTAACCCGCGGTGAAATTCTCCACCCACGCCAACTCTGTCGCCTAAGCGAGCGGTAGCCGAACGAGGGCTGTGGTCTTTACCCCCGCTTCCGGAAGCAGATCAATCGTGCCGTTGTGCGCCTGCACGATCCATTGGGCGATCGTCAGGCCCAGGCCGCAGCCTTCCACTGTTCCGATCGCATTCTCGCCCCGCACAAAGCGGCCGAAAAGGCGGCGCTGAGTCTCGGGGGTGATTCCGCCGCCGTCATTGGTAATCCGGAGTTCGGCGGTGCTGTCCCGTTTGCAAAGTGAGAGGTGGATCTCCCCATCCGGTCGATTGTATTTCACGGCGTTGTCCGTGAGGATCAATAGCAACTGCCTCAACCGGTGGCGGTCTCCCGTGATCTGTACATCCGCGCACTCGTCCAGCGTAACCCGCACGCGCTGGGGTTGCGCCATGATCAGCGCATCGTCGAACGCCTCCCGCACGAGTTCACCCAATGGAACCGGCTTGCGCTCCAGCGTCACGAGCCCGGCATCCGCCTTGGTCAGCAGCGTCAAAGAATCGACGATCTTTGTCAGGCGCTGCACTTCATCGAGTAAGCTTTCTATCCAATCGGTTTGCGCCGCCGGAAGCGATACGCTTTCGTGAAGCGCCGTTTCCAATTGTGCCCGCATCACGGTCAGCGGCGTCTTCAACTCGTGCGAAGCGTGAAGCGTGAATTCATGAATCTGCTGGAAGGATGCGTCCAATCGCGCGGTCATCGCGGCGAAGACCGCGGCCAGCCTATCCACCTCGTCGTTGTTCATGCTCCGAGGCAGCGGCACGTTTAGCGTGTTCGATTCGATTTGCTCCGCCGCGTGCGTCAGGGCGCGCAGAGGTCCCAGCACGCGACGCGTCCACCACCACCCGAAGGCAAGCATCACCGGGATTGCTCCAAGAAACAAAACCGTGGAGAGCTCGGCAGCGGTATCCTGATGCAGGTCGCCAACACCGCGCGCCGCAAACTCAGCCGGTTCATCGACAAACTCATGATACCACAGCCAAACGAGCAGCAACACGCAGGCCGATGCCATGACGCCGTAGCCGATCCCGAGCCGTTTAATGATCGTCACGGCATCTCCTTCATCACGTAGCCCTCGCCGCGCACGCTATGCAACAGCTTGGCGTCGCTTCCGGCATCGATCTTCTCGCGCAACTTACCGACGTAGACGTCGACGAGATTCGAGCCCGGATCGAAGCTAAAATCCCACACCTTCTCCAGGATCATCATGCGGCTGCACACGCGGCCTGCCGACCGCATCAAGAATTCGAGCAGGCGATACTCGCGCGTGGTCAGTTCAATCTTGCGCCCGCCCCGTTCAGCCTGAAGTTGCTTCAAATTGGTGGAGAGAGAATTGGGCAAATCATGCATCATGAAAGCCATTAAAAATTCTTCTCTCAAATCCCGCCGCAAATTCGACGAAACCTTCAAGCGCGAAGCGGTCAATAACTGGCTCGCCAGCGGCAAGTCCG
>CAMAUY010000154.1 GCA_945861565.1 Akkermansia muciniphila
CCTCATCCGAACCGGACTGCAAGCGCTGCTCCGACGAACCGTCAAAGAACCGCTGCCAGTCATTTTTGAAAACGTCGCCGACCATTTGGAGCTGGGGCTTACTTGGCTCAAACAACGCAACTTCCGGTCGTGAAACAAAAAGCCGTGGGTCCGGCAGACCAAAGAAGTGCCCCGTCTCGTGGCAGATGACGCCGATTCGGCCGGGCGCGGAGCCGGAGGTGCTCCACAGGCCAGGGTTGACGTGATAGTCGCGCACGCTCACACCCTCCGCCGAGGTCCACGTCGGAATCTGCCAACGATGCGACCAGATGCGACTGGTGTAGTACACGCCGTCCGCGTCGGTTCCGCCCCACTCCGCGCCATAGCCGGAGTGGACGAACGCGATCGAATCGACGAAGCCGTCGCCGCCGGTGTCGAACTGACTGAAGTTGATCAAGGGATCCACGAGATTGAGGGCCGAGATGATGGCCTGGTGAATTGTGGGGTCGCGGCCGCTGTTGCCGTTGGCGTAATACTGTTCCGTCTGCGGCAATGTCACCCATCCGTAAACCGTCGAGTCGAGCACCAGGGTGCCGTAGGAATTCTCCGAGTAAAGATCTCGCACGCTGCCCGTGGGCGCGAGGATGGGATTGCCACCGGGGGCGTTGAAGATGATGTTGAAGTCGGGATTGGACGGGAGCGTGCGGCCGGTGTGATTGGCAAACCGCATCAGGATCACCACGTTCTTGACGGTGCCCACCGGGGGCACAGCCGTGGGCGGTGTCGGTACCGGAGCCGCCGCCAAACGCTCGGCCCACATCTGCTGACGTACCTCTGAGCGCGGCAGCGTCCGCGGGCGCAACCCAGCGGTGCTCGGGTCCTTTTGGCCGACTTGTAGCGCTGTCGGTGCCAGCCGACCCGCTTTGTCCAGTTGCGCATAAACAAACTTGCGGCCTTCCTGGACAACGGTATAGCCCTCCGGGTCCTCCAGCCAGTGGAACTGAATTCCGCCGCGAATATTGAGTTCGATGGGCGTGCCGTCTGGTTGAACCTCGCGGAAGTTATGGGGGCTGGCGGTCATGCCTCTCAGGCTCGGTGAAACCGGTAAGGCTGGCCCGATTGGCAATGGCGGCGGATTGGCGGCGGCGCTGAACGATAATTCCAGCGGCTCAATGCGAATGTCCGGTGTGCCGACGCTCCAGTTCAACTGGATGGATCCCGCTGCTCCGCTGTAGCCGTCCACCGCAATCGCGTAACTTGTCCCTGCAATCGCTGAGAACATCACCTGGCTTTGTCTCTCGATGCCGCTGTCGTCATCGCTAGCGATCAGCGTCAAACTGTTGACAGCCGTGCCGGTATAAACCGCCAGCAGCGTATCGAAATTGCTGGTGTCGGTGTTAATGGTTGCGGTGCCGCTGGCCGGCGAGGTCCATTGCCACCAGACGGACTTGCCGCCCACGCTGAAATGGTTTGGCTCGCCGGTTTCCTTGGTCGCGCCGACGTTGCTGCCGCTAGTCGTGCCGCTGCTGGAGCCCGAAACGCTGATGCGGTTTACAAAATTGTCATTGTCCGGCGTGCCGACGACCAAGCTCCAGTTCAACTGGATGGATCCTGATGCGCCGCTGTAGCCGTCCACCGCAATCTCGTAACTTGTCCCTGCACTCACTGCGAATATCACCTCGCTTTGAATCCCGCCACCGACGTCGTCATTGCTACCGATCTGCGTCAAACTGTTGACTGCCGCGCCGGTATAAACCGCCAGCAACGTATCGAAATCGCTGCTGTCGGTGTTAATGATGGCGGTGCCGCTGGCTGGCGCAGTCCATTGCCACCAGACCGATTTGCCGCCGACGCTGAAATGGTTCGGCTCGCCGGCTTCCTTGGTCGCGCCGACGTTGCTGCCGCTGGTCGTCCCGCTGGAACCCGAGACGCTGATGCGGTTCGCAAAATCGTCATTCGCCGCCGTAGGAGTCGGCGCAGCCGACGTGACGGCGATCGGTTGGCGGCTGAAGGCCAAGTTGTTGTTGAAAGGGAAAGACGACTGTCCTGCCCCGCCGTCATCACGAATAAACGCGGCCAAGTAGTAATCGCCATCCGGAACGCCCGCCGGAATTCTGAACGATCTTTCAACGGAACTGGGCGTAAAGAAGGTAAGGGGTGCCAGGGATGGATACGTGCTGTCACCAATGTGGTAGTAGGCAGAGGAGTAGTTGCGGGTCGGTGTGAGATACCATTCGACCGTCGGTGTGGTAATAGTCGTGGTGCCGACATTCTCCACATGGTAGTTGTTGACGGTAAGAGTACCGCCGGAGGAAACGCTCGACGGTAGGGTTGCATCGGCAACATTCTGGAAGCCGGAGGAATAATAAAGATAAATACCCAAATCCGGGACACGGACGGCATTGGCGGAATATTGAAAGCGGATGCCCGCTGCGTCATCCATATAAGGCATCGAGAACGCGCGGAACGGCGACGGCAGGTAGTTCATTACCGAAAGAAAGTTAGATTGATGCTCCAAGCGGAGCATGTGGCCCAACTCATGGTGCATGACCCGACGAAACCCTTGAGCCGGGCTTCCGTCGTATACCCACTCATCATCGAGCGTGAAAGAGACGGAGGGATTGAGGGCAATATCGGCTTCGATGATCCAACCACCGCCATCGTAGCGAAGAAAAGTCACGCCAATGGCGCCAGCTCCCAGTGTCTCCCACGTCGAGCCGTATTGACTTTGGAGATCCGTCGAAGTCGGCCAACCCGCCAAGTCGAAACACCCATTCCCCCAACCGTACGTGCCAGTCGGCGTGGTATAAATTCGGAAAACATCCGAGGCATAATAATTCCATTTCGACATCTGATATTGATCTTCGGGCGACCAAGGCGCGAAGCTGTCTGGGAATTGGTTGACCACAATGGGTGGGTGCGCCGGATGCGACGTGAGAAACTTTTGCGGCATCGGATCGGCTTGGCCGGAACCTGTCGTCGTCGGGGCACTTGGAACAGGAGCCACGGGTAGGTTGGCAGCGTCTGCTCCCGCTTGGGGTGCCTGGGCGGCGGCCGGGTCTCTAAAGGTGGCATCCGTTCTCGGAGAGACAGGTTCCGGCTTCTTGGAGAATGGCTTGATTACTCGCGGATCGGCGGCATCCGCAGCGGGCCGCACTTCGGAAGGTGTAGACTTGATCGCTTGGACGTTGGCACGCAGCCACTGCGTAAATGCTGGCAAGTCTACCTCAGATGCCTTGGCTTCCTTCTTTGCGTTGTCACGCAACCGCACAACCTGCCCCTGTGCAGTTTGAGCTAAAGCTTGGCCGGTGTCGCTGCGAACCAGTGCCGGTCTACCAGGCACTTCGGATGCAACAAGGAAAAGACCCTGGTTGAAACCAACCACCGGTGTAAAGCCGCCTTCCCGCCAGTCCGGACGGAGCATGACCACCAGGCGTTCGCCCACTATGGGCAGGCGCATGTCACTGAGGGTCTGCGTCTCCCCGTCAAGCGTGCCACCCCAAAAGGTCAGCACCACGGTTTTACCAAAGCCTTCTCCGTTTGGACCCGCGTAGAGAACCTCTTCGACTTTAAACGTGTAATCTGTCGCCATCCAGCGTCGAGATGCATCTCCCCAATGCGCCTTTTTGCCTGTGGCTGTGCCAAGCACAATGGCATCGGCCTGGCGCACAGTTTCGCTCAGGCTCAGAGGTACCACTTCCGTAGCCATGGCGACGCCAAGCATCCCTGCCATTAGGAGAAAAGACCCCGTCCAGTGAATCCACGAGGGGCGCAAGACTCTCACTTTAGTGTTAGGAATTTGTTTTCGACCCGCAGCGGCAAAAAGAAACCGCATCAAGGCGCCGATCGCCGCCGACGAACCCAGGCGAACCCGGTGAACGCAAGTCCCGCAACCACCGCACACCACTCAGGCTCCGGAATAACAGTCAAAGTCCCATCCGTGATCAGTGGAATAGTAATGATTTCTGAAGGGATGGTGTTGATGTATCGTGTCGTCCCGTTAAACGTGGCCGACGACATCAGCAGTGGCCACACGCCGGTACTGAATCCCGTCGTGTCAAACGTTACCGAGGCAATCTGAGAGGAACCGACGGGGATTGAAACGGTGCCGGACGACGTCACGATGCCGTAAGCCGCCATCTGCGGAGCAAGCCCATTATTTTGCGTCCCGGTATTATTGGGCGAGAAAATCGTTCCAGTAGCCAGATCAACGGTGGTAATCGTCGGGGCGACGATGACTCCCCCGACGCCAGGGCCCCCGTCGGCCACTTGGAGATTGAACTCAAAGCTCTCGACCGAAATGCCGGTAAGGTCGGAGTTGATCAGGCTGAACGAAACAACTTGCCCGGGCGTATTGGGAAGCAGGGAGATGTTTCCCACATTGAGAGTGAGAGTAAGGTCCGCGACGGCCGGGGAACATATCGCCGCAAGCACCAGGGTTGCGGCGGCTGTGTGGCGGAGGAAGGGTGTTGCTTTCATTTGAGAGGCTTTATCGGTGGTTTATATCTGACTGAGACTGCGATTCATTGACCTTGGAAAGGACGCGGAAAAACTCCGCTTGGCCGGGAATCGTGGAAACGGACCACTGCCGGACGCCGGCAGCGTCGGTCACCACCGGCTCGGAAATATTCACCCACTCCGGAGCTGCAATTGCGCCGCTCGACTGTAAGACACACCGTTCACCCGGAGTTCCAACATATAGGATCCGAAGCTGCCCGTTCTCATCGCGATCCACGATCAATTGGCAAACGCCCGCAATCCGGGTGCTGGCTTTGATTCCTTCCGGCAGACGGCCGGCAGTGAAATCCGGTGTTGTCCGTTCTCCGGGGAGACTCGCGCCAAAAAATCCGGTCGACTCGCTCAGAAGCACCGGCTGATGAGTAAGCGACTGCCCCACCCCTCCGTCCGATACCGTGATGAGCTTCAGCTCTGTCAGAGCCGTTGTCGTATTGTTACGAGCCAACAACTGGTCCGTGGTGGTGACGCGTTTGTCGCGGTTGAAATCGTAAAGATTGCTGATCGACGCCGGATTGAGGGCGGTTGCCGGATGGTTTCGTGCCCCCAACTGATCGGAGGTAGTCACTCGCGCGTCGGTGATGCTGTTGCCGCTATCCCCGATTGCGTTTCCGAAATAGAAAATTGCAGGCGAAGCCAGACCGGTTTGCGCAGTGGTTTTGACCATGACGCGCAGCCACTGCTTTTTCACCGCGTTCACGTCCGTCCAGATCAAGGTCACGCGGTCCGACCCTCCGACACCCGCGCCGCGCCGCACCGCAATGGTGTCCGGAGCCGGCCCGGCGGCCCAACTCGCCGTGGTGTTATTGTTCCCGATGTTGAATGAAAAATCGGCTGCCGTCGGAGTACCGGGGGGCAGGTTCAACAGATCAACCATGATTCCATTAATCCCGCGGCTGTAACTCGTGTAGTTGGCAAACTGGGCAGTGCCAGCAGTCAATGGGAATTTGTCGACAGCGATTGCGGCGTCATCCCCGGGTTCCGCTGCCGGATTGTTTGTGTCCCAGGCCGAGTTGTTGTAAAAGATAAACCGCCCGGCGATATCCACCATAATGCCTGCCAATTGGGCGATGTAACCGTGGCCAATCTGATAGTTGACAGAAGAAGAGGCGCCAACCACGAAGGGTTCAAGCGAATCCACAGAACGATAAACGCCATTCGATGACACACCGCCGCCGGCATCCAAGACGTCTGGAGAAATGGCATAGTTCGCGCTGGTCGATGAGCGGGCAAAGCCAGCGCAGCCCAGGAAAACACAGGCAAACACCGATGCCGCACGGCATTTTCGCAATGAAATCAGGGCGCTCATACTGTACCTTGGGCGATTGGCGTACCGGAACCATGCTTATCCGGTTGTTACATATCAGTAAGCGCTTGTTCGGGCGATGCGACAACCGGAAAAGAATGGAATCTTTTTACGGCATTGCTTCAGGATAGCCGCGGAGCGCCAAAGGAAAATCCGATCAAGTCAGTTGGCCTCCCTAGATTTCCCAATGGAGGGCACGGAGTCCCGGAGAGATTTGAGGAGAAACGCAAATTGCCGGGGGGGGGGGAGAACCGCGGATTGACACGGATTGACGCGGATAAGAGGAAGCCGTTGTCTCTCAGCTTCGGAGTGAGCGCCCGGAATCAGCGTTTATCGGCGTTCATCCGTGGTTCCAAACTATCTCCCGTGGCGGGCCTACGAGGCCAGGTGCCTCCCTGCGGTTCACCAAGGAAATTCATAGCTCGGTGCGTGGGCGTAACGTTTCATCCCCAGTTTAACCGTGCTGACTGTTCCAGGACTCAACCGAAAACGAAGGTGCTTCCCCGAAACTCGCCGTGAATTTCCAGGGTGCTGGACGTGCGTAAACTGATGTTCGCCAAAAGCGCCCGCTTGCACCACCACGTCGCGCGCCTCCGTCTTGCTCAAATTCGCCAAGGTGAGCACCACCGATTCGGGAGAGATCTTCTCCACCAGCGCACCCACATCGGGCGGCACCCCCGCGCGTCGGGCCTGCGGATCAAAGTAACGCAGCCGCACGTGCAAGAGACCGCCATGATAGATGTGGTTCGGACCACCCAGCATCGTTTGCACCAGGCCTTCGAGCACCACGGGATTGCGCTGCTGCCAGTGATGCACGTCCTGCTGATCGACCGTCGTTCGATCCGCCCGGACGTTTTCCATCCGGCGCGCCGTTTCCTGCAGTCCCGCTTTGAGAATGTCCACCGGATAGTCCGGATACTTGCCCTCAAGAAAGCGCAACCACGGTCCTTCGTGGCCAAAATCGCCTTTGGCCTTGCGATATTCGAGTTTAGTCCAACCCTCTGTCGCGGACATCGCCTCGATCCGTGCGTAGTCCTGAGGTTCCTGCGAGAGATACCAGAGATGAATCAAATAACTCGGTTGAATCGGTTGGTAGTTGTACCAGCCCCGTTCGTCGTGCCGATGCGGAACGATGAATTGGCCTGCTTCCCTCCGTCCTTCGCGGCGAACCATCTCGATTACACCGCGCGGCAACTCTAGAAACGAACGATCCCCGGTCAGAGTGAGCGCATTGGCTCCGCCGATCAAGGTTCCCTCGATTTGATTGAACAAGCCGTGCGGCCATTTCCACCCGTAGTAGCCACCCCACCATTTGCCTCCCATGTTTTCGCCGATCTTGCCGGAAAGCCCGACATTGTCCGGCAGGATTCCGCCGTTGCGTCGCACGCGCTCGCGCCAGGCATTGAGGTAGTTGACAATCCAACGCCGGTACTTGCCCCGAGCCTCATGCATGTGGGCATTCAGGATCAGGCTGGTGGCGCTGAGATTCAGCGGGACATCCCCGGGCATCATCCGCTGATTCATTGTGCCGATGATGGATTGAACCTTCACATCATCCAGCCAGGCGCGCCCGCTGGTGACCCCCGGAATGTCCTCGTAGGGCAACGGGTAAGGTGCAAGATCATCCCGGTGCGTGGACCAATCCTCGACCGTCGTCTCAAAGCGCGGACCGCGGCTCCCGTTGAGAGGCGAGCGAATGATCCGATGCTGAAAGTCATAGTTCCTGGCCGTTGGATCCTCGTTTAAATACAGCCCGGCGAACTTCAGCGCCCGCGCCCGCATCGCGGGATGATAGGGATCCGACAGTCCAAAGAAGTAAAAGTTCACATAACTCTCCCCGTGGTGCATCCAGTCGTAATAACCGTCGAATTCGTTGTGCACCTGCCCATAACGAGTGAACTGCCGGGTCACCCCCTCCCACAACTTTACCGAGAGCGGAAGCAAGTCCGCGCGGCCCCCCAACGCGTAGTAGAGGGGGAAATTGTAAAAACTCTCATAGCCGTCATCCGAGCCATCCATGCCAGGCCAGACATCCCGCCAGAGGATCGTCCCATCGGCCTTGGTGTAGCGCTGGACGAACTCCATCGCTGCCGGATACATCTCGGCAAGCGCCCGACGCTGCCAGAGGGCCCAATCCGGCGCGGGTGCCGTGTCGGCCAACTCGAAGGTCGGCAGGGTGGCGCCTCGCGCCGAAGCCAGGACCCCCGCAAAAATGAGCAGCAGGGCGGAAACAAAGCCGGACGGAAGTGAGGGACGGCGGATTCGTTCAGGGATGTTCATGGGGATTAGGGAGGTTAGTTGCAGAGAAACCCGGATCCTAGCCAAATTTGAAACCAGCGACCTTCAGCGGACTACCGCCCGGCAGGAAAAACTGGAATTTGGTTTCTCCACCGAGAAGGGATTGCGCAGGACTTGCGGGCAAAGTCCCGGGATACGAGGCCCCGAGGCTCCCGGCCCTCCGGAGTGTGCGTCCAATTACGGGTTCCCTCGCGGTTTACGGCCCCCATTCCACGTATCCGGCTTCGGCGAATCCGCCGGCCAGTATCCGCCCGGGCTCTCCTTCCACCTATTCCCGCACAACCCCGAGATGATCCGCCACTCCGAAGCGGTGAGGTTCAAATCCGGATGGTAGATGAATCGCTTCAACCCCGCCCGGTGCGATTCGGTCAGAATGCGGTACAAATCGCGGCCCGACATGGGATCGCCTGCGTGTGGATTTCGTCCCGCCGACACCCAGGCGATCACCTTGCTTGGATCGCCCACCGCCTCCAGCGTGCGTCTCGTCTCGGAATAGACGACCTCGGTAAAGAATTCATCCGGGAATCCGAGATCCATGTCGGCCAGCGATTTCACGCCGGGAAGCGTCAGCCCAAACCACGCTTTCACCACCGCGAAACAGTCCTGCTCAGTCAAGTCCGCATTCCACTCCCCAATCACGCGCACCCAGCGGGCGATCGTCCCATACATACCGTCAAACCCGCGATGCCAGAAGTAATGCTTCGGGAAGATGTAGTCGAAGAACGGATGGGTACGCTGGTAATCCTGGGTGGTGAGCGTCGAAAACGAAGCCGCACGTGGGATGGTTCCAAGCTTGACCTTCCGGCTCATGCCGTTGATCTGCCCCCGGAGCGCCGCCATGCTTCGCATCGTCAATTCCTGCCGGCAGCGCAGCCAGTAGATCGAGTCCTCGTCCAGGTCGAACAAAGCCAACGCCCCCATCATCCCGCCCGGTGCATGGTAACGAACCAGGGAGGGCGTGAGGGAACGCATCCGTTTCCTCAGCCGGCCAATGCCTCGTTCCATTCGCTCCACGTCCATGCCTTGGGACCGGAACTGCTGCTTAAAATGGTCGCTGATTTCAAGCAGCTCCCCGCCGTGATGAAAGTCGAGCTCGTAGTGATTTTCACCCGCGCCGTCCAGAATGACGCCGTGTGCTTGCGGAAGCGCACGCATTGTATCCGCGACACCTGCCGCGGTGGACATCACCCCAAACGGATCCTTGTCAGCCGACAGCCGGCCTCCGGTCTGACCGGGGCCGAACAACATGATCTCCCAGCCGCGCTTCGCCGCGCTGGTGAGCAACCCCTGCAGACGCTTCTCCTTTTCAAGATCGCGATGTGCCGGCGCCGGCGGGTCTACGCCGTACGCTTTGTAGACCGCCGGGTCCGCCGGAAATACCGGAAAGCGCGCTCCCGGCCGCGAATACGAGAAATCGAAGCGCGGGACTTCATGATAGAAATGCAAGGGGCCGATCACGATGCCCCGAACGCCGCCATCCGCCCAGGCGTCGAACGTCCGCTCATAGTCTGCCAACCATTGCTCGATCGGATAAATCATGTACATCCACGGCACGAGCGGATCGGCCGGCTTCGTGAAGGTGAGGCCGCCCGCCTGCGGGGCGGACGCGACTCCTGCGACTCCTGCGACGGACGCAGCGCCCAGAAGCGCCGCCTTGGCGAAGCTTCTTCTGTCGAGTTTTAAAGTTTTCATTCTGATCGGCAAACTTTCAATCGGTCCTCACGAAGCACATCGAGGCCTCAAGCCGGCTGGTGCCGAGCTGCGAGATTGATGATGTTACTTGTAGTACGATTATGAGTGCGAGAAGACGAGAAAAAACTGAGGTGCGCACCGATTGATAGCCTACCACACGATCGTAACAGGACGTTCACCTTCCCGCCGTTGATCGAATAACCACCCGAAGCTTACCTTGTCAGCGCGGTAAATAATCAAACCGCTGAAAAATTATATCAAAACAAGTTCGAAATCCCAAAAAGCATGAAATCAATAAAAATGAAACGTTTGCACGTTCGCGCCACACTGGGCTTCTCCTATGGCTTACTTCTTTCTGGCTCGGCCGCACTGGCTGACGGCACCCGGTTCTCCGACTTCACGCCACTCCCGAGTTCGGCTGGTCCGACGGCCGACGAGGCTTTTCCAATCACATTTGGCAATCCGCTCTTTCAGCAGCGCTCGATTGCCGATCGCGAAACCGAAATCCTCGCCGGCAAGCCCAATACCGGTAACTGGGACATGAACACGGTCAACGAAACGGCGGGCGGCGAGGAATCCGGAGGCAAAGGCCGCTTCCTGTTCACCGTCTGGGAAACCGGGCAGTCTGGCGTCCAACGCCATGATCTCCTCACCGGGCAAACCGACAGCATCTGGGTGAGTCCCGTCTTCCTTGGGCACGTCGCGTTCGACGCCTGCTATTGGACGCCCTGGGGCACACTGATCACCGCCGAGGAAGCATGGGAAACCAAGCCCGGCGGCTCCACCTTGCCCTACGGTCGCTTCTTCGAGTTCATCAATCCGATCACCGCTCCCGCGATTCTGGAGCCGCTGAGCCCCACGAGCAACGACGGAGCCGTCTTCGTCCACGCGAACGTGATCCCTCGCGTTTCGCACGAAGGCGTTCAGTTCGACAGTGACGGCAATATGTACTTCATCGACGAACTGAACGGCGGCTGCCTCTATAAGTACACTCCGGCGGTCAAGATGGCGAAAGTCATGGCCGGAGCTGACTATTTCGCCGCAGGTCAGACGTTTGTATTGCGAGTCGGGGACGGCAACACCCCGAACGCCACGGGCGCTTACACTTGGGTCCCGTTTACCAGTGCGAATGGAGTCGGTCTGCCCGGAGCGCTGACCATCACCGACGTCAACGGCGTCACCTCGGTGGACGGACGCAACACCACGGATCTGGCAGCGTTCAAGGGCACCGACTACCAGCGCCCTGAGGACCTGCTGATCCAGCGGAAGGGTAATCGCGAGTATCTCTACGTCGCCACGACCACCCAGGGCAGTTTCAAGATTTTGACTTTAATGAGGCAGGTGAAACAAAAGACGATGTAAAACTGGACAAAACTCGCTGACTTTATTTAACTGCCGGCATGGCCGAGCCTTTTACGCTACCCGAGCACGAGCAACAAACGCTTTTGGATGA
>CAMAUY010000155.1 GCA_945861565.1 Akkermansia muciniphila
GCGGTGACAAGGTGGTCGCCTGTGATCATCTTCACCGAGATGCCAGCCTGCTGGCACTGGCGCACGGAGGCGATGGCGGCGGGGCGAGGAGGGTCCATCATGCCTTGCAGGCCAAGGAAGGTCAGCCCTGTGGAGACGTGAGCATGTTCGAGTCTCGCGTGTTGCGCATCCACATGCCGGCGGGCCAAAGCCAGCACACGCAGTCCGCGCGCGGCCATTGTTTCGGCGGCGCGATGGATGGTGTCCCGGTCAAGCGCGACCCGCGTGTTGCGCTCGTCGAGAGCGTCGGTGCAACGTTCGAGCAGGCGTTCGAGCGCACCGACTTTGTAGATCACGCGGCCCGAGCGTCTCTCGTGCAGCGTGGCGCGGAACATGTGTTCGGACTCGAACGGGATCGTGTCCAGCACGGGCGTTTGGCTGTGCGCATGGGCGTGTATGACTCCGCCCTTCTCGGCGGCGACGAGCAGGGCGGCTTCGGTGGGGTCCCCCTGCACCTTGAGCCTTCCGTCTTCGCGCACGATTTGCGACTCGTTGCAGAGCACGCCGGCAAGCAGACATTCGCCGAGTGCGGGATGCTCCGGCACTTTCACCACCGCCCCATCCAGGCGGATTTCGCCCTTGGGTTCGTAACCCCCGCCCGTCACTTCGTAGAGTTTTCCGCCCGCGAAGATTTTCTGCACCGTCATCTGGTTCTCAGTCAGCGTGCCGGTTTTGTCCGAGCAGATCACGGTGGTGCTGCCGAGCGTTTCGACGGCGGGCAGCTTGCGGATGATGGCCTGCCGTTTCGCCATCCGGGACACACCGATGGCGAGCACGATGGTGACGGCGGCAGGCAAGCCCTCAGGAATCGCGCCAACCGCCAGCGCCACCGCCGCCATGAACATCTCGACGGCCTTCTCGCCGCGCGCCACCCCGAGCGCAAACGTGGCCGCCGCAAGCGTGACGATGACCCACAGCACCAGCTTGCTGAACTGGGCGATCTTCCTCGTCAGCGGCGTGGACAGCTCGACCGCGCTGGAAATGAGATGGGAAATGCGGCCCGTCTCCGTCTGGTCACCTATGGCCCACACGAGGCCCTCGGCCTGGCCACTGGTGATGAGCGTGCCGGTGTAAACGAGATTCTTCCGATCGGCTAGAAGAGTATCGAGCGCGAGCGCGTCGGCGTGCTTGGCCACCGGGAGCGATTCGCCGGTGAGAGCCGATTCATCTGCGTGGAGATTGCGGACTTGGAAGAGCCGCAGGTCGGCGGGCACGCGGTCGCCGGATTGCAACTGCACCACGTCGCCCGGCACAAGTTCCTCGGAGTGGACGCGGAGTTTGTGGCCGTCGCGACGCACGGTGGTCTCGGTGGCGACCATCTTGGCCAGC
Source organism: Akkermansia muciniphila (assembly GCA_945861565.1). GTDB lineage: Bacteria > Verrucomicrobiota > Verrucomicrobiia > Limisphaerales > UBA9464 > SIBK01. The sequence goes on from CAMAUY010000155.1 coordinate 1,369, forward strand.
GCCTCGATGGCTTTCTCCGCCTTGGCCTCCTGAAGGAAACCGACGATGGCGTTGATGATCACGACGCCGAAGATGACCGACGAATCCACCCATTCCCCGAGGAACGCCGTGACACCAACCGCGAGCAGGAGGATGTAAACGAGCGGCTGGTTGAACTGTTGGAGAAACTTGACCCAGGCTGGCGTGCCGCGCCGAGCGGTGACGCGGTTCGAGCCGAACTTCTTCTGTCGACGGTGGACCTCCTCCGTCGACAGCCCGGTGGCCAAGTTGACTTCCAGCAGCCGGACGACTTCGGCGGCGTGGAGTTGGTGGAAGAGGTGGGAATCCGAGATAGGAACTGCCTTGCTGTCACGCGGAGGCTGTTGTGGTCCTGCTTCCGCAGTGCGGGTGTCGGAGTTCATTGTTTCAATACACTCTCTTTCTCCAAAATCGCCAGCGTCGTCTTTAGCACGGTGTCGGGATTGAGCGAGATGCTGTCGATGCCCTGCTCGCCGAGGAACTGCGCGAACTCAGGGTAGTCGCTCGGGGCCTGGCCGCAGATGCCGATCTTGCGGCCCTTCGCGCGGCAGGTCGCGATGACCTGGGCGATCATCTTTTTCACGGCAGCGTTTCGTTCATCGAAAATGGGTGCGACGATTTCGCTGTCGCGGTCCACGCCGAGGATCAGCTCTCGCTTCGGACTTTTCTTCGCGCATGCTTCAATGTTGGTGTCAAAGGTCATGAATCACTTTGGGAGGAAACGCAGCCCGCAAGGCGTTCAACACGGCCAGCACGTCGATGACTTCCTGCGTGATCGCGCCTGCGACCGGGGTCAAATGTCCGGTGGCGGCGAAGGCCATGCCGATGACGCTGCAAGCCATGCCCCCCACAGCACTCTGGAGCGCGATAATCCGCATCCGCCGGCTGATGTGCATGAACTCGTCCACTTTTTTGAGCGAGTTATCCATGATCACGACACCTGCGGCCTCCGCCGTCACGTCACTGTTTTGGCCGATGGCCATGCCGACGGTGGCGGCCATCATCGCCGGGGCGTCGTTGATGCCGTCACCAACGTAGAGCGTCTTTGCTTTCACGGTCTCGGCGCGGACGAGCGCGACCTTCTGTTCCGGACTCTGTTGTGCGTGGATTTCGGTGATGCCCACCTGTTCGGCGAGGTAATGGACCTCCGACTCACGATCCCCGGACACGAGCATCACGCGCGCGAATTGGTGCTTCGGACCCAGATGCTTCACGAAGGGAAGGCTCTCCGCGCGAGGCGCATCGCGGAAGCGCAAGGCCCCCGCGTAACGTTGATCGATCACCACCACGCACTCGAGTCCGCCCGCGAGTGGAGGCAGTTGATCCGATCCGGCTATATTTTGGGTCAGCAATTTGTTGCGGCTCGTGATCAGCAGGGTGCGGCCGGAGACGGTCCCGCGCAATCCCTGGCCCGGCGCCTCACCCACTTCGGTGGCCTCTGGGAGCGGAATCCCGGCTTCCTTCGCGGCCGCAAGGATCGCACGCGCCAATGGATGTTTCGAATAGCGCTCCAGACTCGCGACGAGCGTCAGCACCTCATGTTGGTCGAAACCCGGGGCGATGAGTTGCTCGGTTAAGGTCGGCTCGCCATACGTGAGTGTGCCAGTCTTGTCGAAGATGGCGACCCGGCACTCGGCGCTCTGCTCGAGCACAACCGGGCTCTTGACGATGATCGCCCGCCGGGCGCAGAGCGAAATTGAGCCGATGATGGCAATGGGAATGGCGAGCAAGAGCGGGCACGGGGTGGCGATGACCAGCACCGCAAGAAAGCGAATTGCCTCCCCGCTGTAAGCCCAGGCGAGGATGGCCACGACCAGCGCCACCGGCGTGTAAATCGTGCCGAGCCGATCCCCAAGCCGTCGCAAACTGGGTCGCTTCGCCTCGGACTCGCGCATCACCTCCATAATCTTGGAGTAACGCGAATCGGCCGCCAGTTGGGTGGCGCGGATGGTCAAAACCGACTCGCCATTGATCGCACCCGAAATCACCGTCGAGCCGCAAGTCTTAGTGATCTGAAAGGGCTCGCCCGTCAGATAGGATTCATCCATCGTTCCGTGCCCCTCGATCACGAGGCCATCCACCGGGCAGATGTCGTGTGGATAAATGACCAGAGTGTCACCCACGTCAACTTCCGCCAGCGCCACATCCAAGATGTCCGTTTCACGTTTCCGGTGAGCGATGGAGGGCATTCGTTTGGCCAGCGCGGCCAGGACCGAGGAGGCGCTACGCAACGCGTAACTCTCCAGCGCTTCACCTCCGGAGAGCATCAGCACGATGATGGAACCCGCGAGGTATTCGCCAAGGAGAACCGAGGTGATGATCGAGATCCCGCCAAGCAGATCGGAGCCAAACTCCCGCTTCAGAAACTTGCGCAGCAGTTCATAGAGCAGCGGCAGGCCGCCTAGAGCGAGAGTGACGAGCAACGGGATTTTGTGAATGCCGGGCTCCGTCCGGAAACCGAGCCGCAGCACGAGATGCAAGACGATCGCCAAAATGGAGATCGCCGCGATCACCGTGGACTTCCGCTGCCAGAGACTGGATGGCGAATACCAGGCACTGGTGGGCAGAGGTTCCGCGCCTGGTCCTTGGCTGCTCCGTTGACCGGAGACTGGCGGGGGCGTGCTCATGGGTTGAGCGGCAGCGCAAAGGTGTGTTCGGCCACGGCATGAGGCAAATACGCAGGCACACGAATGACGGCCATGCCGAGGAACTTTGCCGCCGTGAGGTCAACGTTGTTGAAGCCCGCGCAACGCAGTGCCACAAGCCGCACGCCAGCCTTTTGAATCTGTTTTAGGCACGACTCGCCGAGCCGGTCATTGACAAAGACGCAGACGGCCTCCGCGCTGCCGATGCTGGCGGCAGAGTCGCTTTTCAGCAAAAATTCATGAAATTGCCGGCGGACACGGCCGGCTTCCGGCACAGCCTCAAAATATTCGCGGTCGTAGGGTTTGGTGTCGTAGAAGGCAACGGTGGCCATAAAGTTCCCATTTCATTGCGCAGTCTCGTTACGGAGCACCTGGCGGAGCAGGATAGAGTGCATCTCGAGCGATTAGTTGGACTAAGCCATTTGGTGCAACTCGTCAGGGGCAGATTTTGCAATCAAAAGAAGATCCAGTTTGCAGGCTTCCGCATGGGAAATGATAAGCGGCAGGACGGTTGTTTCAAAGTTGCAGATGTCCATCTTCCAGTGCGAGCGCTGGCTCTCGGGCAAAATGGCCAGTCCGCTCGTCTTAAGAGCCTCAGATGTCTTGGTTAACTTATTCAACGTTTTTCAAAGGTCTCCTTAATCGTGATGTTTGGCGCCGGTGACCGCAGCCGGACTGTTGTCGGCGCGAATCTCTGTGTGCCGGATCTGCCCACCCAGGTTGGCAGTCCAGGCCATCAGGCCGCTGACGATCAACGACGCGACGAGGACGAAGACGCCGAGCATCCGCAGTCCAACCGCAGCGAAACCACCTCCCAGTGGTTTTAGGACTTTGGTGATCCGAGCTGTCCATTGGGTTTGCATGGTTTGTAATGATCGCTGATTGTGGGGTGTTGGTGCCAACCGGATTCTGGTAATAACGCAACTTCGCTGTTCGGGCCTGCGGCTTGACAGGCGTCCGCCTCTAAATGCTCTCAGGCTAATTGCGAGTGTGTTCCGCAAGCAACTGGCTCTCCGCCGCCAGCCAATGCGCCACATCGTTCCCGGGTTGCGAACCCTGGTCTACAAAACTGAAATAAGCCCTGGTGCCACCTCGTCTGTTGGTGGTGAGAAATCAATTTCCCCCGGATTTGAGTTGGCCGATGGAATCGCTTGGAGCGCAGTGGTTTCCTGGTGATCGCGACGGCTCGAAGTTTTACTGCGTTTCATTTGGCTGATTTTGGATGGGCAATCGTGAGTCCGCTACGGGGTGTTTCCCGCAGTGCTGTGGAATGGGGGGGGTTCCCTTCACTTTTGCAATTACCAATGTGATTTGAGCACAAAAGTGCATGGGTAATACTCACGAGGGTCCGATCCGTTTCTCGCATCGTGCTCCCCACTATTCACGATGGGGGTTACACCCCATAGCGCGACCAAACCGGCCAGCGCAAAATACCAAGCTGTCTCCGCGCCGATAGCAGGTCGGCCGTCCTTTCAACCGCGCTGTTCGCCCGATGCAAACGCGGAGCGAAGCATTAACAGAGGAGGCCATCGAACATGAATGGCATGAAAGCAAACCAATGTTGATCAGATTAACGACTGAGAAGACCGTGAGTGAAGCTGCGGCGGCTTTGCATGCCGCCGTTCAGGCCAACCATTTTGGCGTCATGCAGGTTCGGAACCTCAAGGAAACGGTGACGCAGAACACCGTGGCACGGAAAGTGGAGGACACGATTGTCAAAACCATGCGGGAGGCGGCGGGAGAAAAGGCATCCCTAGAGTCATGAACAGCATTACTCCACGCCAACTAAATGCGCGTCTTCAAAAGGGCGCACTTCGTCAATCGCGGCTTCGTCTGGCTCTCCGGCTTCGTCGGCGCGGGGCTTGCCTTCGCCGGAATCACGGACTGGTGCTGGAGACGTGGGAAACCATTCAGACCAATCCCGACCTCATCGTGGCGTGCTGTGTCGGCGACGGCGAAGCGGAAACTGGTCCGCTGGCGACGTCGTGGCAGTTCAACAAGTTCCCCGATCCCATCAACGATGGCGCGGTGCTGCCGATCCTGCATCTCAACGGCTACAAGATCGCCAACCCAACCATTCTCGCGCGGATCGAGCCGGAAGAGCTGGATCAGTTCCTGCGCGGTAACGGATGGACGCCCTACTATGTCGAGGGACATGAACCGCCGCTGATGCACGAGGCGATGGCTGCGACGCTGGATCAAGCAGTCGAGGAAATCAAACGCATCCAGCAGGAAGCGCGCGTGAAGGGCAACACCATGCGGCCGCGCTGGCCCATGATCGTGCTCAAATCCCCGAAAGGCTGGACCGGTCCAAAGTGGGTGCATGGCGTGCAAATCGAAGGAACGTTCCGCGCGCACCAAGTGCCGCTCTCCGATCCGGCCACGCAGCCCGAACATCTCAAGTTGCTGGAGGAGTGGCTGCGCAGTTACCGACCGGAGGAACTTTTCGATGGGCAAGGCAAACTGAAACCAGATCTGGCCGAACTCCCACCCCAGGGCAATTGTCGCATGGGCGCAAATCCCCACGCCAACGGCGGCATTCTGCTCCGCGATTTGGTCATGTCGAACTTTCGCAACTACGCCGTGAAAGTCCCGTCACCGGGATCGGTGCAGGCGGCCGACGCACATGAACTCGGCGTCTTCCTCCGCGATGTCGCCAAGCTGAACCGCGAGCAGCGCAACTTCCGCATCTTCGGCCCGGACGAAACGCTTTCCAATCGCCTGGGTGCTGTCTTTGAAGTGACCAACCGGCAATGGAACGCTCGCCAGCAGGACAACGACCAGTTCCTCGCCCTCGACGGCCGCGTCATGGGCGTGTCTATTTACCTCCGGATGCCAACTGCTTGCTCTCCGTTTGGGATCATTGTTTGCGCAGCCGCCACTACGTCAACGTCGTCATCGCCGGCAAGTATCAAGCGCCGCAGTGGCTGACGATGGACGCAGCGGTCAAACATTGCACCGCTGGCATAGGCATCTGGCATTGGGCCAGCAACGACGCTGGTGGCGAACCCGACGTTGTCATGGCCTGCTGTGGCGATGTGCCGACGCTGGAAACGCTCGCTGCCGTCTCGATCATGCGCGAGCATTTGCCCAACCTGAGAATCCGCGTGGTCAACATCGTTGACCTCATGCGACTCCAACCGGAAAGCGAACACCCGCATGGATTGAGCGACACCGACTTCGACAAACTCTTTACCAAGGACAAGCCCGTCATATTCGCCTTCCATGCCTACCCGTGGTTGATTCACCGGCTGACCTATCGCCGCACCAACCACGACAACATCCACGTACGCGGCTACAAGGAAGAAGGCACGATCACCACGCCATTCGACATGACCGTGCTGAACGACTTGGACCGGTTCCACCTCGTGATGGACACCATCGATCGTCTCCCGCAGAACGCTGCAAAGGGCCGCGAACTGAAGGAGCAACTCAAAGCCAAACTCATCGAGCACAAGCAATACATTGAAAAGCACGGCCAGGACCTGCCGGAGATTCGGAACTGGAAATGGAGCCATCCTGTATGAACACGAACGGGAATCATTCCCGGCATCCAGGCGGACGCTGGTGCAAAGGACATGGCCGGTCCCACTGGAGAAACAATCACGGAAGGTCTGGACGGCTTGTGCGACCGGCTGAGCGAGAATTTCCAAATGGGCGCACGGTTCGCCAAATGGCGTGCGGTGACTGTCGTGGGTATTGGCCTTCCCAGCCGCAGTGGCCTGGAGACCAACGTGACAGCGGCTCCACAAGCTTTGCATCATTGCGCCCGGTGCAGTCGCGCCGCGCGTCGTGATGAGTACTTGACCGCGATGAAAGTTGCCCAACCATGAATACAAGCCTGCCTATGCCCCTGCGTCTCTACTTCATTCGCCACGGCCAAACCGAGTGGTCACTATCCGGCCAACACAGCGGTCGCGCGAACATTTCACTCACCGCGCAGGGCGAAGATGAAGCACGGGCAGTGGGACAACGCCTGCGGGACATTGCATTCGCCCATGTGCTGACCAGTCCGCTGCAACGCGCGCAACAAACGTGTGCGCTGGCCGCGCTAGGGCCGATGCCCAGAATCGAGCCGAACCTCGCGGAGTGGGACAATGGCGAAAGAAGCGCGTTGAAACGGCAGGCAATTGACCGGTGGGAAAACGAAGGCGGCGAGATTCCCAACGTCCTGACGCCCCAACCCGCAGCGATGAGTGCCGAGCGCAGCCAGGGGAAGAGACACTTCATCTTCGACCTGGATGGCACGCTTGCCGAAGGCAAAGCCCCGCTCGATGCCTAGATGCCCGAGCTGCTACCCGATCCCACTTTCCCAGGTTTCGGGTCTACTTTGAATCTCAGGGCAGAACTCGAACGCGATAAAAGCGGTTGCTTAAGGTCAATGCGTCGGAGATGCAGGCCTGGTTGCTGGAAGTGATGACCTGTCCGGGGACGGCGAACCAGTTGGTCGGGCCGAGGTCGGGACTGAACTCCAGCCGGTAAATCTTGGTCGATTCGACGACCCAACAGAGCGTCACGTTCGAACTGGTAATCAGGGGTGGGAACAGGACCAGCTCAGGAATGGCGAGCCGGGTGGTGCGAACGATCACGGAATTCGGAGTGTTGCTCAACTGCATCGAGACGAGGTTCGATGGAAAGATGAAATTCGCAAATGTTCCATTGCGCGTGCCGGCGGTCAGGACGGTGAACGAATCGTTGGTGGTGGGAACGAACCCGTTGATCAGATCAACGCGGAGCGCGCCGTTCAACGTGACGGTGCCTGTCACTCGAAGTTGTCCGTGGTTCGTGCCCGCTGTCGTGCCGCCGAGGGCGCAGTTGAGTAACGCGTTGGAGGAAGAAGCGTAACCGCCATTCGCAGCGAGGATGCCGCTGCGGAGGTCCACGGTGCCGGAATTGTTAAATGGTACGCCGGCGTCGATGGCGAGCGTCCCGGTATCGCCGATTTTGCGAAATGTGCCGGCGTTGTCGAAGCGACAGCCGCCGCCGGAGAACGCCACACGGCCGGGGGTCAAGACTTGGAACACAGCGCCGACGCGATTGGTGATGACTCCGTTGAGCAGGCCAATGATCCCGGGGCCGGTCCACGCCACCGTGCCGGCGTTTTCCAAGGTTCGCTGCAAGCCAATGCTATTCGGGTTGGCGACGGACAACGTCGCCGTCGGAGAGATGATGGTTCGCCCGCTGCCGCCCATCGTTCCCGCGGTCCAGTTCATTGCGTTGGTAATCGTCAGAGCGCCGTTGCCACTCAATGTGCTGCTGCCGTTTATCAAATCAAAGTTCTGCACGATCACGTCGCCGTTGCCCACGACGTTGGCGCTGATGCCATTAATTCGGTAAAGGCCAGGCCCGTTGAGTTGCGCGCCCGGATTCAGCGTGAAAGTTCCGCCCGTCCATTCCACCAGCGCCGTTGTCGGTGTCTCGAACGTGCCGGTGGCCGAACCGCCCGCCGCGAGGCGGTTGGTGGTGCTGCTCGAAAGCCGGACTACTCCAAGGTTGGCGAAACTGGCATTGTAGAACAGCGTACCGGTTTGAACTTCCACGGTGCCGAAGTTGTTGAAACTTCCACTGCGGACGAAGTCCACGATCTCCAGGGTTCCAGGGTTGACGGATTTGCGGAAAGTTCCGGCGTTATCGAACCGGTTGGGGCCGGAGACAAAGGTCATACCGCCCGCACCCTGGGCTTGAAACAGCGCCCCGGCCCGGTTGGTGATAACCGCATTGACGAAGCCCATGTTCCCCGCACCCGTCCAAAGAATCGTGCCGCCATTTTCCAGCGTGCGCGCGTTCAGACTTCCTCCGCTCGGCAAGTTGGCATTGAGCATGGCGCCCGCTGGAATGATCGTTCGACCGCTGCCGCTCATCCCTCCGCCGTTCCAGTTCATCAGATTGGTGATCGTTACGACGCCAGCGCCTCCGAGCGTCCCGCTCTGCAACTCGAGTTTCTTGACGGCCAAATCCGTGTTGGCGAGCAATGTCCCGGCATTGATCCGATATCGCCCGTCACCATTGAATTGCGTGCCTGGGTTCATCGCGAACGTGCCGCCAGTCCACTCAACCAGGGCACCGGCTGCCGCGGTAAATGAGCCGGTAGCCGATCCGCCAGCAGCGAGGCGGATTACGGTGCCTGCGGAAGTGTTCACTGCGCCCGCGTTATTTAAGCTTCCATCGCATAGGAAAGTGCCCGTTTGAATCTCCACCGTGCCAGAGTTGTTGAAACTCAATCCATTATTGAGGATTAGCGTCCCCATGCCGGAGGACTTGATGAACGTACCGGCATTGTCAAACCGTCCATTCGCCAGGCCGCTGCCGAGCGAGGGATTTTCATTCACGACGTGAAATACTGCCCCGGCACAATTGGTGAAGACCGCACCGCTGATCACATTCAGTCCGCCCGTGTTGTAGACCTCAATGGTCCCACGGTTCTCCAATGTGCGCGCCGCAATCGTTACGGCGGCAGGAATATTGGCTGTGGTATTGGTCTCCAGGATCGTCCGGCCAGAGCCGCTCATGGTTCCCAACGTCCACTGCATGTTTCCGTGGACCGTCAATGTGCCGGTCCCCGTGAGCGTCGGACTGCCCGATACGCTTCCCAGCGTGAGGCCCAGACATTCCGCCGGGCTGCTCACCGTGACGGTAGCGGTCATGGCGATGATTGCGTTGTCCAACGCACCCGGGACCTGGTTGGGATACCAGTTGATGGCCGAATGCCAATCGCCGCCCGCCAGGTTGGTCCATACGATGTCGAGCGGTAGAAACTGGAAATGCGCGCGAAGCGTCGTGTTGCTCGCCATGGTCACCAGGAGGGGGTTGTTGGTCGATTGGATGGTGCCGGTCCATCCGTAGAAGAGGTTGGTGCCCGTGGTCGTGGCCGTTAGCATCACGGTTTGACCATTCGTATAGCTGGCTCCCTTAGGATTGGTTTCCGCGAGCCCGTTGCCATCGGTGAGAACGGTGAGTGTAAAACGCGCGGAAAGTCGATTCGTCGGATTGGTGTTGTCCAAGAATTCGGTCAGATTGGAAACCCCGTCGCGATCGAAATCAGCCGTGGCATTCTGGTTCAAGCTTGCGAAATAGAACCGCTCCCAGGAGTCCGGCTGGCCATCGGCATCGCTGTCAATCCAGAGCATCGCCGGCGCGCTCGTGACACTGCCCGAGGGATGGGTGAGGACGAC
>CAMAUY010000156.1 GCA_945861565.1 Akkermansia muciniphila
TCCTTCTTGTTCGGCAGGCCGAGGTGTTCCTTGGGCGTGACGTAGCAGAGCATCGCGCAGCCATACCAGCCAATCATCGCCGCGCCGATGCCGCTGGTGATGTGGTCGTAGCCGGGAGCAATGTCGGTGGTGAGCGGTCCGAGCGTGTAGAACGGCGCTTCGTGACACCACTCAAGCTGCTTCGCCATGTTTTCCTCAATCATGTGCAACGGCACGTGACCCGGACCTTCGTTCATCACTTGCACGCCTTTGGCCCACGCGCGCGTGGTGAGTTCGCCCTGCACTTTGAGTTCGCCGAATTGCGCTTCGTCGTTGGCGTCGGCAATCGAGCCGGGGCGCAGGCCGTCGCCGATGCTGAAGCTCACGTCGTAGGCGGCCATGATGTCGCAGATGTCGTCCCAGTGCGTGTAGAGGAAATTCTCCTGGTGATGCGAGAGACACCACTTCGCCATGATCGAACCGCCGCGAGAGACGATGCCGGTCATCCGATGGGCGGTGAGCGGAATGAAGCGCAGCAGCACGCCGGCGTGGACAGTGAAATAATCCACGCCTTGCTCGGCCTGCTCGATGAGGGTGTCGCGGTAAATTTCCCAGGTGAGTTCCTCGGCTTTGCCGCCGACTTTTTCCAGCGCCTGATAAATCGGCACGGTGCCGATGGGCACGGGCGAGTTGCGGAGAATCCATTCGCGCGTGGCGTGGATGTTCTTGCCGGTGGAGAGATCCATGACGTTGTCCGCGCCCCACTTGGTGGCCCAGCGCATCTTCTCGACTTCCTCCTCGATGCTGGACGCAACGGCGCTGTTGCCGATATTGGCGTTGATCTTCACGAGGAAGTTGCGCCCGATGATCATCGGCTCGCACTCTGGGTGATTGATGTTCACCGGAATGATGGCGCGGCCAGCGGCGACTTCGGCGCGGACGAATTCGGGGGTGATCTCGGCGGGAATGCGTTGCGGGAACCGGCGGAAGACGGAGGGAGAGTAATCAGTCTTCAGTGGGGCAGGGTTCAGTGAAAGCTGCGCGGAACCGGCGTGCTGTTTGTGCAGGTCATCGCGAACATTATCCTTCGCCATGTTGGCAATCTTCGTGCGGCCCAGATTCTCGCGGATGGCGATGAATTCCATCTCGGGCGTGATGATGCCTTGACGCGCATTCCAAAGCTGCGTGACGGGATGACCTTTGCTCGCGCGGAGCGGGCGGCGGCGCTGACCAAGCAGACCGGGAAATTCCACCAACCGATTCTTCTCCGCCTGGCTGGCAAACTCCGCGTGTTTGCCGGAGAGATAACCGTTGTCCTGCGGCTTCACCTCGCGCCCGTCGTATGCCACAACGTCGCCGCGTGCGCGAATCCAATTGGCCCGCAGTGCGGGCAAGCCTTCGTCAGACGTCCCGCTGAAACCCGGATCGCCCCATGGCCCGGAGCAGTCATACATGCACACCGGTTCGTTGGGTTCGACTGTGTTGTTGAAAGACGTCGGCGCGAGTTCGACTTCGCGCATCGGCACACGGATGTCGGGGTGGAGTTTGCCGGGCAGGTAAACGCGTTTGGAGTTGGGCAGTTGTTCGCTGCTGTGCGGCTCGAAGGAATCTTTGGTTGCAATCATAATTGTGGTTCGGGTGGTAAAGGTCGTTTTAGATGCCCGCTGGTTGCTTCTTCATTTTAATGTCTTCCAGCGTGTGGCTTTGAACCCGCCGACGATAGCCGGCAGCTAAAGCCGCTCCCACACGTTCAGTTCTTTCCGGTTAACAATCATGCGCGTTTGTCATTTGCCTGCGGTTAGAAGTTCCAGCCATCAAGGCCGCGTCCCAATCCTTCCACACGGGTTCGTAACCGAGACGGCGGATGACATCTGCTACTGCCTGGGGCGTCCGGTCATCCGCGATGTCGAATTGGCCAGTGGCGTTGGTGGCGCGTCGATCAATGGGCGCCCATTCACTTGAATTAGCGGCTAGATTGACGATGTGACCGCGTTCGGTGTGGTGAATGCTTTCTTTGCCCGCGCCGGTGTAACCGCCCGGTTCGGTGTGGCTGCCGGCACTGATGAGCGTGATCCCCAGTGGGATTAAGCCGTCACGCAACTGGGCGGGCTCCCGGGTGGATAGCACCAGCCCGACATCCGGGAACATCAATCGAAAGGCGCAGACCAGTTGCACCAGTTCACGGTCGCTCATGTAAGTCAGCGGCTCGAACTCGCCCGCGGAGGGACGCAAGCGCGGCAGGGAAATCGTCAATTGGGCTTTCCAACAGGTTCTCAGCAGATAATCGGCGTGGGCGGCCACACAGAAGGCTTCTTTCCGCCAATCGGCCAATCCATTCAAGGCGCCAATACCGAGTCGGCGAAAGCCGGCGGCGTAAGCCCGTTCCGGTGTCTCCAGGCGCCAATCAAAGTTCCGCTTCGGCCCCGAGGTATGCATCTCCGCGTAAACGTTCCGGTCATAGGTTTCCTGATAGACCACCAGTCCTTCGGCGCCGGCTGCGGCGATGGGCCGGTAATCCTCCGTCTCCATAGGCCCGACTTCGAGGGAGATGCTGGGTATTTCCTCGTGCAGTGCGCGAACGCAATCGGCCATGTAACCATTGGAAGCAAATTTGGGATGCTCACCGGAGACGAGCAGGATATTGCGGAAGCCCTGTTTCTTGAGTGCCCGCGCCTCCCTCAAGACCTCCGCCGGGTTGAGCGTCACGCGCAGAATGGGATTGTCGCGCGAGAAGCCGCAGTATTTGCAGTTGTTGACGCACTCGTTGGAAAGGTAAAGCGGGGCGAAGAGCCGGATGACCTTGCCGAACCGCTGCTGCGTCAACTGCTGCGAGCGGCGAGAAAGCGATTCGAGCAATTCGCTGGCAGCGGGAGAAATCAGGGAGGCAAAATCGCTCAAGGAAAGATGGGGCTTTCCCAAGATTTCGCGCGCCATGTCGGTCGTGGTGGACAGGCAGCGCTGGAACAGGCTGTCCAGTGGCAGTGAATTGAACTCAGCGACAAAGCTCATCATTCATCCTCCAATGCAACTCATGCTCCGCTCGCGCAGGATGCGGCCGTGGGAATCGATCAAGAGTGAGGTGAAATGTTTCATTATTCGGGGCTAACGGAACTATTTGCCAGGCATCTGTTCTCAGCCTTATCGCGTCACCAGCGCCGGCTCGGGATACTCGAAGGTTTTGCCCTCGTAGTTGCGGATGAGGACGCGCTGCTCGTCGTGCAGCAGAACGTAGTCGGGATTGAGGGGAACCTTGCCGCCGCCGCCGGGAGCGTCGATGACGAACTGCGGAATGGCGTAGCCGGTGGTGTGGCCGCGCAGTTGCTCGATGATCTCGATGCCGTCGGCCACGCTGGCGCGCAAATGCGACGACCCTTGGATCAAATCGCACTGATACAGATAATACGGACGCACCCGGCACATGAGCAGTTTGTGGACGAGTGATTTCATCACGTCGGCGTTGTCGTTCACGCCGCGCAGCAGAACGCTTTGATTGCCGATCGGCACACCATGGTTGGCGAGCAGGCTCAGGGCATCGCGCACCTCGGTGGTGAGCTCGCGCGGATGGTTGGTGTGGATGCTCATCCAGAGCGGGTGGTGCTTCTGCAGCATGCGGCACAGCTCGGGCGTGATGCGCTGTGGCAGGAAGATGGGCACGCGACTGCCGATGCGGATGAATTCGATATGTTTGATGCTGCGCAAGCGGGTGAGCAGCGCGTCGAGCTTGGCATCGGAGAAGATCAGCGGATCACCGCCCGAGAGCAGCACATCGCGAATTTCCGTGTGGCGTTCGAGATAGCGGAAGGCGGCCTCGAACTCGATGTGCAGTTCCTGCTCGCCCACGCCGGAGACGACACGGCTGCGCGTGCAGTAGCGGCAGTAGCTGGCGCAGCGATCAGTGACGAGAAACAGCACGCGGTCAGGATAACGATGCACCAGACCCGGCACCGGCATTTGGCTATCCTCCCCGCAGGGGTCGCTCATTTCATCGGGGTCTTCCAAGGTCTCCTCGATGCGCGGGATCACCTGGCGGCGAATGGGGCAGCCGGAATCTTCCGGGTCGATCAGATTGAAATAATGCGGCGTGATCGCCATCGCCAGCTTGTTGCCGGAGAGCAGCACACCAGCACGCTCTTCCTCCGTCAGCGTGAGATGCTCCTCCAGCTGCGCGAGTGTGGTGATGCGGTTTTTGAGCTGCCAGGTGGAGCTGTTCCAGTCGGCGGGAGAAACGTTCTTATCTGACCAAAAGCCAGGAGCGTAGGAGCGGAATTCCTTCTCAGGAAGCGTGGGGGTGTCGTGCATGGGCTGAAGTGTCAATACGCTCTAATACTACACGCGCGGGTCGCGATGTTTCGCTTCCGAACGGACCGGTGCTTCCAAGTGGTGGTAGGCTGCGAGGGTCGCCAGCCGCGCGTCGTCCCGAGGGCCGCCCACCGTGAAATGGTAAAGGCTTTGGAAGGCGTCGTCCGAGAGACCCATCAATTCATGGACCGGATCGTCGAAGAAACAGCCGATGCCGGTTGCTCTGAGGCCGGCGGCTTCGGCTTCCAGGTAGAGGATCTGCCCGATCATGCCGGTTTCCCAGAATAGTTGGCGGTAGCGATAGGGAGCCGTCTCAACCTCCTCCCGAAACCGGGCGATCATGCCCAACGAGAAAGCGCTTTCGCCAGCAATGGACTGCCCGCAGCTTACCGACGCTGCGGTGCTCTGAAAATCTCCGGCCTGGAGCAAATACAGGAGAAGTGTTTCATCCACTGGCCGCCAGAGGAAATGGCGATGGCACTTTTGCTGCAAGGCAGGTAAATCCCGTTCCGCTCGCAGCAAGAAATACAAGCCCGGCTCCAATCCCGTGACGCGGTGGACAAACAAGAGCAAATGAACGCAAGGCACGGTCAGTCCAAGATCGAAAGGCGCGGAGGCGTCGCGGGGAAGGGTTTTGTCCAGCATGGCGCAAAACTGATCTTTGGTGATGCTGCTTATCCCATCGAAGGCCACCGCGCTTCTTCTTTGGCGAATGATTTGTGCGGCCGGGATTTTGGATGGAGTCGGCGGCGTGTAAAACGGGCGTGTTGATTCGGGCAAACCGTGACGAACGGGGACAGTCAACGCCGCTTCCTCGTGCTTGGGTTTTGCCGTCGCCTCAGCGACACGCGAAATGATTTCCCAATCCACATGATCCTCGCTCAATCGATTTGGCCTTCCTTGAAACCTCAGCCCTGAAAACTCCGATACAATCTCGCGCGACAAATCTCGCGGAATCCCCTGCTCCCCACTGCGGTGGACGAAACACAGCAGTTCGGGATGCTCCGACTCGAACTCCGGCCACTGGGTTTGATCGAAGCCCAACAATCGCCCAATCTCCTCGTCGGACACCGCGTTCAGCCAGGTGACTTTCCAGCCGAGCAGATTGGCTGAGAAGCTGAGGGCTGCCAAGGCATGTCCAACGTCGTGCTGGCTGTATCGAAAAGCCCGTTCCCCATATTTCCATGCTTCCCGCCAGAAGATGCTGGTCAAGGCGACGAAGAATCCATCCGTATGAAGATGCTCCTTGATTTGCCGCCACAGCGTTTCGGGCACTTCGGCTCGGGGTTCCAGTGCATGCAGGTAAGAGTTGTAATGGAAGATGCCCGCGGTGACTCCGGGCAGCGCCGGCAGGATCAGGTAGGCTTCGGTCGGATGAAGATTGCCGCTGGAAGGATTTATCCGCAAAGCCCACGTGTTTCCGGGAATGGACTTCCACGCCGAAAGCCCGAGCGATAACTCCAGAAAGGCGCCGATGGTTTCGCGGGTAAAATCCTGGAACGCGTTGCGGCTCCTTTCATACAAAGCCAGGTGCTCGCTCGCCGGGTCTTCTTGCAGCAACGGAAGCCTGACCGGTGTCACTCCTTCATAGGAACGGAAGGGGTTGGGCTGATTGGCCCAATCCAGGAAACCGGCGGACCTCGCATAGCGATGGAAATGATGCTTGGTCTGCTCGTGATAGAGCAGTGTCTCGGTGACGGCGGAATTGGTCTCAGTTTTCATTCATCTTGTCGAAGCCCATCGGGGAGAACAGGCGAACATTGCGGCAACCGTTCGTTGCCTATTTGCCCTTATCCAACAACACCACCCGGACGCCGCCTGGCTTTTGTGCGGGCTTGGTGAAGCTGTCGATGAGGTTTGTGGCGGAGGACGCAAGGGGCGTGGGCGCAACGGCCTTCGGCTCCTCTGGCTCCCGCGCCAGAGCGGAGCGAATGGCGTTTTCGACCAGGCTCGTGCAATGGACTTTCGTTGGCGGCAAAGGGCCAAGGTCGGCGGCCAGCTCCTGGCCCGAGAGTGCGAGCGCCTCCTCGGGCGTCTTGCCGCGAATCAGTTCCATGGCGAGGCTGGCGGTGGCGATGGCCGTTTCGCAGCCGAAGGCTTGAAAGCTGGCGCGGTCAATCACCTTTTTGCCCCGCTCCTCCTTGTATTTCACCCACACCCGCAGCATGTCGCCGCATCCGGCGTTGCCCACAGTGCCGACGGCGTCGGCGTCGGCGATTTCGCCCATGTTCTGCGGGTTGGCCATCGCCTCAGTGATTCTCTTTTGCAAATCGTCATTCATAAGAGGCTTACTCCAACTTGTATCGCGGCATCTTTGGGTCCACTTCCTGCGACCAGGCGTCGATGCCGCCGCGCAAGCAGCGGACATTCGTAAAACCGTGCCCGGCGTAATATGCCGTCGCGTCGAGCGCCTGTTTTCCTGTGTGGTCGTAGATCACAAACATCTCGGTGCGCGGCCACTTGGTCAGGACCTCCTGCATCGTCGTTTGCGACATCAACACCGATCCCACGATACACACCGCCTCGTGCTCTTCCCGCGTCCGCACGTCGAGCAGGCGCAGATTCGGGTTTTGTTCGCGCAGCGCGGCGAGCTCCTGCGGCGCGAGGAGTATCTTCGCGTCCTGCTCGTGGCTTGTCTGGATGTGCGCGATCATCTCGGCCACGCCGAGGCTGCCGTTGCGCTGGCAGAGTTGTTCCAGCGTTTCGTCCGGCTGAAACGCGCAACTGCTGCACCCGCCGATGTGGTAGCGCCTGAACAGCGCCCGTTGCGCGCCGGGAAACCACTCCAGCACGCGCGCCATCGTGGTTTGCGGAGTGAGGGATTCGGTGGCGGTGTTCATTGATTCACCCTCCGAAGAACTTCTTGATTTCGCGGACGACTTCGACGAAGCGGTCGATTTCTTCGGTCGTGTTGTAGAAATAAAAGCTCGCGCGAGCCGTGGATTCCACGCCGAGCTTTTTCATGAGCGGCTGGTTGCAATGATGCCCGCCGCGCAGCGCCACACCGCGCTGGTCGGCCACCGTCACCACATCGTGCGCGTGGATACCGTCGAGGAGGAAGCTCACCAGACCAGCGCGGCCAATCGGAGGGCCGAAGAGCCGGATGCCTTTGAGCGCGGCAAGCTTCTCGAACGCATACGCGCCGAGTTCCAGGTCGTGCTGCGCTATGCGGTCACGGCCGATACCGTCCAGGTAAACCATGGCGGCGTGCAATCCGATGGCGCCGGAAATATCGGGTGTGCCTGCCTCAAATTTGTGCGGCGCGTGCTTCCATGTGCTCTGGTGAAAATCGACCGAGAGTATCATTTCGCCGCCGCCCTGATACGGTGGCGTTTCTTCGAGCACTTCACCCCGGCCATACAACACGCCGATGCCGGTCGGGCCGCACATTTTATGGCCGGAGAATGCAAGGAAATCGCACCCAATCTGCTGCACGTCGAGGGGGCGATGGCCCGCGCTCTGCGCCGCATCGATGAGGGTGGCGATGCCGCGCCGGCGGGCGCGTTCGCAGTATTCGGCGACGGGATTGATCGTGCCGAGCGAATTGGAAATGTGCGTCATCGCCAGCAGCTTCACGTCGCTGGTCAGAAACGCGTCGAGCTGGGCGAGGTCGAGCAGACCGCAGTCACCTTTGATGGGGAGGAAAACGAGCTGCGCGCCGGTGCGCTCGGCCAAGAGTTGCCACGGCACGATGTTGCTGTGGTGCTCCATCTCGGTGAGAAGGATTTTGTCGCCGCGCTTGATGAACTTTGTGCCCCACGCCGCGGCAACAAGGTTGATGCCCTCGGTGGTGCCGCGAGTGAAGATGATTTCGTCGGCGCTGCGGGCGTTGAGGAATTTCGCGGCGCGGACGCGGGCCGCTTCGAACGCGGCGGTGGCACGATTGCTCAATTCATGGATGCCACGATGCACGTTCGCGTTGTCGCGTTCGTAGTAACGGCTCAGTGCGTCGATGACGGCGCGCGGTTTCTGGCTCGTGGCCGCGTTGTCGAGATAGAGCAACGGCTGGCCGTGAACCTTCTGGTCGAGAATCGGGAAATCCTCGCGCAGGGCTTTCCAGTCAACGGTCTTGGTCGTTTGCTGCGGCATAAATTCTTGGTCGCCGATTGAGATCGGATGAAAGCCGGTGCCGGATAAGTTATTCATGTTTCATCCTTGGCCATTACATCATTCCAAGCTGCAATTTTGCCGCTTCGCTCATCATCGCTTGATTCCACTGCGGTTCGAAAACCACTTCCACGTTGGCTTCGTCGATGCCTTCAATGGACAGGAGCTTGTTCTGCACATCCTGGGCGAGGGCTGGCCCCATTCCGCAGCCAGGTGCCGTCAATGTGATCTTAATGTCCGCTCGATGGCCGCCACCCCCAGGCAACGGCGAAAGCGCGCAGTCGTAAACCAGGCCCAGGTCCACGATGTTGACGGGGATTTCCGGGTCGTAGCAGGTCTTCATCTGACTCCAGGCTTCTTGTTCCAGTTCCAAGGGAGTCTTCGGCGTGCTGGCACCAGTAGCCACAGGCTGGGCAGCGACTTCAATGCCGAGCGCATCCGAATCCTTGCCGGCGATGCGAAACATGTTGCCGTTGACGATGACCGTGTAACTGCCGCCGAGCGATTGCGTGATGTAGGCTGTCTCACCTTTCTGCAACGTGACTTTCGTGCCGGCGGGGACCACGGTTCCTTCGACGTCGCGGGCCAGGGTGATGGGTTCGTTTGAATTCATGACTACTCCTTCTCCGTCTCGGTCGAAACGGTTTCGCCTTTGCCTTCTACGGCGGCCAGCGCCGCATGCCACGGCAGGATGGCGCACTTCACGCGCGCCGGGAACTTATGGACGCCGGCCAGCGCTGCCAGCTTGCCCACGTCGCCGTCCAAATTCCCGGTCGTGACCAGGTCGTGGACTTTGTTGAACAGGTTTTTCGCTTCGGCAATGGTCCTGCCCTTCAGGCTCTCCGTCAGGAGCGAGGCGGACGCTTTCGAGATGGCGCAACCGGAACCTTGGAAGCCGATCTCCTTCACAATGTCGCCGTCCACCTTCGCGTAGAGGGTGTAGTTGTCGCCGCAGACTGGGTTGGTGCCCTGCGCGGTGCGATTGGCGTCGGGCAACACGCGGAAATTCCTCGGACTCTTGCTGTGGTCGAGGATGAGCTGCTGGTAAAGGTCTGTCAGGTCGTCAAACATCGCTTCACTTGTTCACTGTTACCTTTTCGTTCTGCTCCAGCCGATCCCACACCAGCTTGTCCAGTTCCTCCCGCACCGGCTCGCAGCGGACGCGGTCGATGATTTCTCCGGCGAAAGCGTGTATCAGCATCCGACGGGCTGTTTCCAGGCCAATGCCGCGGGCGCGCAGGTAGAAGATGGATTCGTCATTCAACTGGCCGATGGTCGCGCCGTGCGTGCACTTCACATCGTCGGCATAGATTTCCAATTGCGGCTTGCTGTTGGCAGTGGCGTCGTCGGAGAGCAGCAGGTTCTTGTTCGTCTGCTTGGCGTCGGTTTTCTGCGCGCCGGGGCGGACAAGGATGCGGCCGTGAAAAACGCCCTTCGATTTGTCGGCGAGGATGCCGTTGAAATATTCGTGGCTCGCGCAGTGCGGCTGGGCGTGCTCGACGATCATGTAGTGATCGGCGAGTTGTCCGCCGCGCGTGAGGTAAAGGCCGTTCAGGATGCACTCCAGGCCTTCGCCGGCGAGATGGGCGTGGATGTTCGTGCGTGAGAGTTTCGCCCCGAGCGCAATCGAGTGGGTGATCACGTTACTCTCTCGCTCCAAGTGCGCGGCGACCGTGGCGAGGTGAAATGCCCGCTGGCTTTCATCCTGCAACTTCAGGTGCTCGACGACCGCGTTGTCCCCCGCCACGAGTTCGGTGACGGAGTTGGTGAAATAGGCCGCATCGCTGAGGCTCACATAGCTCTCGACGATAGTGACCTGGCTGCTGCGCCCAGCGACGATGAGATTGCGCACATGGACGGTGGCGCCGTCTTCCTTCGCGGTGCTAACATATAGCAGTTGGATCGGCTCCGGCACGGTCTGGCCCGCCGGCACGTAAATGAATGCACCATCCTTGCAGAATGCCGTGTTCAACGCGGTGAAGGCACTCGCATCCGACCGCGCGTAGCGGAAGAGATGCTGTTCAACCTGTGCCGGATCCTTCGCGATTGCCTCGGCGAGGCTCATCACTTTCACCCCTTCCGCGAGCTTGGCGGTGGACGAAAGCTCCGGCGCGAAGTGGCCGTTCACAAAGACGAGTTTGCTGCCCGCGAGTCCGGCAAACGTGAAGTGGCCGAGCGCCTTCACCGTGACGTCATCGCGCGTCGATTCGAGCACAGGCTTGAACGGCAGCTTGGCGATGGGCGCGACGTTGGTGAAGCGCCAGTCCTCGTCCTGCAACGTTGGGAAGCCGAGTTCGCTGAAGTGCGAGATGCCAGCCTTGCGTGCGACCCGCACCCACTCTGGGTCTTCCGAGATTTCCTCAAACCGCTCGAACTTTTCCAAATACGGGTCGGGTTCCTTCATCGGCTGTTTCGGTTTCACTTCCGTTTCTATTTCCATTGTAACCATGTTCGTCCTTCGATTTGAGGGTTAAGCGGGCACGGCGGCGCCGTGGATAATCGACTCGTAGCCGTTCTCTTCCAATTCGAGCGCCAACTCCTTGCCGCCGGTGCGCACGATGCGGCCATCCATGAGCACATGGACATAGTCGGGCACGATGAAGTTGAGCAGGCGCTGATAGTGGGTGATGACGAGTTGGGCGTTGTCTGGGCGCTTGAGCCTGTTCAAGCCGGTGGCGACGATCTTAAGCGCGTCGATGTCGAGGCCGGAATCGGTTTCGTCGAGGATCGCGAGCTTCGGCTCGAGCACGGCCATCTGGAAAATTTCGTTCCGCTTCTTTTCGCCGCCGGAAAAACCGTGGTTGACCGGCCGCTTCA
>CAMAUY010000157.1 GCA_945861565.1 Akkermansia muciniphila
AGCTTTGAGCCTCAGCTCGCGCCGACGGGCGGACGGAGTTACCAAACCAGCCCCGGGTCGAGACGCTCCCAGAAGGAATTTCCTCGGTTTCGCAATCCCTCTCCCAAGAAAACGTCACTAATCACCCACTAATTCTTCTGAAGAGCCCAAAATTCAGAGCCGCACCTATCGCTGCAAATGAAACAAACCGGCGAGCCCGGAATCTACCGCGAGCACCGGAGGGCAGGGAATATCCGCTCCCATCCATCCAAAAATGGCGGAACTCGCTGCCCTGAAACCGCCCTTAGTTTCGCGGAGTGGGAAGATAGGGGCGTCGGAACGCTTCCGTGAAGTCGTAGCCCCGCTTGAAGTCCTCGCGGCTGTCCTCATCCGTCTTCGACAGAATCTTGTTCTCGACCAGATTGAACACGATTTCGCCAAAATCTTCGCACCGTCGAATCTTCCACTCATCAAAAACCGTGATGGCCATGGGTCCGAACTGCTTGATCGCCAGATCGCGGATGCCGTCCAGTAATTCCATACCGCTGACGTGCCGGGGCAATTTCCCCCCCCGCTTGGCGAGCAATTCCTGGGTGTGGTCGAGCGCCTCGCGCACAAAGAGGTAGGCTTCCCGGGGAAACCGGGGATCCTGCGCAAGCAAGGGCTCCAGCGCTGAGTTAAAGTCCAGCATAGTTCAGGGAACGGGATCAGCGACGGACGTCGTACCGGGCATCGCCCTCGGACTCGGGTGAGTTTTCAGCCAAACACGGCCCGCAATGCCGCCGAGAAAAATCAGCAGCACCACAAACACCACCCATTGTTCCTGTCGTGTCAATCGCCACATCGCACTCAGCCTACCGCACGATTCAGCTGGCGACAATATTCACCATCTTTCGAGGCACGACGATAATCTTGCGAATCGTCTTTCCCTCCATGAATTGGCGCACCTTCTCAGAACTCAGGGCGGCCGATTCAAGCTCTGCTGGCGGCGCGACGGCCGCGACCCGGATCACATCCCGCAGCTTGCCGTTGATTTGCACTGGAATTTCGAGCGTGTCCTCGACTAGCAGTGCGGGGTCGTGCTGCGGCCACGGTGCGTAGACCAGCGAGGCGCAGGGGCGCTGCAGGCTGGCATGGAGCCTGGCCCAGAGTTCCTCGGCGAGATGCGGCGCAAACGGACTGAGAAGCTGCAGAAAGACCGTCAGTACGGACGCCGGACGTCTCTCCCAGGTCATCATTTCATTCACTAAAACCATCATGGCCGAAATCGCTGTGTTAAAACGAAGTCCATCGAGATCTTCGGTGACTTTTCGAATGCAGGCGTGCAGGGCCTTGAGTTGCGCCGGATTGGCTGGAATCTCGGTGATCGCGCCATGCAGACGAATGCCGCGCAGAAACTCCGACGCCCGCCCCGGTTCTCCAGCGCAGTGCTGTTCGAATTCCGTTTCGCTGTCCTCATCCACGAACAGTCTCCAAACCCGCCCCAAGAAACGATAGACCCCCTCCACGCCCTGGGTATTCCACGGCTTGGCATCCTGCAGCGGCCCCATGAACATCTCATAAAGACGGAACGCATCGGCGCCAAACTCTTGCAGGACGTCATCGGGATTCACGACATTGCCTCGGCTCTTGGACATTTTTTGCCCGTCGACGCCGAGAATCAGCCCCTGGTTCACCAATTTGAAGAACGGTTCAGCGGACGAAACATGGCCGAGATCGAAGAGAACTTTATGCCAGAACCGGGCGTAGAGAAGATGGAGAACGGCATGCTCCGTGCCGCCCACGTATAAGTCCACGCCCGGCACCTTCTCGGCGGGATTATTGGAGGCCATCCAGTAACTCTCCGGCTCGCGTCCGACGAAGGCACCGGAATTGCGCGCATCCAGATATCGGATGTAATACCAACAGCTGCCCGCCCATTGCGGCATCGTGTTCGTCTCCCGCACGGCTCCATCGGGAAGGTGCAACCAATCTCCCGCCCGGGCCAACGGTGGCTGCCCATCCGGGGTCGGCTTGTATTCTTCGAGGACCGGAGGCAGGAGCGGGAGCGCCGACTCGGGAAGAGCCTCGTGAAAGAGCGACCCCTGAGAATCCTTGCGCCACACAATCGGGAACGGCTCGCCCCAATAGCGTTGCCGGCTAAATAGCCAATCGCGCAGTTTGTACTGAATGGTGCGTCGTCCAATCCCCTTCCCGGAAAGCCAGTCCGTGATCCTGCGCTTCGCTTCCACCGTGGGAAGGCCGTTCAGGGTAAGGTCTCCGTACGCCGAATTGACCGCCGTGCCGAGATCAGTAAAACCACGCCAATCCACCGCAGCATCCAGCGGCCGCACCACCTGAACGACCGGCAACCCAAACTTGGCGGCGAATTCCAGGTCCCGTTCATCATGCCCGGGGACCGCCATGATCGCTCCCGTGCCGTAGCTCGCGAGCACGTAATCAGCGATCCAAATCGGGATGCGTGCGCCATTGACCGGATTGATCGCATGCGCGCCGGTGAAGACGCCCGACTTCTCTTTGGACAATTCGGTTCGTTCCAAGTCGGACTTTCGGGCAACGAGCGTCCGGTACTCCGCGATCGCAGCCAGCTGGCCGGGCGTGGTGATCAAAGATACCAGTGGATGTTCCGGGGACAAAACCATGTAGGTGGCCCCAAACAACGTATCCGGACGGGTCGTGAACACGGAAATTTCCGCCTTTCCCGCAGAATCCTCCACCGCGAACCGAACCTCCGCTCCTTCGCTGCGACCGATCCAATTCCGCTGCATCTCCTTCAGCGAATCACTCCACTCGATCGTATCGAGATCCGTCAGGAGCCGTTCGGCGTAGGCCGTGATTCGCAGCATCCATTGGCGCATCGGTTTGCGGAGGACGGGGAACCCACCGACTTCGCTCTTTCCATCCACCACCTCCTCGTTGGCGAGCACGGTGCCGAGCTCCGGACACCAATTCACCGGTGCCTCGGCCACAAACGCCAACCGCCGGGCATCACGATACGCCCGCTGTTCCTCGATCGTCGAAACTTCCGACGGGGTGCGCAACGTGGCAATGGGTTCGGCCCGACCAGTGTCCGGATTGAACCAGGCGTTGTAGAGCTGGAGAAAAATCCATTGGGTCCATCGAAAATAGCCCGGATCGGTCGTGTCCACCTCCCGTGACCAGTCATAGCTGAAACCGAGGGAACGGATCTGCCGGGTGAAATTCGCGATATTGGTCTCGGTGGTTTTTCGCGGGTGCTGACCGGTCCGGATCGCGTATTGCTCGGCGGGCAATCCGAAGGCATCCCAGCCCATGGGGTGCAGGACATTGAATCCGACGGCCCGACGGTACCGGGCGAGGATGTCGGTGGCGGTGTAGCCTTCCGGATGACCGACGTGCAAGCCGGCACCCGACGGATACGGAAACATGTCGAGGATGTAGTATTTTCGCGGGAGATTCTGGGCCGAAGCCACCTGGCCACCGAGGCGATGGCGCAAGGCAAATGGATGCGTGGCAGGGAGGGTCTCCCCGGGGTTCCAGGCGCGGAACGTTTGTTCTGCATCCCAGGCCTTTTGCCATTTGGGTTCGATCAGATGGAACGGATACTGGCGGCGACTCGACATAAATGAGCCGGGAGCATGTGCTGAAACCTGCCGACGCATCAATGGCCAAGGAGGATAGGACTGCCGTTGTCTGACCCCCGTCGGCAGATTACGTCAGTTTCGTGTTTCCAGACGATGAAAGCAGCTTACGGTGCCTCCCCGTCTCGAATTCCGACCGACGCCATGTCTGCTCCGGCTCAGATCATCGAATTGCGACGCATTCTCGCGGAGCGGTTTCCCCGTGCCCAGGCACGGCCCGTGGCACCCCCGCCCGCCGTCCAATCCACCGGTGTGCCTGCCCTCGATGAACTCCTCGGCGGCGGACTGCCCCGGGGCGAGTTCACGGAATTGGTCGGAGCAGGTCACGGTTCGGGGAGTGCCCAGGTCATCCATTCGCTCCTGCGCGAAACCGCCGCCCAAGGACGATACCTGGCATTGGTCGATGGTGCGGACAGTTTCGATTGCGCAGCCGTGGCACCGGCGATTCTTTCCCGCCTGCTTTGGGTTCGTTGCCGTCAGGCGGACGAAGCCCTGAAAGCGGTCGATCTGCTGCTGCGCGATCCCAATTTCCCGCTGGTGGTCCTGGATTTGAAGCTCAATCCCGCCACCGAATTGCGCCGGATCCAAGGCACCGTCTGGTTTCGCCTGGCTCGTCTACGAGAACAACATCGGAGCACTCTGATGCTGGTCAGTCCGTACCCTCTCGGGAGCGGAGTCAATCACCGGGTCCGGATCGAAGCCCGGCTCGGCCCGGAGGCGTTGCAAGACACCCCGGAGCAGTTGAGGAACGGACTGCACTTTGAACTCCTGCGCGCCGCACCGGGCACCGAAGACGTTCGCCGATTGGCCGCGACCGGTTGAAGCCCGCCGTTTTTACACGCCATGTATGCCGTGATCCAACTTCCCGCCTTCGCGCTTCAGGCCGTGTTGCGACACGAACCGGAGTTGTGGAACCGCTCGGTCGCCCTCCTCGACCCGACCCGCAACACCCCGGTGATCATCGAAGCCACCCGACCTGCTCGTGGTTCCGGCGTCAGCAACGGACTCACCGCAACACAGGCAATCGCCCGAAACCGGGATTTGATCCTGCGACGACGATCGCCTGCGCAGGAAACCGTGGCAACCACAGCCCTCGTGCAATGTCTCTGCGGTTTTTCGCCGCACTTGGAGGCGACATCCCTGGGCCTGTTCACGCTGGACCTGCGGAATCTTGCCGAACTGCGTGACGCCTCGCCGGAGGCACTTTCCAAATGGGCCAGCCGTCTAGAACGTGCCGTGCATGGTCTCCAATTACATCCACGGATCGGTCTCGGCGGCACGCCAAACATTGCCCGACTCGCCGCCTGCTGGGGGACACTCGAAACGCCAGGTTCCGGGGCGATTCAAGTGATCACCGAACCGCGGAGCTTTGTGGATCGCCTGCCAGTCACCGCCCTGAGCCCTTCGTCCGATTTAATCGTCATCCTCGAGAAATGGGGGATCCGGTCGGTGGGAGAATTGCTCGCCCTCGGCCAGGAAGCTCTGGCCGATCGTCTCGGGTTGGAAGCACTCGCACTGATTGCCGCCTC
This sequence comes from Akkermansia muciniphila, assembly GCA_945861565.1. Classification (GTDB taxonomy): domain Bacteria; phylum Verrucomicrobiota; class Verrucomicrobiia; order Limisphaerales; family UBA9464; genus SIBK01. The sequence continues at coordinate 5,129 of CAMAUY010000157.1, forward strand.
CTCGACCACCGCAACTCGACCCTTGAAGCCGGTCGCCCCGGCGGAGGAATTCATCGAATCTCGCGAGTTCGAAGAGCCCATCGAATCGGTTGAACCTTTGTTGTTCGTTTTTCGACGCTTCCTCGATCAACTCCATCGCCGCCTCGAACCCGCCGGTCTCGTCGCGGAACAATTGTATTTACGAATGACGCTGGAAACGGGAACTCCGTTCGAACAACTCCTCCGGGTTCCCGCTCCCACCCGCGATCCCGATATCCTTTTCCGGATGCTGCACACATTTCTGGAGGGAATCCGCACAGACGCCCCCATTACGGCCGTCCGACTCGAAGCGCGCCCCACCCTGCCCCGTCAGCGACAGTTCACGCTGTTCGAAACCGCGGTTCGGGATCCCAACCGCTTCGCCGAAACACTCGCCTGTCTCGCCGCACTCGTCGGCGCCGACCGGGTCGGCACACCCATCCCCGAAGAAAGCTATTATCCGGATGCCTTTCAACTGGTGCCCCCCGATTTTGAAAACGCTCCCGCACCCCCGTCGTCGCGGTCCGAAGATTTGCTCGCCGCCGTGCCGCTGCGGCGACTGCGTCCCGCTCAACCCGCCCAGGTCGAAACCGCAGCGGAGTCTCCTGGAGCGCCGGCACCCGTCCCGTTGACCGTGCGAAGTCGTTTGGGAAACAGCCGGCTGCAGCAGGTCCACGGCCCTTGGAAAATCTCTGGCCACTGGTGGGAACCCACAGCCTGGGAACGGGAGGAATGGGATGTTCTTGACCGCGATCATCAGGGTCTGCGCCTAAGCCGGCACCCGGAAGGCTGGTTCATCGAAGCCGTGATTGATTGAGCGAGCGAGCAACCAAACAGTGACAAATTATCTCTCGCCAACGAACGGTCTAGGAATTGTTCTTAAGATAGGCGCGAACCTCGTCATGTCTTCCCACTGTCACGAGGTAAACGTCGCCAGCTTTCAGCAAAAACAGCACTCGCAAATTAATCCCTACGCGGAATTCAAAGTATCGTCCAAAGGGACGCAGCCCCAGCCCGGAATGAAGGTGGGGTTTTCCAACAACCTCCGGCAAGCGCGCCGCCGCGTTACGAAGTTCCTGCTGGCCGGCTTCGGGCAGCCTTTTGAATCTCCGCGCGAAATGGGGTCGCTGATAAATCTTCAAAACGCCACCCGCTTGCCCGCTTTTTGGTCGGCGCGGATCGCCTCCAGATCCCTCTGGGCGCTGCGCTCCACTTCCAGCGGCGTCACCCCGTAGTCGGCAAACGGGCTGGACGTGCCGATGAAGTGATGCCACGCCGCATCATTCAGTGCCGCCGAGACATCCTTGTATCGTCCGGACGAAATTTGCGACTCGATCACTTCCGCAACCGGGTCTGCGAGGGTGATGTGCTTGCTTTTCATTTTGACATAATCCGCCATGATATGTCGCGAGTCAACCTAGGATCGCTCAATAAAGATAAACTGACATAAAGTAACAGGTTCAATATTTTGAAATCCTCTGATCTCTGATCTCATAGTATTGAAATTGTCACTTTTTGGTTCATCGAAGCCGTGATTGATTGATCGAGCGACCAGGTTTGCCTATGGCCCGATCCGACTATATCGAACTCCATGCCCGGAGCGGATTCAGCTTCCTTCGCGGAGCCTCGCTTCCCGAGCAACTGGCGGAATCGGCCGCCGCCGCCGCGCTGCCCGCGTTCGCACTCTGCGACCGCATGGGGGTTTACGGCGCGCCCCGCTTTTTCTCCGCCGCCCGATCCGCCGGAGTCCGCCCTATCATCGGAGCGGAATTGGTCCTCGAAGATGCTTCCGTTTTACCGGTCTTGGTCGAGTCTCAAGCGGGGTACCGCAACCTCTGTCGACTCCTCACTCAAGCCCACCTCCGGGCCCCGAAGGGCGAGGGTCGCGTCCGCTGGAATGAGCTTCCCGAATTTGCCTCCGGGCTCGTGGCCCTGACCGGCGATTCCTCCGGCCCGCTGGTCCGTGCTCTGCTTCAACCTCGGACCCGACGATCGTCAACCGAACCCAGTTCTCCGACCGCCTGTCTCGATCAGTTGGTACAGACCTTTGGTGGGGGCAATGTTTTCGTCGAACTGCAACGGCACCTCACCCGCGACGAAGACCGCGTCGTTCGCTCCCTCGTGGATTTGGCACGTGATCGAAATCTCCCGCTGCTCGCGACGAACGGCGTACTCCACGCCACGCCGGCCGGCCGCCCGGTTCTCGATGTGTTCACCTGCCTCCGCCATCATACCCACCTCGATGCCGCCGGCCGCCGGCTCGCGCTCAATGCCGAGTGCCACATCAAAACCGCAGCGCAAATGCGGGCACTGTTCAACGATCTCCCGGAATCCATTGTCAATACCCGCCGCCTCGCAGACCGACTGCAGTTCTCTCTCACGGACCTGGGCTACGAATTCCCACGGTACCCCGTCGGCCCCGGCGAAACCATGGAACAAGTCCTCGAAGCCCAGGCATCGGCCGGAGCAAGTAATCGCTACCCCGACGGCATTCCCGACAAAGTCCGCGCTCTCCTCCGCAAGGAACTCGCCCTGATCCACAAACTGGGTTTCTCAGGCTATTTCCTCATCGTCGCCGATCTGGTTCGATTCTGCCGCGAACGGAATATCCTCGCCCAGGGACGCGGCAGTGCCGCCAACAGCGCCGTTTGCTTCTGCCTCGGCATCACCGCCGTCGATCCCGTCCGGTTCAATGTTCTCTTCGAACGGTTCCTCAGCGAAGGCCGCAAGGGATGGCCTGATATCGACATCGATTTGCCTAGCGGCGATCGCCGGGAACAGGTGATCCAAGAGGTGTTCCGTCGTTATGGCCCACGGGGTGCCGCCATGACGGCTACGGTCATTACCTACCGTGGCCGAAGTGCGGCGCGCGAGATCGGGAAATGCCTGAATTTTCCGGCCGACGTGCTGGACCGATTCGCCAATCTATTCGGCCATGGCGATTTCCCACATACGTTGGAATTGGCTGCCCAAATGGAGCGCGCGGGTTTGCCCGCAACCCACCCGCGGACGAACGCATTCATCCAAGTGTACGAACAGATGCGCCGTCTGCCCCGCCATCTCGGTCAACACACCGGTGGCATGATCATCTGCCAGGGACAACTCGATGGCATCATGCCTCTCGAAAATGCCGCCATGCCCGGGCGGGTCGTGGGACAATGGGACAAGGACGACTGCGAAGACCTGGGGATCATCAAGGTCGATCTACTCGGATTGGGAATGATGGCGGTGCTGCAAGACACCCTCCGATTGACTTCCGAGCGCGGACGTCCCGTCGATCTCGCCGGGCTTCCGGAAAACGATCCTGCCACCTATGCGCTGTTGCAGGCCGCCGACACCGTGGGTGTGTTCCAGGTCGAGAGCCGCGCGCAAATGGCCACATTGCCGCGGATGAAGCCAAAGAACTTCTACGACTTAGTTATCGAAGTGGCCCTGATACGCCCGGGCCCGATCCAGGGGGATCTCGCGCATCCATTTCTCCGCCGGCGTGGTGGCGAGGAACCCATCACCTACTACGACGAACGTGTAAAGCCAGTGCTGGAACGGACGTTGGGTGTGCCCCTTTTCCAGGAGCAAATGTTGCAAATCGCCATGGTCATGGCGGATTTCACCGGCACCGAAGCGGAGGAATTACGGCGGGCGCTGAGCTTCCATCGCTCGGAAGAACAAATGCGTCAAGTCGGAGGCAAACTTCACGCAGCGATGGTGCGGAAGGGCGTGGATTCCGCAGTGGCGGACCGCATCGTCAAGGCGGTCGGCGCGTTCGCCCTCTACGGTTTTCCGGAATCGCACGCCATCAGTTTCGCTTTGCTCGCCTATGCGAGCGCCTGGTTGAAGGTACATCGGGCCGCCGAGTTCTATGCCGGCCTGCTCAACAACCAACCCATGGGCTTCTACTCACCCGCCACTCTGGTGAAAGATGCCCGTCGTCGTGGACTCACCTGCCGCCCTGTGTGTGTTCAGGAATCCGCTGCCGACTGCACCGTGGAATCCGACACCACTCTGCGCTTGGGCTTGCGACAGGTGCGCGGCCTCCGGCAAAATTCCATCGGGTCCATCCTTACCGCGCGCCTGCAGCGCTCCTTCTCATCCCTCCACGATTTCAAAACGCGCACCCATCTCGGTGCCGATGAACTCCAAACTCTCGCCGGCATCGGAGCCTTCAACACGCTCGCCGGCCATCGCCGAGCCGCCCTCTGGGATGTCGCACGACCCGTCCGCACCGATGATTTGTTCCGCCAACCGGACGCCGGAGCTCCAACCCAGCAAGCCTCGCCTCTCCGACCGATGGATGCCTTCGAACGGTTGGAAGCGGACTATTCGGGATTGCAGCTGACGACCGGTCCGCACCCGATGGCCCTGTTGCGCCCGGGCCTGCCTGACCTCTGGACCGCAGCCGAGCTCAAGCAGGTGGTTCACGGCACCCGCATCCGGATCGGCGGCCAGGTGATTTGCCGACAGCGGCCGGGCACCGCCAAGGGAGTGGTGTTCGTCAGTCTTGAAGATGAAACTGGCATTAGTAACGCCATCGTCTCGGCGGAGCTATTCGAGCAGGAACGACTGACAATAACCCAGGAGCCATTTTTGGTCATTGAAGGAACAGCCCAAAGCCGGCATGGCACGATCCACATTCAGGCGAAGAAAATTGAACGTCTCTCCGGAACCGCATTGGAAGGCCGCCATTCGCACGATTTTCATTGAGCTGGAACCCGAGTGCATCCTGAAGTTTTTGGAATGACGACAGTAGCAGGGTATTCTATACGTCATCACAATAAATTGCCACTTCGTCAGCGCCTCGGCTCGAGGATTTATCGAGCTTGTCTGCGGGCTGAAAGCGGCGTGGCGCTCCGCTTCCCGCCGCAGTCCATAAGGCTGGCGTGCCGCTTTCGCACCAGAGCGGAGGCAAACGCTCTACGTCTTGGACTGCGGTGGCAGAGCGCAGCGGCGACACCGCTTTTGCGCGGCATCCTCGACACCTACTCAAACAGGCGCATACGAGGCATAACAACCGTCCGAAAACGAGCTTCCGTTGGCAATCATCAGGTTGCGCCGAATCAGGAGATTCGATGGACGGTGCGACTCCCACCAAAAGTTAGATCCCGGAGCCGTTGCTCCAGGAGGCTTACCGGAAGGCTCGGGCCAATGAGAACCATCACCGGATCCGGCCAGGGCCGCGCGGGGAATTCCTCGATCATCGCCTGGCCCCAAACAGATTGGAATACATGGAGCGTGTCAGGCGTCTGGCGGAACCGGACAAAGCCCTTGGCACGGACCACTTCCCGCGGTGGCATCATGGCGAGAAAGTTTTCAAACTGGCTGCGATCAATCGGCACAGGAAATCGCCAAGTCAGGCTTCGATAACTTTTATGCAAATGGCTCTCCCCTGCCCTACCCGCCCCGTCTGGGATGACCTCCGTCGTCGTCTGCAATTCAATGGAAACTGGGGGTCTCCTGAGAATTGCACCCAAATCCGGAAGCCCGAAGGGCAGGCGGAAGTATTCGGCGACCGGATTAATCCGGCGCACGAGCTCCACCACCCCTTCCAGGGCAGACGGATCCAGCAGGTCGCATCTCGACAAGCAGAGATAATCCGCAAACTCAATCTGACGTCGGGCGAGAATCCGTTCACCGAAATCGTCTCCAGGCTGCGCATACCACGCCGCATCGACCACCGTGACGACGGCTTGCAGGCGGATGTGCGGCAGCAGGTCATGATCGGTCAACACATCGATCACGTTGTCGGGATCGGCCAGACCGGATGTTTCTACGATTAGAAAATCGGCAACACCGGCACGGACCAGCCGGTTCACCGCATTGCCGATCTGGTTATCATCCGCACAACAAAGACATCCGCCCGACACCTGCTCCACGGGAAGGTCGGGCCTGCGAACGAGCTGGCTGTCGACACTTTCCGCACCAAATTCGTTCATGACAATTCCCGGCCGCAACCCGGTTGCGGGTGATTCTCGG
>CAMAUY010000158.1 GCA_945861565.1 Akkermansia muciniphila
AAACGGAGTATCCAAGAGGCCACTAAAGAAGAACGAAGCGTTACGGCCCCGTGTGGAGGAAGATCTTATGAACCTCAACAATAATCCAGAGTTGGTGCGTTCATTTTTTATGGCAGAAAGTGTAGTCTATGCTAAAGACTGATCAGTAATCCGCGAGCACGTTTCCGAGTGCGACGGAGTCATTGAATTTACAGTCTGAATAAACGAGAACCGCCGAATATTGAGCGAGTGTGGCGAGAGTCGGCGTCAGGTCAAGACTACAAGCCAACGGACTTAAGTTGTCGATCTGCTGAAAGTCTCCAGTCGCAGTGAGTTTGGCGATCACTTCGTCGTTCCATGCCGATTCATAGGTGCTGCTATATACCGCTACCGTTGGCAGCGGTATAGCTGCGATCGGGTTGGCAAAGAAAAGGTCAAGGAGCATCGCCAATAGAACCAACCACAATCCACGGGCAAGCGGTTGATGGTGGGTGAAACCAGTTTTCGTTTGAGGGGTGAAGGTTGGGTTTTTCATACGCTTAACTATATTTATTAGTTTGCCATGGGTGTTTGCCACCGAACTACCGACCTCGGTTATACCATTTTTTTCGTTCGACCGGCGATTTGGGTTGGGCGACTTCGTTGGTTTGGAATGTCTGCATCGTGCCCTGACCGAGGACCGATGCCTTGGGGTGGATGCTCATTTCCTGGACTAAATCCTTGCTGATCTGTTCTGCCTCGCCGGGCGTGTTCAAGACATAGGGCTTAATGATAATCACTAGTTCCGTTCGTAGGCTCGTATTGTTGTCGCGACGGAAGGCACCGCCGACGATGGGGAGTCGGCTCAGACCCGGGATGCCTTCTCGCTTCTTAGAGATTGCCTCCTCAACCAGACCTCCGACCACGACGGCCAGTTTGTCTTGGGCGATGAAGGTGCCGCTGATGGTGCGCGTCTGGACCGTGTCGACGGCCTGTTCGGCGAATCCGGCACCGGACGGGACGAGGACATTGGCTCCCTTTTCGTTGATGGTGGAGTTCTCCTGCACCAATCGAAGCGTGACGGTTCGATCTTCATTGATATTGGGGGTAATCAGCAAGGTGTTGCCGACAGGGCGAAACTCGATATCCGAGGTCGCAACGGTATTAAACGTGGTGAGCCCAGTTTGAGCCACACCCTGGCCCGAAAAACTACGGTTCAGGGGCCGTTCCTCGCCGACGAATATGCGGCTGACCTCATTATTGGCGGTCAGGAGCATGGGGGTGGCGAGCGTGGTAATTTTGTTCTGAGATTCCAGCAACTGCAACCGGGCGCGAACTTTTTGTCCGATGTACTGGAAGACCAGAGCATCCGTACGAAACCCGCCGCCACCGGGCGTAACGCTCCCTGGAGGCAGCAGAGCTGGTGGCAGGATCTCGCCGGGAGTGAATATTCCATTTACGCGGTTGTCGGGATCGCGATTGTCCATCCCAAAGTCAAACGACGAGAGAAATCCGTCCCCAATCTGGATGCGCAACACTTTGACTTCGAGCAATACGTGGGACGTCGGCACGTCCAACTGCGCCACGAGTTGGCGAAGATCATTGAGGGCCGATTGATCGGCGGTGCGCACGAGCAGCCGATTCTGGCGGCGCAGGACGGTCACGAAGATGCTGACCTTACGTTCGATGATCTGGCTGACGCCGTTGGTGTTGGCTGTGGTGGCGTTTTGAAGCATCTGGATTTGGTCGGCCGTGAGCACCTCGTTTTGAGCTCGCTGATTTTGGAGCTGGGTCTGGTAGCTGCGGGCAATCCGACTTCCGCCACCAAATCCGCCGAAGGCCCCGAGATTGCCGGCCCCGATGCCAGCCCCGAAGCCTCCTCCCCCCCCGAAGCCGCCTCCGCTTCCTCCGGAAGTCGTCATACCCAATCCAGAGCTTCGCCCATCAATCATGTCAAAACGCTGGAGGCGTTGGGCTAGATCCGTGGTCAACTCCTGGTCGTATTGTCCGGTGGTCACTTGGACGCGGTCACCAAACAAATCCTGGATGGCATTGGCGATATCGAAAGCGTTCGGATATTTCATGGTGAACACTTCCGTTTTCTCCTCCTGGAACGAGGCAAGATCTTGTTTGAACTCGAGGATGGTGAAAACTCGATAGACTTCGGTTTTCGGATCTTTCCGGAACCACATTCCGTGGGAATTACAAAGACTTTCCAGGATGTCCGTGGCGGGGAGGTGGGACAGATAAAGACTGATCGGAATGGTGCCCGCCAGGGGCGACGGGGCGATGTTCAGGCCGGTCGCCTCGGAGATCAATCGCGCTGCCTCGGTAAAGGTCACATGTTGCATTTCGATCAGCTCGATCATGCGGTCCGCCGGCTTCACGGCGGCCTGGCTTTGGGCGTCAATCAGGATTCGTGCGGTATATCCGGTGGGACTGCCACGCAAGGATTCGAGCAGGCGCGGGTCGGGGCTGGTTGGGTCGCGGGGTCCCGAGGCCGCTGTGGAGGCAGCGGGGGCAACGGAACCCAACCGCACTTCCTTGAGGAGTTGGCTGCGGTCGTTGGGTGCCTGACCACGCGCAGCCGCCAAGCCAAGCACAAGCAGCGGTAGGCCGGCAAACGCTGGGGAGATTCGGCGATAGCGTTTTCGATGGAGTTGCATAGTGACGAGAGGGTAGGGACTATTTTCCGGTGGGTCCGGCGGCCGCATAGAGAGCGAGGAAGAAACTGATATAGACGTACCCAACGATGCCGCCGACGAAGATGATGATCGCCGGTTCAACCAACGAGCTAAGCTGGCGGATCAGGGTGGCCAAGAGTGTCTCGTGAAAGGTCGCCACCTCGTCGAGCACGATGTCCAAGGTTCCCGCCGCTTCGCCAACGGCGGTCATCCGCCCGAGCATCGGCATGAAGGCATCCTTTGTTTCGGTCAGCGATTCAGAGAGGCCGCCTCCGGCAAAAACGCGAGTCCGGGCATTGTCGACCACCGTGGTGAGATAACGATTTCGGCCCAATCGTGCCAGCGTGCGAAGCGCTTCCAAGACGGTGACACCACTTTGTACCATGATGCACATGCCGCGGGCAAAGAGTGCGGTCGCTGCCACGCGAAAGATGCGCCCTAACAGGGGGATCCGGAGCATGCCTCGGTCCATGATTAATCGCCCCTGTGGAAGCGAGTAGCTCGCGATCAGGCCTCCGATAATTCCCGCCGTAACTGCCACGGTCATCAAACCGTTCACTTGCGTCCACGACGAGATATCGAGCAGGAGCTGAGTCGAGGGCGGCAGTTTGTGGCCCATCACTTTCAGAAATACCTGCAACTTGGGAATGACCCCCACGATCATGAATCCGGTGACGCCCAACGCGGCCACGAGTACGATCACCGGATAGGTGAGCGCGGTGATCACCTGCGACTTGAGCAATCGGCTTCGTTCCATGCCCTCGGCAGCCCTCTCGATGACGACGTCCAGATTGCCTGTCTGCTCCCCCACTTTGACCAACTGGACCGTTAATTGATTGAAACAGCGATGTTGCGCGAGCGCGTCGCTGAACGAACTCCCCTCCTGGATCCGCTCCATCACGTTGCGGAGCACCTTGCGAAGCCGGTACCGGTCGGCATGCTCCCCCGCAGTGTTGAGGGCGGCCAGCAGCGTTAGCCCCGAGCGCAACATCACCGCGATTTGCGTTAAGGTCATCTCGACGTCAATCGAGCGGATGGGAAGCCAGTTGCGCGGGTCGATCAGCTCCAAAATGCCTGACTCACCGGAGTCACCGGCCGCCTGCACGTTGAGCACCAGCCAGCCCCGTTGCCGGAGCTGCGCGGCCAGATCAATCGCCGACCCGGCCTGCTGGATGCCACGCTGGGTCCGGCCTTTCGGGTCTCTTGCGGTAAACGCGAAGGAGGGCATAGCTCAAAGAATTCTCACCAGGCTGCCACCGCGGTTCGCACCTGTTCGGGCGAACTCTGGCCCGAGGTGATTTTGAGCATGGCATCGTCCAGGAGGGTGGGAAGATTGCGGACTTTCATCTCCTTGAACAAGTCTGCTTCCTGGGCACCACTGGCGATGGTGTTTGACCAGGTCTCGTCCAAGGACAGAAACTCGAAAAGCCCCAGGCGCCCGCTGAAGCCCTTGCCGCCGCAATAGAGGCAGCCTCCTTCCCGAAACGCGGGCGTGCCCGCCAGTTCCGCCCGATTGAAGGACAACGCCTCGGTGAGCGTTAGTTTGTCGGCAACTCGGCAGTGTGAACACAACCGGCGCACCAGGCGTTGTGCGATCGACAGCCGAAGAGTCGAGGCGATCAAGTAACGCTCCACGCCCATGTCCGCCATTCGAGTGACGGCACCCGGCGCCGAGTTCGTGTGGAGCGAACTGAATACCAAGTGGCCGGTGAGCGAGGCTTTCACGGCGATGTCCGCCGTTTCTCCATCCCGAATCTCGCCGATCATCACAACGTCCGGATCATGGCGCAGCACCGACCGCAATGCCTTGTTAAAAGTCGTCTTGTCCCCGCCATCTACCATGACCTGCGCGACCCCTGCGATGTCGTATTCAATCGGGTCTTCCAGTGTAATGATATTCAAGGCTTCCATGCCAAGCAGGCAGCGAATACCGGCGTAAAGCGTCGTGCTTTTTCCGCTTCCGGTCGGTCCCGTCAGCAGGATCAGACCGTGGGGCTGCGCCAGCGCCTTTTCAAACTCTGCCAGATGAGCCGGTCCCATGCCCAACCGTTCCAGCGTCAGGGTTCCGGTTTGCAGTCCGAGCAGCCGCAGGGTCATTCGTTCGCCCCATTTGGTCGGCAACGTGGCCGCCCGAATGTCAATCGTACGATTGTCAACTCCGTACGTGTGACGAAGCCCGCCGTCCTGGGGCGCTCTCTTTTCGGAAATGTCCATGTTCGAGAGCACTTTGAAGCGGTTCGTGAGTGCTGACGCGACGGCGGAAGGCAGTTTTTGAATCTCTTCCAGCGCGCCATCGACCCGGAATCGGAGTCGGAGATAGTCGGGGCCAGGATCGAGATGGATGTCCGACGCCTGACGTAAAATGGCCGAATAGAGGATTTCGTCGGAAAGCGCGGACGCATCGTACATCTCGCCGGCGACCGGCACCCCGTTCCGGTTGGGGTCGGATGCCGTAACCGGTTTGCCGAGGACGGGAACGGTGCCGCCGCCATTCAAGTTTCCGTAGATTCGTTGCAGGGCGCGCCGCAGGGACTGGGTTTCCGCGGCGACGGCCACCAGCGGCTTCTCGAATTGTCGTTGAAACGCCCCGAGGGTCGCGAGGTCCAGCGGGTTGGCGCAGGCCACATGCACCTTCTCTTGCCAGAGGATGAACGGGAGCATCTCGCGCCGCTTGGCAAGATTCGGCTGCACCCGCAAGGCGACCATTGGATCGACTTTGACCTCGTCCATGTTCAGTAGCGTCGAGGCGGAAGCGCCGTTTTGGAGGATCGTGTTCATTTGGGTGCCATGGCCCTGCGGAGCAGGGCTGGGTTGGTTTTGTTGCGATGCATGCGGTCTCGCAGCACCTGTGGATTCTTGGCGTACGTGTAGGCCGTATTCTCGGAAATCATTCCCTCGGAGACGAGCCGCGCAATGTCCTGCTCGAAGGTTTGCATCCCCTGCATGCCGCCCACCTCCATCGATGAATAAATCTGTGAGCTTTTGCCCGTCGCGATCAAGTTGGCCACCGCAGGGTTAATGACGAGCACTTCGCTCATCACCGTGCGACGACGCCGACCCGAGCGGCCCGCTCCCGCCGCGGGGCCGTCCGCAAGGACTAACTGCTGGGCGACGACGGCCCGGAGCACGAGCGAGAGCTGTTTTCGCACGCCATCCTGTTCGCCAGCCGGGAAAACGGAAACGAGACGTTCAATCACGCCGACGCAGTCGCCGGCGTGGACCGTGGTAAAGACCAGATGCCCCGTTTCCGATGCCGTGATGGCGGTGCGGATCGTGCCGATCTCGCGGATTTCTCCGACGAGAATGACGTCCGGATCCTGCCGCAACGAGGCGATCAGCGCTTCATTAAAATCCGTGCAATCGCGTCCCACCTGACGCTGATTCACCAGGCTCTTCGCCGATTTATGAATGTATTCAACCGGGTCCTCGATGGTGATGATATGGCCCGGAAACGTCTGGTTGATCCGGTCGATCAGTGCGGCGAGGGTCGTGCTCTTTCCAGCTCCCGTCGGGCCGGCGACGATGACCAAGCCGTCGGGCAGATCGCACAGCGAGTAAAGGGTGTCGGGAAGTCCCAGTTCCTTGAGTGTGCGAAAACGGTCTTCGAGTTTGCGGAGCGACACGCAGAGTTGGCCACCGCGCTTATAGACGTTGTAACGAAACCGCGATCCGTCGGCGGAGGTCATCGCTCCGTCAGCGTCGCCACGGTCCTGCAACGGGCGTACAAATCCGTCGAGCAATTGCCCGCAAATAGCCTCCATTTCCTCCGCCGTGATCGGCGATTGATCCGGGGCGGTCGTCAACTGACCGAATTGCCTCAGCAACGGGGGCTGGCCGACCACCAAGTGCATGTCCGACGACTGGCCCTCCACACATAGGTGGAGCAGGGCCGGAAGCCGGTTGACGGGGGTGACGGAGGGAGTCATTGCCAGAGTGCGATTTTCCAATTTTTCCGCTCCCGTTGAGACGTGTTGGCCATATCGAGGCTGACCGGCACGGACGGCAGATCCGAGGAGGCAATTTCCTGGAGTGCACCCAGCATCTGCAGATAACCGCCCGTTAGCTTGATTTCCCAAAGCCCCGGCCCGTGTTGGCTGAGGACCGCCGTTCGCGCATGCTGCACCAGCCGGGCAAGGGTGGGGGAAAGCCGGCCTTCGGCATTCTGCAGCGGCGTCTGCTCTTGCAACAGCAGGCCGTGACGACCCCAGAGTTCGGCGATCACTTCACTCGCGGCTCCGCGCCGGGCGGGGTTGATCCAGGGTGCCATGAGCTGTTCGACCTCTGCGCGCAAGGGTTCCGTCTCCTGTTGGGCGGTCTTGACCTGGCTGTATAGCTGCACCACCCGATTTTCCTGATTCGCGATGTCCGTATTGCTCGGTGTCTTGGCGCGAGCGGAGTTGATCCGCGCGACGAGACTGCGCAATTGCAACATGGGCTTGGCAGTGAAACTCCAGAAATAGAAGATCAGCAGCAGAATCGCCGGCAGAAACATCAGGAGGCGGACGTCGCGCGAGGTTAGTTTCATGAGATAAAAATCCTCGGGGTTTATTTCGCCGCGGTGGGGGTCGCCGGAATTTCCACCACATTCGTGATTGGAGACAGCGTCCAGTCGAGCAACCACGGGCCGCCGTCCTCCGCAAAGTTTAAAGCCCGCCGTCGAGGGGGTTCGTACCGCCAGCGCAAGGGCTCGGTGCCCGCCGCCAGATTGGTCGCAAACGCTTCGAGATGCGGGACGATGGAAAGGCCACTGATGTTCAGGACCCCCGCTTGCTCGTCCACCGACGAAAGCGTCAACTCGCCAGGAACCGAACTGACAAGCACCTGCAGCAGACCCGCATGGCGACGTCGCTCGACCTTGATCGATTCCTTCCAGTCGTTACGCAACATCCGGAGCGACACGGCCTGTTGTTTGAGTTGGGCCAACTGGGCTTGCAGGGAGTCCCCTTTTGCCTTGGCGGCCTGCAGACGTTTCTCGGGTAATTCCGCCTTAACGAGTTCCGTCTGCAGGGTCTTCTGGCGGCTCTGCAGCCAGAACCAATGGCCCGTACAAAACGCCGCGGCAAACAGTGTCAACCCGATGCCGATTGCGTATCGGGTCGAATCGGACATCGGCTTCGGCAACGGCTTGACCAACGGCACCCGGGGCGATCGGGTGGAAAGCTCAATCGCCCAGGCCGTCAACCACGCCCGCAGCGTGGCGTCATCGTCGAGTGAATAAAGTTCCTCGTGGGATTCGCCGCGAACGGGTTCCACCGCCTCGAGCGAAAGGATCGAGCGATCTCCTTTCGAATCCCGCGAGGTGAACCATTGTTCCGCCTCGAGACGCCAATCCCCGCGCCCGGGTGAGGCGGACAACGCGTTCACTTGAGGCGCACCCCCCGGAGGCATGTCGACCGCGAGGATTACATCCTGCCACAGTTCGACGCGCTGAGCCGTCGGGGACCCACCCGTGGAACTCCAGGGACGAACCAGGCCGCCCGGGTGCACTATTCCCAAGAGCTTGGCTCCCTTGGCCGCCAGGCTTTCCTCAATGAGCCCGAGTTCGCTCGCGGAAAGTTGAGTGACCCAAAACGACTTGTCGCCCGCCGCCGCCGTCGTGGCCACCGCCCCGAGAATAGAATCAAAGGGGCTGATGCCGGACATGCCCTCGGCTTCGAAACTGAGCGCATTGGCCAGCTCCTGCCCTTCGAGCCCGCCGACCTTGGTCGCCGGGACGGTCACCATCTGGGTCCAAGCCAGGGAATTCAGCACCCAGACCTTGCCGCGGTTCGCGGGTCCGAGCGCATAGGCTGCCTCGGCGAGAGCCGGAACGGTTGCCCCCGAAGCTGCCGGTCCTTTCCAGACCTGCTGGATATCACTCGACCCCTTACTCGGGAAATCTGCCCGAATAATCCGGCTGGAAGTGAAGAATAGAAGGGTCATGGGCCTAGTGTCAGGGGCGAGGGCACCCTGCTGCCAGCTTCATTTGCCTGGAACTTTGATTGAAAAAGCATTGAACCCGGCGACGAGAGTGAAAGCAGCCGGAGCCGTCGAGTTGGTAATACCAGTAGAACCGGATCGGACGTAGGTTGCGCGAACAATCTTGGGTCCAGGAGGGAGACTCGGAAAGGTAACTGTAAACCCGGGAATTGCCAACGTGCCAGTAGCGGGAGCGGAGAAAACTTGATTCGTGGAATAGGCCAAAAGTGGGAGAGCCAATCCAGCGATTGCGTTTGGGTTGGGACCGTACACTCGAATGGTAATTGTCGCCGTCGTATTTGCCGCAAGATTAACCGAATTCTCGTAATTAGCTATGCTTACTACTGATGACGTAATCTGCAACTGCGACGTAATCTCGTTGGCGTCAATGAGGAGCTGCACCCGATCCCTATCAAATGTGTTGGCAAGAGGGTTCTCCCTATAGGTTGGCCCTTCAACCACGATTCCTGCGATTGGATCTGTTGTGGACTGAACGGGGGCATATCCAGTCGGGTAATTTGTATTTTGCGCCCCTCCGCCAAGAAATGTATACAAATTCGGAGTATAGGCTAGCAACGGATTCGGGTTGGCGATTACTTTGCCCCAGCCATCATAAATGGAGGGTAGTCCAGAGGCGAGCTTGATATACGGTCCGCGCCACCCGCAGGGCACGAATACGGTGGCATCGACATTGGCATCATTCGTGATATTAGGGCTCACTGCCTGGTAGAGTCCATAGGGGTATGCGTAGGGACTCTGTGCCGTAAGCTCGTTCAATGTTGAGTAATCATTGGTGCCAATCGTTGCCAAGACCGGCAGCGGAAGGCGACCAATGTCTGCCACAAACCCGCTGACCAGGGGGGTTCCGTCCGATTGGATCCCGCCTGACTTACCGATAATGGCCTGCCGAACCTGCTCCACGGTCTGCTGCGTCTTTTCCAAACGAGCTTGATCCGCCAGATTTGAGGTGGCCCGAAAGGCAACGGTGGCGGTCATGGCCAGGATCGCGATGACCACGAGCAGTTCCAGCAACGTAAACGCATGCAGTGACCGGTGCTGGGGACATCGGGTCAAGAAGCGGAAATTCATGGCGAATTGGGCCCGAAACCCGGGTACTTCATGAAAAATATCATAATATCATCGCCTATTTTCAGATAGTTTGTACCACTGGCTAGGTAATCGTAGCCGGGCATTCCATTCGGGAGAGTTCTCAGACCGAGCTCGGAATCGAGGATGCCATTCGGGCCGGCAGAGACCATCCGGCAGTTCTCAATGTAATAAAGATTATGGGCAGGATTGTCCGGATTGAATGGGATGCCGTTCGTCGTATACGTTTCGGGAAATTGGAGAACGATGGGATTTCCCCAGGCATCGGAGAAATAAGGGCATTGTACTGAGACACGCCGATAGGTGGTCGTGAAGCCACGGGCGGCGTCCACCGTGTAGGTAGCAGTGGGTACCTGCATATAGGGTCCACGCCACCCGACACCGGTCTGCGGGTTGTATTTGAGGACGGCCTGGTAGTTTCCGAAAAAAGGGCTGGAATTGTTGATGGTGAGGGATGGATCCGATGTCAGCGGCTGGAAAAGCCGGTAAAGATCAACGGACGGCCACAGGACGCCCAGATGCCCGACATCATCCCAATAACCAGGACCGGCTGGACCTCCCGTTACCGCCTCGCGGATTCCCATCATCGTCGCCTCCGTGGCAATCTGGGGAGCCGTCTTATTCTGGCCGGCACCAGCAAATTGAATCCGATCCGGAGTCAGACTGTATAGGACCATTCCTGTGAGGGCGACGAGAATGGCGCAGACGACGGCCAGTTCCAGCAGGGTTAACGCCCGTCGAGATGGATTTGAGATGAGGATGTTCATTTTAGATTAGCCGCGGAGCGGCGCCAGACCGTAGCCCACGGCGCGAGCCGTGGGGATGGAGTTGAGCAAAAAGTCAGCCCCGTCAGGGGCGAAAGAGCTGGAGGAGTGCGCCTTGTGGCAAATTTTCTGTCGCCACTCCGGGGCTTACGTGAGCTGCACCCGAGAACCCACGGCTGACGCCATGGGCTACGGTCTGACGGCGCTCCGCGCCTTCGGAGTACACCACAGCAGGCAGCTGCAGAGTGGAAATCAGTCGGAGATTTTGAATGTGCCGAGTCATTCAGCCATTCCACGGATGGATATCGCAGCCAGGTCGCGCTAATGCTACGTCGTGGGGCGTCGGCAGAATGAAAATCGAGGTCACGCTCACCCTCACCCCGGCCCTCTCCCCCGAGGAGAGGGTGCGGCAAGTTGACGTCGGTGGGGAAGTGGTTCGTCGGCGTCGCTGTTGGCGAGTGGGTATCGTTCTTCGGAAAACTTGCTGGATCCGTCCGTGCGCACGCCTCGCCACGGTGCGTCAACCGATTCTCCCTCTCCTGGGGGAGAGGGCCGGGGTGAGGGTGAGCGTGACCTCGATTTTCATTCTGCCGACGCCCCACGACGTAGC
>CAMAUY010000159.1 GCA_945861565.1 Akkermansia muciniphila
CATGGCTTCAAGAAGCCATGCGCTTACTTTCAAGCGTGGCCATTGTGAAAAATCAGCCGAGTTCTCAATATCCCGCCTGCCTATTGTTCTTCCGCGGGTCCATCCTTCAACCAATCCGGCCAATCCACTTTTCTTGAAACTGCCCTGAACAACGGCAAGCCGCAGAGCTTCTTCATCGACAGCGGCACCTGGACCGTGAGCGTCGGCCGCCTGGAGATCGGCCCCGAACTCGCCGACACTGTCAGTATCAGCACTCACGGCTGGAAGACGGGTAACGCGGTGGTCTACAGCGCCGGCGGCGGGGTGGCGATCGGCGGGCTGATCGACGGTGCGACTTATTACGTCATCGCGCTCGACGCGAACACGTTGAGCCTTGCTACGAGCGCCTACAACGCCGCCGAGGGCAAAGCAATCGACTTGCGCAGCGCGGGCGGCGGTACGGCGCACTCGCTCACGGGAGTCGACGGCAACCCCGTGACCCGCACGTATTCGAATAGCAGCTCGCAGAGCATTCCGGATCGGGCTACGATTACTTCGAGGCTGACGATTGGCGACAACGTCACGATCTCCGATCTCAACGTGCACATCAACATTTCCCATGTGCAGGACGCCGATCTGGACGTATTCCTGATCAGCCCCACCGGGACTCGGGTCGAGTTGTTCACCGACGTCGGTGGAAGCGGCGACAATTTCCAGGGCACGATCCTGGACGACGAGGCGACGGCGTCGATCACAATCGGTGCGGCGCCGTTCATCGGCAGATTCCGGCCGGAAGGCAGCCTCAGCCTGTTCGACGCTCAGAACGCGAGCGGCGTGTGGAAGCTCGAAATCACCGACGACAGCAAATGGAATGTCGGAACGCTCAACAACTGGTCGATCAGCGTAACGCCGGCGGGTTCGTACGGCTCCCGCAGCTTCGATCCGGCGGCCGCGCTGATCGCCAACGGCGATGCGGCCAGCGTGTTCTACGCCGATCAATTGCTGCCCAACTACTTCGAATTCCAGGCCACGATCAATGCCGGCAAGCCGACAGGCGGTCTGAAGTCGAACGCCTACGTGGTCTTCGACTATCAGAGCGCGACGGACTTCAAGTTCGCCGGCGTCAATATCTCGACCGACAAGATCGAGATGGGCTATCGGGACCAGAGCGGCTGGAACGTGGTCGCGCAGACGCCGGCTCAGCTCGTCTTCGACAAAGACTACAAAGTTCTGGTCGCGCTCAACGGTACGGTCGCAACATTGGCCGTCGACGGCAGCGATGTGTTGACGCACGTTTTTGATGCACGCATCGACGTCGACGGTTACAGCCACGGCCTCAACGCCGGCATGGTGGGGCTCGGCGCACAGAGCTCCTTATCGCGCATCGACAATCTGCGGGTGCAAGTGCTGCCGCCGGAGATCACGCTGCAGAGCACCGAGGACTTCAGCGCTGGCCCGGCGGCACTGTTTGAGGGCGAGACGGCGGGCAACTGGCAGATCGGTGGCGGTCGCGACGAGGCGGCTCCCGCTGCCGGCGAATCGGTCGCGTACAGCACCACGAGTCTGGCGATCGCGCCGGCTTACCTGGCGTCGGTCGAGACCCGCCTGAGCACCGAAGCGCTGGGCGGTGTCATCTTCGACCAGTACGGGCCGACGGAGTACAAGTTTGCGGGGCTCCTGGCGAGCACGGGCCAGGTCGTGATCGGTCACCACACGGCGCGCGGCGGCTTGGCGATCGATGCGGCGGTCAATCGCAGCATCGTGGCCGGCACCGACTATGACCTGGCGGTGACCATCAAGGGCAGCACGGTCAGCGTATTGGTCAACAATCAGGTCGTGCTCGGCCACGCCTTCAACGCTTTGGTGGTCGATGGCGACTTCGGCCTGATGAGCTACGCCGGCAAGAGTTCGTTCGACAGCGTGACGGTGAGCACTGACGACCCGGCGTATGACGACGGGACCGAGACGACTGTGACGATCCCGAATGACGACGCGCTGCCGTTGGTGACGGTGACGGCGACCAATGCGGTTGGCGCGGAGGCGTCTCAGGATCCGATCGTGTTCACGGTGACCCGGGCAGCCAACCTAGTGGGCGACATCGCAGTCAACCTGGCCTGGAGCGGTGCGGCGGCATTGGGCACGGACTACACGGTGTCGGCCGCTGGCGCTACGCTGTCGGCCGACAAGCTCTCGCTGACGCTGGCTGCAGGCGTGACGAGTGCGACGCTGATGGCGACCCCAGTTAACGACGTTATCGCCGAGGCGGCCGAAAGTATGACGCTGACAGTGACGGCGGGGACAGCTTACACGGTCGGAGCGTCCGCGACAGCCAGCGGTACGATCACGGACAACGATGTTGCAACATTGTCCGTAGGTGATGCTTCGATTACCGAAGGGAATACTGGCACCAAGACCGTCGCGGTGACAGTGACGCTGTCAACGCCATCTGCGACCCCCGTGACGGTTTCGTACGCCACCGGCGGAGGTACCTCGACCTCCGGAACGGACTACCTGAGCATTTCCGGAATTCTGACTTTCAGCCCAGGCGTGACAACGCAGACGATCTACGCGACGATCAATGGCGACCGGACGAAGGAGAACAATGAGACCTTCCAAATCCTCCTGTCCAACGCCTCGGTGCTGTTCACCAAGCAAACAGGGACGGTGACAATCACGAATGACGATTGACCGCTGGCGGAATGCGGGATGTTCCGATAGACAAGTCTCCTTCGACCTTTCTGACAGCTTCATTTCCGCTTGTGGCGGCGAGCGGTCAGACTCATCTTGCCTCGCTACAGGACAGTAAATTTCCAGCAGAGTTTCCGGCCTAACTGCTTGTCAGTCACGACCTCGGCGTGGGTTCTTCAGTCGGTTTCGGTTGGCTTTTCCTAGAGACAACATGGGCGCGGGTAACTTGGGCAGTTTCTCCAGCAGTTCAGTTTGTGCCTTCGGGTAGCTATCGGCCAGCCGCCATAGCTGAGCCTCCGGATCGCCAAGGGAGACGAGTCGGTACTGTTTCAAGCGCCGCTGCGCCTCTCGCAGCGAGCTCTTCAGGCTTCCTCTTCGAACTCTTCTCCACCGCCTCATTGCGCGCTTGGATCCATGCTTTGAGTTCTTCCCACGGATCCTTCCGTCGGGCCTGTTCCCGTTTCCGGGTGTCCGGATTACAGCGCAGGATATAGCGCTTGCGATCGTGCTCAAATTCCATCGGCTTTTCGTCGAAGAGATCCAACTGGAAAACTTTTCGCTGTAACAACGCCCGGCAATATCTCATCAATAAACGCATTGGGTGCAACGAGTGATGTTTCAGCCGTCCGAGCGCTCTGCCTTCATGCTTCTAGCGGCACTGGAACCGGCTCTGTTGCAGATGTTCGCCCGGCCACTTTGACCTGCGACCGTGTTCGTCGGCGCGCAACTTCCCAGAACTAAGCCTGCAGCAAGTCCACCCCCCGTCGACCCGCTCTGCATGACAACAAAGTAGGGTAACACCCCATGGAACTTCAAAGATGGATCATTTAGCGTATCAAAAACAAAAAAGAACACCTTCCTTCACCACAATTACAAATCAAACGCACTTTACATAGTTCTATATGAGCGCTAAACGTCACACTGTCATTCGCGCCTCCGCGGTCGCGGCCTCGGCAGTGGTTTTGGCCGCATCAGCTGAGTGCGCAACACATCCGAACACGGATCGGCCCAATGCCACCGCTGAACACCTGTTCCAACCGAAGGCGGACCGCCTAAACAACGCGGCAAAGGCCAGCAATATCCTGTTGTCGGTTCACACCGAAAATTCGGAGAAGATCGTCCGAGCTAAGGAAATTGTTTTCCTAATACGAGGGTGCACGTAGCGCCGTCTTGAAAAACGGCCTGTGTCCAAACCCAAGTCACGCAACCTAAAACGGTCTCGCTGGATCAAAATCACAGTCAACAGGAACCTTCCAGTAGCCACGATGTTAATCGCAAGAAAACTAGCACAAATAAACTACAAGCATATGACCAAAGAAACTACAACGCAGAAAAAACCGCAACCCGCAACGAGTACTAATCGTGATCCGATCACGGGAGCTCCCGGAGCACATCCAGTGGGAACGGGAGTTGGCGCGGCCGGCGGCGCCGCAGCGGGGGCAGCCGTTGGCGCCGTCGCCGGTCCGATTGGAGCAGCGGTTGGTTTGGTGGCGGGTGCCGTCGCGGGAGGGCTGGCGGGCAAGGGAGTTGCGGAACAAATTGACCCAACAGTCGAAGACGCCTACTGGAAGACAAACTATTCAAAGCAAAAATATGTCCAACCGGATGCGCCTTACTCCACTTATCAATCTGCATACCGCACGGGATATGAGGGTCGGTCCCTATATCCTGGAAAGCGTTTCGAAGAGGTTGAAACTAACCTTCAGCGAGACTACGAAAAGTCTAAAGGCCAGCAACAATTGATATGGGAAAAGGCTATGCCGGCTACCCGCGATGCATGGCATCGTGCGGGAAAGGCCGGTCTTCGTGACGGCAAGATGAAGGCGAAGACATCTCCTTCTCGGGCATTTTCCGCGGTCGCGTAAGCAATCTGATTAGGCATGCACACAAATACTCTGCAGCCGCAAGCAACGGTTGCAGGGCAATTGGCAAATCCGTTCCGCTTATCCCTATGTTCGCAGCGGCAATAAAAGTGATGTAAGCGGCAATCGCATTGACTCCGTTTCCCCAGCAGCAATTCAACGCCACCGATGATCGTCGCTCCGAACGAGCCCATCGTGGGGTCAGTTGTCTGGATTGTCATGCCAACGGCCACGCCAATGGCGCAACTCACCTGGCGGGCGACGTTCGGCCGCAAGAATTTAGAAACCGCATCAAAACACCGACGTTGCGCGGCGTGAACATCCAGCGTCTCTTTGGCTCCCAGCGCGCGTTGAAGTCGGTGGAAGATATTACGGAGTTCGAACAGCGAGCCGCTTATTTCGACGGCGACCCGGTGATCGCAACGAAGAAGGGGGTAAACGTTTTGGAGCGTGGAAGCCAGGTCCAATTCATGGCCGAATTTCAAGAGTTGCTCGATTTTCCGCAAGCGCCCAAGCTGGGTGTAACCGGAAAGTTGAATCCTGCCACGGCGAGTGAATCGGAAAAGCGCGGAGAGAGTCTATTTCTGGGCAAGGCTCAGTGTGTCGCCTGTCATCAGGCGCCCTATTATACGGATAATCTGATGCACAACTTGAAGGCGGAGCGATTTTACAAGCCGCGCGTGATCCATGGCCAGGGCGGACGGTCCCATTAAAACGTTTCCGCTGCGAGGCGTAAAAGATTCGCCTCCGTATTTGCATGATGGCCGGCTATTGACGTTGGAAGATACGGTGGAATTCTTTAATCTTATCCTCGACACTAAACTAACCCCACCTGAAAAAACAGACTTAGTGGTTTTTCTACGGGCACTGTAAATCGGGGGCGACTACGCGCCTGAGCACTACTAGCGACCCAACAAAATGCACCATCTTTAGTGAAACAAATGACCCCTTCGATGTCCGCGCGTTAATTTGACATTTTGATACGGCGGCAACGAAATCATCCTCAGTGCCATCGCCGCTGAAATCATTTGTGACATCTTTGCCGTTTGGATATTTAGGCTTACGGTGGCACGTATCTCAGTTATCCGGGATCGAAATGGGGAAAACACCTTATTGTGGTGAATGAGAATCCAACCGTATTCTTCCCAATACCTTTTATGCACGATCACGATGGACAAACTCTATCGGTCTGGATGGCTACGGACGTGGTGCCCACCTTTAGCAGCCTCGACCACGATGAATACGCCGACGTGTGTATTGTGGGAGCGGGTATAGCGGGTCTGACGACCGCCTACTGGCTGAGTCGGTTGGGAAAAGCAGTTATTGTGTTGGACGATGGACCGATTGTGTCGGGTGAAACAGAGCGGAGTACGGCGCACCTAGCGACCGCATTGGATTCCAGCTATGTCGAGCTGGAATGGTTGCACGGAGAAGGGGGAGCGCGCCTCGCGGCCGAGAGTCACGCTGCCGCGATTGATCAAATTGAACAGATCGTCTTTGAGGAGAAGATTGATTGTGAGTTTGAGCGGTTGGACGGATATCTGTTTACCAATCCGGGAGAGCCCCCTGAGGCTCTCGATCGAGAACTGGCGGCAGCACAGCGTGCCGGCTTGACCGAAACAAGTATTGTAGAGCGTGCCCCGCTGGCTTCCTACCACACGGGGAAGGCTCTTCGATTTCCACGCCAAGCGCAGTTTAATCCCTTGAAATATCTAGCGGCTTTAGCGCAAGCCATCATTCGGGATGGAGGCCGCATCTACACGAAGACGCATGCCACCCATATCGCAGGGGGCGAGCCCGCCCGAATCGAGACTCGAGATGGCCCTGTGGTGACCGCGAGCGTGGTTGTGGTGGCGACCAACACTCCCGTGAATGACATGCTGGCAATTCATACCAAGCAGGCCGCGTATCGTACGTATGTCATTGGCGCAGGCGTGCCGACTGGATCGATCAACAAGGGACTCTATTGGGACACAAAAAATCCGTATCATTTTATCCGTTTGCAAACACGTCGCTCCGACGCGAGCGCTGCGCCCGCGGGCGATTTGTTGATCGTTGGCGGCGAGGACCACAAGACCGGGCAAGCGGATGATGCAGCAGTGCGTTATAAGCAATTGGAAGAATGGACTCGATCGCGTTTTCCCATGACCGCTGATATTCGATTTAGGTGGTCGGGGCAGGTTGTTGAGTCGATGGACGGGGTGGCCTTTATTGGGCGAAACCCGATGGACAAGCAGAACGTATTTATCGCCACCGGATTCTCGGGCAACGGCATGACCTGCGGAGCCATCACCGGCAGACTTCTCACCGATTTGATTCTGGGCCTGGAGAACCCCTGGGTTTGGCTTTATGAGCCGTCACGCAAGACAATGCGGGCCGCGGAGAGATTTGCCAAGGAGGCTCTCAACACGGCGGCTCAATATGGCAAGTGGCTGACCCGCGGTGACGTTTCCACAGCAGCCCTAGTTACTCCTGGCACCGGGGCAATAGTGCGGCGAGGTCTCAACAAAATCGCTGTTTATTGTGACGACGCGGGGCAGAAACATGAATGTTCAGCGGTTTGTCCGCACTTGGGAGGGATTGTGGCTTGGAACCATTCGGAGGAATCCTGGGATTGCCCCTGTCACGGATCGCGTTTCAATAAGCTTGGGAAATTGCTGAATGGACCCGCCAACACAGATCTCCAAATCGTCGTAGAGCCTCAATTAGTCGACGTCGTATGAGTGCTCCACAATGCGTACCGGCCTGTTGGGTCATTGCGGTGGCTGCCTCGGCGGGCGGTTTGAAAGCTTTGTCCGTCATTCTGAGTGGATTGCCGAAAGACTTCCCAGCGGCCATAGCCATCGTGATGCACCTTTCCCCCCAGCATAAGAGCATCCTGGCTGAGATATTGGACAGCCGTACTCACTTGAAGGTCAGGCAGGCTTGCACGGGTGACATCCTATGTCATTCGAGTGTTTTTGTGGCCCCGCCCAACCACCACCTACTGGTGGTCAAAGGCGGCCGGCTGAAGCTTTCTTCCGCTTCCGCGCAGAAAATTCATTTCGCCCGCCCGTCCGCCGAACCGCTGTTTGCCTCGGTAGCCAAGATTTATCACAAGAATGCTATTGCGGTAGTCCTCACAGGTGGGGACGGCGATGGGTCATTCGGAGTGCAAGTCATCAAGGAAGAGGGTGGCCAAGTTATCGCGCAAGACCGGCCCACGTCGCAAGATTTTAGCATGCCGGAAACTGCGATCAAAACGGGCGATGTTGATTTCATTCTCCCCTTGAACCAAATCGCCCCGAAGCTAGTCACGCTGGTGGGGGACGGCACCGGCCAAATCCATTGACGGCAATTCGCTTCCAAGAGGCTTGTGGCTGGCGGCTGGGGCCACGAGTCAAATGTGTTGCCGCTGAACCAGCCGTTGGTGACTGCATGTCTTTGGTAGGGTAATACCCCAGTGCACTCACCTTCGCTCCGGGTAACTTGAATCGTCCGAATGGCAAAACAAACTGCGATCTTGAACCACAAGCGATGACCAATCTTGTTATCATGAATGGTTTGATTGTATTGACCTCGCACAGTGATTTGGCCGCCACAAGAAAGAAAGCCGGCCTCTGGGTGGAAGAGTTCGCAGCCCCTTATTATACCTTGGCGGATGCGGGCGTGGAGATCACCCTGGATTCGCCAAAGGGCGGGCAACCGCCGATTGATCCCATGAGCGAAGCAGCTGAGGCGCAAACCCAGCAATCAGCATGAACACGATCACCACCAAAGACGGCACCCAAATCTACTACAAAGACTGGGGCTCGGGTCCGCCCGTCGTATTCAGTCACGGGTGGCCGTTAAATTCAGACAGTTGGGAGTCTCAAATGCTCTTTCTGGCTTCCGACGGTTATCGCTGCATCGCCCATGACCGGCGCGGCCACGGCCGATCCAGTCAGCCCTGGGGCGGCAACGAAATGAACACTTATGCCGATGACCTAGCCGTTCTGCTCGACACTTTGGACCTGAAGCAAGCCGCCCTGATCGGCTTTTCTGCCGGTGGCGGGGAAGTGGCACGCTATATCGGTCGCCACGGCACGAATCGGGTAGCCCGTGCCGCGCTGATTGCCGCCGTGCCGCCTCTGATGCTTAAGACCGCAAACAACCCTGGCGGGTTGCCGATCAAAGCGTTCGACGACATCCGCACTGGCTCGATTGCCGATCGCTCCAAGCTCTATCAGGATATCGCCCGCGGCCCGTTCTTCGGCTTCAACCGTCCGGGCGCAAAGATTTCACAGGGCATGATTGATTGGTTCTGGTTGCAAGGGATGCAGGCTGGTCACAAAAACACCCTCGACTGCATTAAAGCATTCTCTGAGACAGATTTCACCGAAGATCTGGGGAAATTCGACGTGCCGACCCTGATCATTCACGGTGACGACGACCAGATTGTGCCCATTGGCGCGGCAGCGCTGGCCTCCGCAAAACTCGTCAAGCACCCGACCCTGAAGATTTATCGCGGCGCACCCCACGGACTGACGGAAACGCACAAGGCCCAGCTGAATGCCGATCTTTTGGAATTCCTCAAGGGCTAGATCCTCGGGTTGCTGGAGGATGAACTTGGTTCGTTCGAACGCAGAATGCGTTGAGACGAGCTCTGCGGGGATTTTAAGTGGCAAGCGCAGAGCAGCTATCGGGGTGCATCGGCAATATGCTTCTGGGTCCGGTGGTATCGCTTCGCTCGACCACCGGCTACAAGCTCGGATGCGGCTTAAACAAGGTTCACCGGGTCGACATCGACGGTCAGGGTTAGGTCCTCGGGTAAAGTCACCGTGGTCTGGATGTCGGTCAGGACAGCCGCCAGGCGGCTCATCGCCCGAGTCCGCAGCATGATTTGATGCCGATAAAAACCTTCCGCCCGGAGCAAGGGTGCGGGGGCAGGCCCGGCGATGATCAGGTCCCGCCAACCGGAGAGTCGCTTTTCGAGTTCTTTCCGCAGGTAACCGGCCGTAAATTTGACCTTGTCCTCGTTTCGTCCTTTCAGCGTCAACAACGCGACGCGCGCGGCCGGCGGGTACTTCAGCTGCTCTCGGAACTCGATCTCCTGATCGTAAAAGCCGAGGAAATCGTGGCGTCGAGCGTATTGAATGGCCGGGTGAAAGGGGGTGAAACTCTGTACGAATACCTCGCCCTCGATGTCGCCCCGTCCCGCCCGTCCGCTGACCTGGGTCAGCAGCTGAAACGTACGCTCGCCGGCCCGGAAATCCGGCACGTGCAGACTTAGATCGGCATACAATACACCGACCAGAGTCACGTTGGGAAAGTGCAGCCCTTTGGCAATCATCTGGGTGCCCACCAGGATGTCGAGCTTGCCGGTGCGGAAGTCGGACAGGATTCGCCGGTAGTCATCCTTCCGCTTCAGGGTATCGCGGTCCATTCGGGCAATTCGGGCGTGGGGGAAGAGCTTGCGGAGTACATCTTCGACCTTTTCGGTGCCGAGGCCGGAGAAGCGAATGGCCGGGTTTCCGCACTCGGGCGCGGGGCATTTCGAGGGCACGACCTCCTCGTGTCCGCAGATGTGGCACATCAACTTTTGTGCCTGCCGATGAAACGTGAGGCCCACGCTGCAATTCGGACAGCCGGCCACGTATCCGCATTTCGAACATTGCAGCGCGGTCGAATATCCGCGGCGGTTCAGAAACAGGATGGTTTGCTCACTGCGCTCGAGTCGTTGGGTGATGGCTTCCTTCAAGGGTTGCGAAAAGATTGCTGGAGCTCCCCCCTTGGCTCGCCGGCTTTCCTCCCGCAAGTCCACGATCCGCACCACCGGCATTTTCAGATCGGTCACTCGAGAAGGCATTTCCAGCAGGGTGTATTTCCCGCTCCGGGCATTGTAATAGCTCTCCATGGACGGCGTGGCGGAGCCCAGTACCACGACGGCGTCCTCCTGCATGCCGCGCACCACGGCGACGTCGCGCGCATGATAGCGGGGAGCTTCTTCCTGCTTGTACGAATGTTCATGTTCCTCGTCCACGATGA
The DNA here is from genome assembly GCA_945861565.1 of Akkermansia muciniphila. Classification (GTDB taxonomy): domain Bacteria; phylum Verrucomicrobiota; class Verrucomicrobiia; order Limisphaerales; family UBA9464; genus SIBK01. The sequence continues at coordinate 10,536 of CAMAUY010000159.1, forward strand.
TGAGTCCAAGGCGATCCACCGGGGCGAAAATGGCCGAGCGGGCACCAATCACGATCCGGGCCCGGCCCTGACGGATCTTGTGCCACTCGTCATGACGCTCTCCCGATGAAAGATGCGAATGCAATACGGCCACGAGCGTGGCGTGAGGGCCGGTGTTGAACCGAGCCTTGAACCGTTCCACGGTTTGCGGCGTCAGAGAGATTTCCGGTACCAGGACGATCGCTCCCTGCCCGCGCCCGAGGCAATGCGCCAACCCCTGAAGATAAACCTCCGTCTTTCCAGATCCAGTCACGCCGTGGAGTAGGAGCGTGCCCGTCTTAGCCGGACGTTTCCGCTCGGCTGCAGGTTGTGTATCCGGGAAGTCGACCACGAGTTTGGGATCCGCCCCGGCTGCGGCGGGGGCGCGATCGTCCATTGCTGACACGATGGCGTCCAAAGCGTGCGCCTGCTCCGGATTCAATCGGAGCGGTTGTGTCGGCAGAATCTGCTCGCGGGCGTAGGGATCCCGTTCATCGACCCGGGGTGCGATCCGCA
>CAMAUY010000160.1 GCA_945861565.1 Akkermansia muciniphila
CGGACTTGCCGCTGGCGAGCCAGTTATTGACCGCTTCGCGCTTGAAGGTTTCGTCGAATTTGCGGCGGGATTTGAGAGAAGAATTTTTAATGGCTTTCATGATGCATGATTTGCCCAATTCTCTCTCCACCAATTTGAAGCAACTTCAACCCTGCCTCACAAGGATTGGGATCGAATCCGTTCGATCGCCTGGGAGAAGGAGGTTGTCCGCATCGCGGCCTGTCTGGTCGTGACGCTGGTCCAGGATCCGGCTCCGTTCCCGATTCGCGGCCTGTGGTTCGGCCTTTGCAACGTGACCTACGGAGACGATCCCATGTCGATGGACATGTTTCTCGGCGCAATGGCCGAGTGTGATCTGGCGGACGACGAGTGTCAGTGGATCTTTGGAAAGCAGCGGCATTTTCCGCCGAAAGGGTATCTGCGATCAAATGTGTTGGCCGAGGTCTATGCGATTGCGAACGAGGAAGGCGGTTTGGGAAATGATGCCGAGTATCCGGTTTGCCTGGCATTTGCCGGACTGGCGGTGATGAACATGACGCAGAAAGTATGGATGGAGCGGGTGCTGGACATGAAAGTGCCGGTAGGCCTCGCCGTTGGCTTCGACGGCGGCGATGTGATTCGAGTCGGCTACTGGCAGAATGGAGAGTTGATGACGCCGTGCGTCATTTCCTAGTACCGCGCCTTGCGCAGGAAGCCTTGAATATACAATTCGTCATGCCCAAAGGGCCCCTGGAGTTTGGCCATTCTTCTCGAATGTGCCATGCCCGATGAATTGCGGTGTGGTGGCGACCCAGGCTTGTACTCTAGGCTTTCACATTCCTCCGCGTTGCGGCGGTGCTCGGCCCCGTTGGGACCTTGGAGATTGGCCATTCTGGAGGCGCGGAGCGCCGCAAGAACTTAGCCCATGGCGTTAGCCGTGGGATTTCAAGCACGCGGTGCGCGAGCCCTCGAGGGGCGACAGAGAATATCGCCACACTATGGGGCATAGTCCTCCGGCTCTGTCGCCCCTGACGGGGCTTGCGTTTTGCGCGAACGCAGACCCACGGCTCACGCCGTGGGCTAGGGTCTGACGCCGCTCCGCGGCTTTGCTGGGTGCCGAGTTTCCTTTAAAGACACACGCGCCAAAAATGGCCAACCTCCACGGCCCAAAGGGTCGCAATCCCTCAGGCCAGGCCACTCAGCCCAGGCCATCGGCCTGGGTTTGGGTGCGGCAAGGGTTGGGCGGCCTGAAGGGCCGCGACACACCTCAGATCTCAAGGCATTCGCGGGGTCATTACTCGATAAAAGCGGGCGGCGCCGAGTTTTGCCGTCAGCACGATTGACGAGACGGGATGATCCCCGGCCTGAGGTTCGACATCCGAGAGACGTTGCCAGACATTCGAATCGAATGCATCGCGAGCGAGAATGGTGTAAGAACGCCCCGCTCGCGCCAGAAAGGACAGACGGATCCGGACCGCATTTCGGCTCACGTCCAGCTTCAGTACGCTTGCCGAGTCGAGCGGGTTTGTCCCGGTCAGATACTCCTCGCGGTTCGTCAGTCCGTCATGATCGGAGTCCAGATCGCCATCCGCCACTGCCGGGTTGAGGCGGTTGGCGATTTCCCACACATCGGGCATCCCATCGCCGTCGGTGTCGAGTCCGCCGCCGACGGCGGTGCTGGTGACATTCACCGAATCGGTGCCGACGACGTTGCCGTGGATATCGTACGCGAGAAAATTGAGGCTATTGATTCCGAGTATGAGCGGCACGGGCGTCTGCCAATTCGTGGTCGTGGTCCACTGGATCGCGCGCGGCGCCGGTTGTGACTCGACCCGGATGTCCGTGACGTCAATCCAGGCGCGGCCGCCAAGGGTGGTCTCCGGAGTATTGACCAGGAAATCCTGTCCATCATTCGAGGTGATCGTGAACGGAATCTGTGGGGGCAATTGGCTGCGCACCGATTTCGCGCGTTGATCAACGTAGCTGCGAATACGGCTAAAGTCCTGCCCGACGAGTCCGCCGAAGTGCGTGATCCACGGTGCAAGATAGTTCGTGTTGTACGTTGTCGTGATCAGGTCCAGTGCGTGCCAAAGCAGCCGTCGCTGATTGCCCGGCAGCGCGGTGATCTTCCTCAAATTGCCGGTGACGCGGTTGAGTGGGCTGTCGGTCGCAGCACCGAAATTGAAGTCCATGTCCCACAGGAACGGCAGCGCCCGGCCGTCTTCCGGCCGAAAATAGACAATAAAGTTATGGGGATTATCGAAGGGATAGGTGTCGACGAGCCCCCACAACGACTGGAACGCGACCGCTCGCATCCACATGTCGACATCCATCAGCCGGCGCGACTCGGTGTCCAGCGCCGTCCCCGTCTTGCTCAACGCCTTGGCCAGCGTGATCATCGGGGTGTAATCATTGCGGCGACGGTTGTTCTCCTGGAGATAAAACCAGCGGTAAACTTCGGGATCATTGCCCAGGTTTCCCAGGTCAACCCCGAGAACGTTGTCGGGCTGGGGCAGTTTTGGACTCTCAGGATCACCATCTTCTGTGGTGGTGGGGTAGTAGATTAACTCGAGTTTGAATGCGCCGCCTTCCGCGCCATTGGCGTACTGACTGTCCAGGAATACGTCGCCATATTTTGCCATGAGAAGAAGCCCTGGGCCTGTCAAATCGCCGCGCGGGGCGATGACGCGCACCAGGTCGTCATACATTCCCGGAAGGCCGCCGGCGTGCTGCAAGGCATGTTTCAGGACGATTTCATCCTGATCGCCGCCGACACCCGTGTAGCCGCCCGATCGGTCGATGGAAATGCCGCCGTGGACTCCACGAAAGAGTTGATCGGGAGGAAAATCAAGGGTGAAACCCACCCGCCCGGGGTTGCCCCTTCCACGTTCGCTACCCTGCAGGTGAACGCCCACGTTATGAAACGTTTGCTGCTCGTCATAGAGCACAGTGGCCTGGAGATACTCATTACTCATCACGTTGGTTTCCGCGTGGAGAAGAGCGGTGTCATTCGGGGTCATGATGATGCGTATATTATGGACCTTACCGAAGCGGGCCTGCTGGTCGTTGACGATGTAGAGGGCGCGCCCGTCCGGGCCGGCCGCGGGGAAGGTGGCGCTCGCACCCAACGTGTCGGTCGCTTCGACATAATACTGCACGACGGTGCCCGCTGGAGCGCCGGGAATCACGCCGCTGAAGGGACTTCCGGGCTTGGCTGCCAGCGGCGCGCTGGCCCACTCCTCACCGTTGAGCGACCAGAATACGCGCGCCGAACTCACACCCTGCGGATCCTGCGCCTCAACGGAAATCATCACGGCTTGATTGGGTTGTGGCAGAACCGGCGTGGCTTGCAGGTGGGCGAAGGTGGGCCCGATGTTCTCTTCGTACGTCGAGTTGCGCGCGCCTGGGGTGCCGTTGGGTGAGGGCACGGCGAGGAGTGTTGTCTTTGCCACGCGATTAAAATAGAGTCGTGAATTTAAATGGTTGTCGCCGGCCAACCATTTTGCGCGGAACGAGACTTTATACACGCGCCCATTCACCACGGAGAGGTCATTGGCCAGCGTGGTTTCGAGGTGGTTATGCATGTGTTCTGTCGGCCCGGTCGCCACGAGGTGCAGCACATGATTATTCGGGTCATCTGGATCGGGGATGACACGGCTGAGTCGATGAGTGCCAAGGAATCGCCAGGCGGCAGCTCCCTCCTCGAAGGTGCCGTTTTGCAACAAAAACTCCGATGTGCCCGCGGAGGATTCGATCACCGACAGGTCGTCAACCAGGCATTCGCCGGCGTCGAGCAAGCCCAACACAAATTCTCTCCACCGAGTGGGTCCGGGTGCGTTGGTTGCCACGGCTTGGTAGCTATAGTTGTTCCACCGGGCAGCGGTCGACTCACGGCTTGGCGCCCATGCTTCGGCCGCCGAATTGTCAGCATCCGGGTTGCGCAATTCGAGGCTTGAACCGCCGCCGTCAGGCAGCTTGGGCCAGCGCCCCCCGTCGAAGTAGCGCACCGCATCGGCAGGATTGCCCGCTGCATCCTTCAACAAGAGCAGGTCGCTGTGATGCGAGAGGGTATTGGTGAAGGGACCCACGACTGCGACCCCAGGATGCAAGGCCCGAAACGAAGCGACCTCTTTCGCCAGGACGAGGTACCCGCCGGCGGGAAGAGTAGTCCCGCGGGGGAAGCGAAAGCGGACGCCGTCGTCGAACCGCCAATCCGTCAGATCGATCCGCTGGGTTCCGCGATTGAAGAGTTCGATCCAGGACTCGGACGACGACGATTCGAACGGATGATAGAGGATCTCGTTGATCACGATATCGTGATGAAAAACGAACGCATTCGATAGGCCCGGTGTGGCGCGCGCGGGCAGCAACCAGACCCCGGTTGCGTCTGGAAAGCGTCCGCGCACGGTACTCTTTATCACCACGGCGTCGGCGACGAATACGCGGCCCGGTGTGAAAAGAGCCAATGAATCGCCTGATTCCGGTCGAAAACCGAGCTCGGTTTGGGTCAGGGCCAATAAGCCATTGGCCGGAAGGGAACTCCCGTGCGGAAATATATAGTCTGCGTCAATCGCGCCGTTGCGCGCGAGGACATAGCCTTCGAGCGCGAGATCCGTCGCGGAGCGGTTCGCGAGTTCAGCAAAGAACAAGGACTCGGCCGCCCCGGCGATTTCATTGAAGACGACACTGGGAGCGGTTGAGGCGGGCACCGGTTCGGCCGATAGCTCCAGGCTGAAGGCCGTGTCATTGAGTCCGCTGACCGCTTGATGCAATTCCACGGCCAGAACATTGGTTCCGATTCGCAATGAGCTTGTGGGGATCGTACTTCCCGGGAGCACTGATTGGCCGGTGATGTTGGTGGACGCCGGAGTCCCAAAAGAGATCGAACCTCCGGGGAGGTTGAGCCGCAGAACCTCGACGCCATTGAGAAAGAAAACCGCGCCGTCGTCTACGATCGGGCGCAACGTTAAGAGCGTTGACGTCCGATTCCCCTGGAAAGTGAAGCGTGTGCGGAAATACGTGGTGGGCCGGACCGGGCGGAGTTGGCTTTCCGACGGTGAAATTCGGCGCGCGGTGCCGCTCAACTTTGCTCGAAAGCCTGCTGGGTTCACATCGGTGGAGTCGTTGGCCCAACGGAATTCGAGGGTATTCAAGCCTGCGATGAATCCCGAGTTGATTTTGAAGTCGGGACTGAACGCGCTGAAGCCGACAAACTTGACCCCTTTGTCGGAACCGTTGAGAAAGACATTGTTGAGGCGGTTATCCGCCGCGACCGCGAGCGTCAGGGCCGCGCTTGACGGATCAAAGCCCGTCAGATCAAAGGTGGTGCGGCAGCGATAACCACCAGGGGCCACGCTGACTGTCCCAGGGTTAATCGGACCCAGCCAGCTTGACTGGTCGTCGTTCGCCAACCAAGCCGGGTGCCCCTGAATCACCAAAGCGGGGGCGGGCGGAGGAGGCACGACGCTTTGGGCCGAAGCCGTGACGACGTAATGCGGATCGATCGAGCCGGGGGTCAGCACGAGTCCATCCGGTCCGACTCCGGTGTTGAAAAGGGTCGGAATCGATTGCTCGTCGCCGCCGGGTGGCGGTGCATCGCCACCGAAGAATGGTGCCGGCGCTTTCGACCAGGCACGGTCATCAAAGGCGGGCTCGCTCCAGCCCGTGCCGCGATCAGCGCCTGAATTGTCGAAATGCCATTCTTGCGCCGTCGTGATAAGTAGCACTGGCGGGGTTGCCGTTTTCGACGGAAAATTTGCGGTGCCGGGCGTGCCTTCGATCTGGGCACTCATCCGCCAATTCTCCGCGGGCGCGCTGGCCAGGTCTGAATGCCGCTTCGCGAGCGAGACGCCGGTGCCATCGGGGGCAACGGGCCAGTCCCCGTCGGTGCCGTAGCGGATCTCGTCCATGAGGCGCCGGTTATTGTTTCGCAACTCGATTGTTTCTCCGGAATTCGAGAGCCGTCCCGCAAAGGGCCCGAGGACGTTGGTCGCACCGGTGGCTGCGATCAGGGCGGCAGGATTCACTGCCACCACCAGGTAGCCCCCTCCCCGCAGGACGGTGCCTTCGGGAAATGTGAATTCGATGCCGGCTGCGAGGGACCAGTTCGAAATGTCCATGTTGACTGCCATTTGGTTGTACAATTCGATCCACTCGAGATCAGTTTCACGAGAGGCCGGATGGTACATGAGCTCGTTGAAGACCGCCGTGCTGTCGGCTGCGCAACGCCACCCGACGAGGCCGATGAGCAGAACGGCGACACGACGGAAGGCGGTGAATTGGCGTAGGGATCTTGGCCACGGCATAAAATGGGCACGGTAAGCTACCCGCCGCCTGCGAAAAAATCAAAACCTGCGGTGTGTTCAATCGCAGGCAAGAACTTCGGGAAAAATGGGGCGCACGGCTGGGAACCCCATCGGCCGCCGATCTTGGCCCAGGCATCGGCCTGTAGGGTCGCGATTTGATTGGCCGGAGTTCCCAATCATCGCCCCTCGTTGAGGTGCCATCCTTGGTTATTCCCCGTTACCCAGGCCGTTGGCCTGGGCTGAGGAATCGCGGGCCGTTGGCCCAAAACAACCGCGGGATGCACCCCTGAAGTTCCAGTCGCCAATTTTCAGATCGACAACGGTTCCGACGACGTGTCCGACGAAGGAAAGTCAGAGAAGGCCAAAAAGTGGCCAATCTCCAGCCACGGGCTCACGCGCGTGGGTATTGCCGAAATTCGGCTCGACTCGGTACCGCACGAGCGTAGAAAGGGGGAGTCTTCTCAAACTCCGTGTCGCTGGCCATGAACTTTACTCAAGTCCCTTTCCATCTGACTTTTACTACCGCCGCCGGTGGAGATCGTTTCCGCAAGCGGGCCTTTACGTTGATTGAGTTGTTGGTGGTGATTGCGATCATTGCCATTCTCGCCGGAATGCTTCTGCCCTCGCTGGCGAAGGCGAAGGAGCGAGCGAAGCGGATCGCTTGCCTCTCCAATTTGAAGAACCAGGCGCTCGCGTTCAGCATGTATGCCGATGACTTCCGCGGGGCGTACCCAACCGCCGATCAAACCACGGCGTGGACTCTGGAAGCGCTTTACGTGATGAGCAGCAACCAGGGCATGGCGTTGATCAGCTACGGCCTCGCCGGAGGTCAGGTCAGGAAAAGTGCCGCCGAATTTGACGTCGAATCCAAGCGAACCCGGCTGCCGACCGTCTGGCTGTGTCCGTCCCGTCCAGATCAACCGCGCCTGTTTGATCAAAAGGGGCTGCTTCATGTCGACCACTTCATGATCCTCACCGGGTTGTCGGGGCCGCGGTTTCGGGGCAAGTCGTCGCCGGCGAAGAACTCGGATACGGTCGGGCCGCTGACGGCGGATCACACGATGGTTTTTCTCACTCAGAAGTCATGGATATCCAACCACGGCATACATGGACCCGCGCCCGCTCTTGGGACGGTCAGTTACGCCAACACTCCGGCGGGGCATAACCAGTCGTTCAGCGATGGCCACGCCGAATGGGTGGTCGAGAAACGGTTCCTCCGCACCAAGCTGGGGGATCCCTATCCGAAATCCCTCTGGGCATCCGGCTGGCCGTGGGATTGGACCTGGGTTGAGAACTGACGCCGAGAGCACCTTCCTATTAGCCAACCTAAGAACATTCTTCCTGGTGCACACTTCCCGAAGACAATTCCTGGTCGCCGCCACGACCGGTGTCGGCGCGACCCTCCTGCCTCGCAACTCGCAGGCGGCGGCCTCCAGTTTTGCCAAACCAGCGACACTCAAGTTGGGGTTGGTCACCTACAATCTGGCAAAAGATTGGGATGTTCCGACCGTCATCAAGAACTGCACCGACGCGAAATTTGACGGAGTCGAGTTGCGCACAACGCATGCCCACAAAGTCGAGGTGGATCTCAGTGCGGATCAGCGGCGAGAGGTGCGCAAGCGGTTCGCGGATTCGCCCGTTCAGCTCATGGGTTTGGGGAGCGCTTTCGATTACCACACACCTGATTCGATCCGCCTCCGCAAGGATATCGAAGCAACCAAAGATTATATACAACTGTCCCATGACGTGGGTGGAACCGGGGTCAAAGTGCGTCCCAATGGGTTGCCGAAGGAGGTTGCCGTCGAGAAGACGTTGGAGCAGATCGGGCTTTCGTTGCAGGAACTCGGTCAGTTTGCCGCCGGACTTGGGCAGCAGATCCGTGTGGAAGTGCACGGGGAGGGCACTTCATTACTGCCTAATATTCACAAAATTATGTCGGTGGCTGATCATCCCCAGGTGGGGGTTTGTTGGAATTCAAACCAGAGTGATCTGGCCGGAGCCGGGTTTGATCACAATTTCGATCTCGTGAAGAATCGGATCGTCTCCGTTCACATGCGCGACCTGTTTTTGGAAGAGTATCCCTTCCGACGCTTGCTGACACGCCTGAACGAAGTGGGGTTCCGGGGATATACGATGGCGGAAATTTCCGAAAGCAAGGATCCGATCCGGGTGATGCGCTATTTTCGCTCGCTCTGGTTGGCCTATCAGAATCTCTTGTGATGCAGGGGGCGCGCCGGCGTCGAGCCGCGCGGCCGGGTCACGCAGTTTCGGCGGATCGAATTCGCCGCAAGCGGTTAGTTTCCGCCCACCAGATTTCTCCGTGCCCGTGCGAAAAACGCGTTTCCCACGCGAGGTGATACGCGCCGGCGTCGAACCACACCAAATGATCGCCCGGATGAATTCCAGCGGCCATCGGCCGAAATGCGAGCCGATCGAATGCCATGCACGTCGGCCCATAGACTGCCGTCGGGACCGAGCGCCCTCCGCGGCGCTCCAGCGGGCGGAGTTCGTGGTCTTCCCAGGTTGAAACGAGTGCATTCAGGGTGCGACCACCGTCACAGATGAGCTGACGGATCCCCGAACGTAATTTGGCATCGAGCACCTGAATCACGAGAACTCCGGATCCCGCGAGCAGGAATCGGCCATTCTCCAACCACAACTCGCGAATGCCTCCGAGGCGGGCGAGTCCGCGCCGGCAGGTTCTGGCGAATTCGTCGAGATCCATCCGCTCCGCAAAGTCCTGACCCTGGAGTCCGCGCGTATGAGGTGGAGGGAGTCCGCCGCCGCAATCCACATAGATCGGCGCCCACCGGGCCGCAGCACAGAATTCAGCCAATTCGCGAAACGCACTGCCGTAGTGGCTGGCCTGGGCAACATTTGTCCGCAGATGGAAATGCAACGATTCGGGCGTCAACCCGGCGCGACGAAGCTGTCGCAGGGCCGAAATGGCCTCGGCAGGTTCGAACCCAAACTGGGTGGGATGCGACGGATTGCCGGGGTCGTGTTCCGCACGGGTCCGGATGCGAAGACCTATACGCCAGTGTTGTCGGCGCGCCAGTGGCAGCAGCGTGGTAAGTTCCCGAGTTGAATCGAAATGGACCCGCAAATGACGGCCGCTGACGCGCGGAAGCCAACGCTGCTTTGCCGGCCCATTGACCAGGATTTCATCGAGGGAAAACCCGGCACGCAGTGCGGCGTGAAATTCGAATTCACTGACCACTTCGATCGGGCGTCCGGACTTTCGCCACCACGCGAGCAACGGCGCGAACGGCTGGGTTTTGCAGGACAACCAGTGGCGCGTGGGGCACCCGAAATCGAGACCTTCCAACTGTGCGAGGGCGATTCGAACCGGCTCAGGCGAGAATAGATAAAACGGTGTTTGAGCACCGCGCACGAGTGCTTGAGCGACCTGGGAGTTCCACCACCGCAGCGTCTCGAGCGAATGTCCAAAACTGGGGATCATGCGGGGAATGAATGGCGGAGAAAAAGGGGCGCCGAGCCCGCGCGGTCGCAGGTTACCGGAGCCGATTAATCGAACAATTCGACCGGAAGGCCCGTATTGTTCCGGATCGCTTCGGCGATTTGGCTCAGTTCCACCCTCTCCAACCGGGTCGCCCACACCTCGGGCGTAGGTCGTGCAATGGTATAGGCATGGACTTCCCGGATTTTTCCACCTGCGCGGGTGATGACGTTCAATCGTTCGCAATACGCTTGGAGCTCCGGATCGGTCATGGCCTGGCCGTGTATCTTAAGAAACAGCGACTGGATGATGATCGGGCGGACACGTGCCGTCTCCAGGAGGTTACTCAGAATTCGTTCGAAGGGAATCGCGCTGCGATTCACTTGGCGATAGTACGCGGGTGTTCCCGCATCCAGCTTGCCCCAGATCTCGCCATGGTTCTGGTCCATTAAGGCGAGTCCCGCCTTGACGCTTCCCTTGTCAAGACCGGCGGCGTCGGTGATGAGCACCAACTTCGCGTCCGTTAGTCCTTCCGATTCCTTGATTTCAATCACGGCGCGAACGCACGCATCGAAATTGGGCACCATTGTGGGCTCGCCATCGCCGCTGAAGGCGAGGTCGCGAATCACGCGGGTTAATTCCGGGGCCTCGTTGAATGGGGGGGCCTTTCCCAGTTCGCCGTCGCGCGCAAAGCGGATGAGCCACCGCAGCTCGTCCTGCAGTTTCGCGAGATCCACCCGTGACGCCAGGCCGGGTGTCCGCCGGTCGACTTCGCAGTAGACACAGTCGAAATTACATTTCTTGTCGGGGTTCAGATTGATCCCGATCGAGAGGCCCCGCGAGCGGCGCGAGATGACCGGGTAGACAAACGTGAGATCGCCAAAGATCCGCGTGTGATCCTTGACTGCTGTAAGCGTGTTGGGAATAGGTTTCACGGGTGAGAATCCACCGAACTTAACAGTGCTCGCCGTGATTCCATGAACCATTGCAGGAAAGAGAGCTGCGCGCTTTCCAGAACGCGATCCCGGAGCACCCCCTCACCTGGCCTTCGGCTACCCTCTTTCCCCGCTTGGAGCGGGGGGAGATCGCACTGTTGGGTATTGGGTACCGCAAAATTACACGCCATCGCAATCAATTTCCGAAGGATCATGTCCCCAAAACGCCTCCCAAAACAGCCTCAGACCTCAGTAAAACCGGCAAAATCGGATAGTAAGACGCGGAAGTTCAATTCCGTGAAAGTGACGATAAACGGAGGCGCGCGGCGGCGCGGTTTTCAGACCGTTTTCCCCCCACTCAACCCGGGTGGGCTTTAGGTTTTCTGC
>CAMAUY010000161.1 GCA_945861565.1 Akkermansia muciniphila
AGTTGCTGCCCGCAATCGTGCAGTTGACCGCGCAGTTTATCAGGACCTTGCGGAATGGCATTCTCACGGATATGCGCTGGGCGGATGCCCTGCCGCATTTACGGCGATCTATGGAAACTTACCTTTGAATCAAGACGGACACCGTTGCAAGTATTCGTTGCGCAGGAGGAGATCCTGATCAAGCGAACCGGAGGTGGTCGCCAGCATTTGTTTCCAATTCATCGACGCGACTTAACTGCGGCAACGGCCTGCGAGCAATCTTCTGCTCGGTAGGTTCGAGTTTCTTGACCCTACGGGATCACGCGGGAGAGTTTCCCGTCGGTGAGATGTTGTTGCTTCCCGTTATCGGACGAGGAGCAACCCTTGCGGCTCATATAAAACCAAACGCCTATCGCTTGAAATCAAGGGCCATTGGCGCCGAATACATTGCCAGACAATCATCCGGTCAAAAGGGTCTTTATGGCTGGTTTTTCGAAGAGTGTGATAGGTGGAAGCGTCCTCGCTTTCAACCGAAAGGATCGCGAACCGCATTTCCCGAGCAGCTGGCGGCATTTCAGGTGGTGTGATTCCTTTGAGATCAAGTTTCCCCAAAGAAAACTTCAATGAAATCTCCCAGAAGCTGATGACACTGAGAAAGATTTCATTCGTGCTCCGTTCGAGAATCTGGGTGGTTTGATTGCTCAACTTATCAGGATCCATTAGTGCCCAGAGAAAGGTATGGGTATCGAGCAGGTAGTTCATCCCTTCAAAAAGCCTTCTTCGGTCATTTTAAAATCCGCTCCCAATTTGAATGAGGCTTTGCCGTGCAGAAAGCCAAGCGATCGATTGGGGAACTGTTTGTCTTCTCTGGCGGGGATTAGAATTGCAACCGGTTCCTTGCGTCGACCGTACTGGATCGCGATGCGTTCCCCCCCGCGAACTTGATCCAGGAAGTCGGAAAATTGGGCTTTAAAATGACCCACGCTGACTGTCTTCATCGAATTTTAAAGTACAGACGAAACACAAGTTGTCAAGTTGTCAAGTTAACCCGTTGACGCAGAAACACCGGCTTAAACAAGGTCCGCCGGGTCGACATCCACGGTCAGGGTTAGGTCCTCAGGTAGAGCCACCGTGGTCTGGATGTCGGTCAGGACAGTCGCTAGGCGGCTCATCGCCCGGGTCCGCAGCATGATTTGATGCCGATAAAAACCTTCCGCCCGGAGCAACGGTGCGGGGGCGGGCCCGGCGATGATCATGTCCCGCCAGCTGGAGAGTCGCTTTTCGACCTCTTTCCGAAGGTACCCCGCCGTGAATTTGACCTTGTCCTCGTTTCGTCCTTTCAAGGTCAACAGCGCGACGCGAGCCGCCGGCGGGTACTTCAGTTGCTCTCGAAACTCGATCTCCTGATCGTAAAAACCGAGAAAGTCGTGGCGTCGAGCGTATTGAATGGCCGGGTGAAAGGGGGTGAAACTCTGCACGAATACTTCGCCTTCGACGTCCCCCCGTCCCGCCCTCCCGCTGACCTGGGTCAGCAGCTGAAAGGTGCGTTCGCCCGCCCGGAAGTCCGGCACATGCAGACTTAGATCGGCATACAATACGCCGACCAGGGTTACGTTGGGAAAGTGAAGCCCTTTGGCGATCATCTGAGTGCCCACCAGAATGTCGAGCTTGCCGATGCGGAAGTCGGACAGGATTCGCCGGTAGTCGTCCTTCCGCTTCAGGGTATCGCGGTCCATCCGTAAAAGGAGTCGATTCTTGGTATTGATAACTTTTCATTACATTATCACGCTGCAGGGCATGGCCCGCAAATTACGAGTGGAATATCCCGGCGCGATTTATCACGTCATGAGTCGCGGGGATCGGTGTGAGAAGATTTTCAAGGCAGATTCGGATCTGCGAGCGGTTTCTAGAAACGCTCGGAGAAGTTTGCGTCAAAACGAGCTGGCAAGTGCATGCCGTGTGTTTGATGGGGAATCATTTTAAATTATCGAATCGCGGATAAACGCCGATGAACTCGGATACGAAGAGAGTTTAGTTGGTTTCGAGATTGAGGGCGAAAGCCTCCGCTTTGTTTAAGTGAATCCGGACCAAGTAGCGACCGGCGGGTAGGTCTTGGAGAGAGCGGTCCTTCCACTTTACGCTGTGACTTAGCGAATTGCCCTCGATCGGAAGAGCATCCTCCCGCGAAAAACCCCTTAACCGATATCCGTGTTCGTTCAACAGTTCGACCCGGATGGTTCCTTCCGTCGCGTCGGCATTCAAACGGAGCACCGTTCCCGGAGTCATCTGAATCGGCTTGAGCGTGATCTGCCCGATGTTCTCCAGCGGTTTAGGGAGAGTCGCTTGATCGCTCCTTGAAACCGGTTTCAATCCCGCAAATCGATCTTTGGGAAGTGTCGCGAAACCAATCCCGCTCAAATGAGAATAATCATCGGCGCCGGTTGCTCCGCCGGAATAGGCCCCATAGTAAAAACGAATCTCCTCAGGCAGCACAATGGGAGTGGCGCTGGTAAAAATGGAACCGCTGTCAAACTGTCCCGCGCACCCCCGGGGAAGTGCAAATTGCTTCTTGAAAGGACGCTGCCAAGCCAGTCCATCACGACTGACAGCCAGTTCAATATCAATCGCTCCGCCGTTCTCCGCGCGGTTCAGGATTTGCAGCAGGTTGAAATAACAGCCGTTATAGAAAAAAGCTGGACCTGTATGAAATTCCACATGCGGTGGGTCATCGTCAGCCGGAGTCAACATTGTCTGCGGCGATGACCAATGAACGAAATCCCGGCTCTCAATACGTCCGATGCCGTGTTTCCAAAACATCCCACCGTCGGGGGCGTCGATCCACATTTTGCCGTAAATAGCGAATACCTGTCGCACCGGATCGTAAAACGCATCGAGCGCGTCCGACATCGAGAGCGGGACCGCCCATTCTCTGCCGGGTTCATCCTGGAACGGCACGGGTTCTCCATAATCTCCGTAGGCCGCCCGCGAAAGCGGTGCCGCCGCATGCTTGCTCCAATGAATGCCATCTGGCGAAAAGGCCACGCAAAGCCCGGGGACTTCCCGACCGCGATCCATGCTGAAATCGAAATAGGCCATTTTGTAACGTCGGCTCGGATCGATTGAGAGTGGGTCGACCACCACCGCAGCACCGTAACGATCGGATTTTCCTCCATTGGCGATCAGAACGATCGAATTATTGGTGTCGCCGTTGAAATCAAACAGCCCGAGATTCGGCTTATCAAAGGTGATGCCATTCGTTGATTCTGCATAACAAACGACGCATCGACGGGTTCGATCTTTGGCACGATCCCCAGCAAAGGCCTGATACCAAAGTTGGTACAGACCGGTCGTCGGGTTGCGGTAAACGCTGGTCCAGGCCAGGGCGATTTCCCAGGGTTTCTCTTTGCCTTTGATCACAGGATTTCCCGCATGGCGCTGAAACGGGTGAAACACCCGGTGAGTGCCCGAGCGGTAAAGGATGGGATCGTCATCAACAAACAGGAGAGTCCGTGAAGCCGGACTTGACTCGCTCGTGGTAGGTGGCAACGCGGCGGGACACGAAAAACAGGCAAGGAAATAGATTAGAACAAATACTATTTTCATAACTGAATCATGCTGAGCGTGGGCAAAAGTGACGAGACGTGCCGAGCTAATTCGATGAAACCTTTTCCCGATCCGCCCGTCTTAGTGAGAGTATGCTCAAACCGATTTCTGCCTCGGAATGGGACTTCCATCGAGCCGCGCACCTGCTGAACCGGGCAGGTTTCGGGGGAACTCCGACGGAGATTGACGCAATGGTGAGGATGGGACACGAGGCGGCGGTGGATTGGTTGGTTGCGTGGGAACGGGTTGCCGAGGATTTTCCGAAACCGGTTTGGGCCAAACCGGATCCCACGGTCGCCGAGTCCATGCAAACAATGCAGAAGGCGGATGCGGAGACGCGGCGGGCGATGCAACAGGAGCGTCAGCGTGAGTATCGGGCTCAGGCAGTGGAGTTACAGCACTGGTGGCTGAACCGAATGGGCAGAACTCGGCGGCCCCTCCAGGAAAAACTGACGCTGTTCTGGCACGGACACTTCGCCACGAGCCTTCAAAAAGTAAAAATGCCCTACCTCATGTGGCGACAGAACGAAGTGTTTCGCCGACATGGCGGCGGCGGTTGGTGGAACCTCGTGGATCAGGTGACCCGGGATCCGGCGATGTTGATCTGGTTGGATCAGGCACGGAGCCGGCCTGATCATCCGAACGAAAACTATGCACGCGAATTGATGGAATTGTTCACGCTCGGCGAAGGGCACTATTCCGAACGAGACGTCTTGGAAGCAGCGCGCGCACTGACCGGGCTCACGCTCGCTCGCAGCCGTCAGGAACCGGCGTTTCGACCGCGGCTGCATGACGCCGGGGAAAAGACGATCCTGGGCACGACGGCGCGATTTGATGTGGGGACCTTCCTGCGACACCTGGTGAGCCAACCCGCGTCGGACCGATTTATCACAGCTCGGCTGTGGAGTTTTTTTGGCACCGACACCGTGTCAACAGAACTCGGGGACGCGCTCGCCACAGAATTCAGAAAATCCGGTCGACGTTTCCAGCCCTTCTTGAGAACGCTCTTCTTGGCGGAGGAATTTTACGCGCCGGGAGTGGTGCGCCAGCAGATCAAGAGCCCGGTCCAGTTGCTGATCGCCGCGACGCGTCAACTCGAGCGCGATCTGCCGCCTCTTCCGATCTCGAGTAATGCGATTCGTCTTCTGGGACAGGACCTGTTTCTGCCGCCCAACGTCAAGGGTTGGGACGGGGGTATCGCCTGGATTAACACCAACACACTGGTGAACCGACAAAACCTCGCGCTGCTCCTTGTTACGGGTGAAAATCCGCTTCCGGCCGTCGCCCGCGGTGGGAAGGCGGGAGATCGCCCGCGTGGGCGGCGACGGCCGAAAAATCCCATAGGAGCCGTGCTCGCCTCCAAGCTGGTTCCCGAGGCAGATCGGAAGGATCCCCAGCGCCTGATCGCTGCTTTGGAGAAGCGCCTTCTTCAGGGATCCTTCTCGCCAGCGGAGCGCGCGACGATCGAGAAACACCTGGCGCGATTGGGCTCGCTGGATGATGCCGAAGTCTTGGGGCTGCTCCGGCTTTCAATGTCGACTCCTGATTATCAACTTTGCTGATCCATCGCTCCCGTTCACGGTCCTAATTCATGTCCGTTTTTGGAAAACTTTTCTCCCCATGAACACATCCATTCTGACAACCCGGCGCGAATTCTTGCGCGGCACCGTGCTCGGCAGTTCACTTGCCTTGACGGCTCCCACGTTTGTGGCGGGTACAGTCGATGCACTGCACGCGGCAGAGCGCGACAAGGCAACTTCCCCTGTAACCGGCAAGGACTCGCGGATTCTCGTGGTGCTCCAATTGGCCGGCGGCAACGACGGCCTCAACACCGTCGTGCCCTATACCGATGACCACTACCATCGCGCACGTCCGCACCTTGGACTCCATGCAGGTCAGGTCTTGAAATTGGATGATCGCTTCGGATTGCACCCAGCTCTCGGCGGCTTCCGTGAATTGCACGACGCGGGTCTGCTCGGCATCGTCCACGCGGTGGGCTATCCCAACCCCAATCGGTCCCATTTTCGATCGATGGAAATCTGGGCAACCGCCAGCGACGCGGCACGCTATGAGAAGCAGGGCTGGCTCGGCCGGTATTTTGATCACGCCTGTTCGGGTGCGGATCCGACGGTGGGAGTTGCGATTGGACGACAACTGCCGCAGGCGTTCGCCGCGCGCACGCCCACTGGAGTTGCTCTGGAAAATCCCCAAGGTCTGCGATTGGCGGACGGAGCGATGGATATCGAAATGGGATTGGACAGTGAGAACGGAACGTTACGCTCCATGGCAGAAGGCGGCGAGCTTGCGACCCTCTCCACGGAATCCGGCGGTTCAGTCGGTGCGCCATCCGGACGTGCCATTCTCAGCGGATCGCCGCTGGATTTCCTGCAACGAACCGCGATGGATGCGCGCGTGAGCTCCGGAGTGATTCGTTCGGTGGCCGACCGGGTAAAGAACTCGGCGGACTATCCATCCGGTTCATTGGGTTCTTCGCTGGGATTGGTGGCGCGACTCATCGGCGGCGGACTCGCGAGTCGTATCTATTATGTAAATCAGGGAGGATACGATACCCATACTGGCCAGACAGCGACTCACGAACGATTGCTGAAGGAATTAGGCAGTTCGCTGAAGGCATTCATGACCGATCTCCAGGGGCAGGGGAATCAGGACCGAGTGTTGATTCTGACGTTCAGCGAATTTGGCCGGCGCGTGGGTGAAAATGCCAGCGGCGGAACGGATCACGGAGCCGCGGCGCCGCTGTTTATGATTGGAGGTCGCGTGAAACCTGGATGGATTGGAAAGGCGGCAAGCCTGGCGCCGGGCGATCTTCTGAATGGGGATGTCCGGTTTCACACGGACTTCCGAAGCGTGTACGCGACCGTCCTGGAAAAATGGTTACGAACCCCGAGTGCGCCCGTGCTGGGAAGGCAATTTGCAGGGTTAGACCTTCTGAAAGGATGATGACGCACTTCTGAAGTCTGAAGTCGGTTCATTCGTAGTGAGTCCACATACGAATGACCTTAACCGTGCGTTCGGCGTCATAGACCTGATAGATCCACTCACCAGCCGGCTTTGGTAGAGGATTTGTCGAGCGGTTCCGCCATGCCCTTGCGGATGGAGTCGCGCATATCAGGAATCGAAAGGAGGTAGAGTGTTTCCTGAATGCCGCGCCAATCGTCCTCAGACACGAGGATGGCGTTTGAACGTTTGCCGGTAATCTGGATGGGTTCGTGAGAATCGGCGGCCTCATCAAGGAGTTGATTGAGCTTGGATCGGGCTTGGGTGACAGGAAGTGACGTCATACCCGAGGCGTGCGCGAAAGCGTGCGTGTTGTCAAGTGGTGCGCAGAACGGCGCAGACGCCGGACACCGCATCGTCGAGATGCTTTGGCACAAGCGCTTCTTGGTATGTTGCCTCTTTATCCATAACCCAATCTCCGGCAATACACATCGAGCGCGGGCAGGATAGGGGCCAGGTGTTTCTCATACGCGTGCCAGCGGCCCACGGAACTGGCGTACACCGGCCGGGTCACGTCTTGATAGGTGGGCGAGTAAAGCTGGCGGCTCTTCTCGTAAAAGCGGTTCTGCCCCTCATGCCAGTCCAGGCCGAGGAACGCGGTCACGCGCCGGCCCTCCTTCTCCAGGTCAGCCACGATCTCTTCGTAACGGGTCTCCAACCACGCAATTCCTTCCCACTCCCGGACTGCCAGCCAGACATCCATCAAATCGGCGTAATGTTTGGCGAGACGCTCGAGGCTGAGGAAGTTCACGTTCGTGGCATTGAGCAGGATATTCTGGAAATAGCAGCTCAGCACCACGTCGCGCGGGTCGCGCAGAGCGATCACCACACGCAGTTCAGGGAATACCCGCAGCCAAACTGGCAGATGGACTGTCAACGAGGGATTCTTGTCCAGCAGGAGCTTGCCGTTTCCCGCCGCGCCCACTTCGTCCAGGAGCGCACGCGGGTAAAGCCGGCGCAAGCCGTTCAACGGAGCACTCGAATGCTCCGGCATCTGGCAGAAGGCCGGCTGAAGCACGTCGGCAAAGGCCAACGGCTCATCCAGCGCCGCGACACATGGGTGAGCACCCAGAACCTGTTCCAGCAACGTCGTGCCGCTGCGCGGATGTCCCCCCAGGAACGCCAGCGGCGGAATGACCTCACGCTCCGGGGCCGGAAAGGAGTTCGTCCACGCCTGGAGGATGTTCCTGGGCTGATTCAAAGCAAACTGACGCGCGCTCTCCGCGGCCTGGTCGTAGTTCTTGAGCAACACGTACGTATTGGCCAGCGTCCGCACGATCTGCTTGGCTTCGGCAAGCAGCTTCATCGCCTCGTCAAACCGGCCGGTGCGATCGAGGACTTGGGCCAGCTCATACCGGCAGGCATACCGGACATACGGATGCTTCGGATCGGACTGGATCAAGTCGCGCAGCCGGCGTTCGGCCGCTTCGAGCTGGTTCCCGCGCCGATCCAGCATGGCCGACAAGTACCGCGCCTGGTCATCGCGGGGATCGATCGCCAGGCACTCCTCCACCGCGGTCCGCGCCTCGTCGAGGCGGTGCTGCTGCTCGAACAACACCGCCAGGCTGATGCGTGGGTTGATGGCCTTGGAATCCGCCGCCGCCGCCCGGGCAAAGCAAGCCCGCGCCTGCTCCGGCTTGCGCAAACCCTGGTACTGATGGCCAATCTGGACAATCAACTCTGCATTCCGCGGCGCGAGCTGCATGGCCCTTTCCCAGGCGCGGCTGGCCGCTTCCAGTTGCCCCAAACGCGCGGCGGTGGTTCCGTACTCAAACCAAACCACGGCCTGGCCGGGGAACGCCCGGGTCAACTTGGCATAGCGCGACAGTGCCTGGGTAAAATGCTGGCCCAGCAAAAGCTGCCGCGCTTCATCAAGCTTCTGCTGAAAGGCGGCCGGTTTCACTGTTGTTTGAGGCGATAAAAGCTGCCGCCCAAGGACGGCGTTAGCGTCACCTGATGATGAAGATTGGTGAGATTGAGCGTTGGCGGTGCCGGCACATCCACCCAGCCTGGGGAGCCCAGATCGGAGTTTTGCTGCAGGACAAAGCGCGTTGACGGCACGAGCCAGGAAAGGCCAAGGGTCCCGCCGGACAAGCCAATGGCCAACTGAGGCGAAGGCGGCAGCGGTGGAACCGGGGCGGGAGTGTCAATCCGCAAGGTAGATATCGAGTCAGAACCCACCACCACGATGTTGTTTCCGTCGGTTGACATCGCCACGGAAAGCCAATTTGCCTTAGCCGGCGCATAGGCCGGGATCCAGGTGGCACCAGAATCAATCGAGGAATAGATCTGGCCACGAGAACTCACTGCAACCAGTTTGGTTCCATCGCCTGATGAGGCAATTGATCGCCAAAAATCCTCGGGTGCACTGGTCCTCATCCAGGTCCCTCCTGAGTCGCTGGTCGTGTAAATCCCACCTGTCCGAAACAAGCCTGCGGCCGCCACCATTTTCGCGCCATCCGCTGACGTGGCGACACAAGTCCATTGTTCATTGGGCGCCCCAGTCTCGGTCCAAGTGGCGCCCGAATTCGTCGTGATGTAAATCAATCCCGGAAGCTCCCCAAACTCTCTTGCCGCCGCCACCAACCTGATCCCATCCGCGGAAGAAGCGACGGAAGTCCATTGGTTGCTCGGCGCGTTGGCCTTGACCCAAGATGCCCCCGAGTTGCCTGAAGTGTATATGCTGCCGAGGACAAAGGGGTGGTCTGCTATGTAATGGGCCTCCTCGACCGCCACCAATCTCGCCCCATCAGCGGAGGAAGCGACGGAGATCCAATGATTGCGCGGCGCGGTGGTGACCGTCCAGATTGCTCCCGAATCGCTGGATGTATAGATCAAGCCATCGCCAGGGTCGGCCAGTGCCGCCGCAATCAAATGGGTACCATCCGCTGAAGAGGCAACCGACGCCCAATAATTGCTCGGCGCTGCGGTGGCAGTCCACATGGCGCCTGACTTGCTGGTGTAGATAAGGCCATCTCCGCCCCACGGAGAAGCCGTGGCCACCAGTTTCGTCCCATCGGCTGAAGAGGCCACCGATTGGAAATAATTTTCGCTGGAACCGGGCGGTCTGGTCATTCGCCACTGCCCTGAATAGGGAAATGTCATGAGGCGGCCAAAAATATCACCCGCCACAAGCCTATTCCCATCCGCCGAGGAAGCAATCGCTGACCCTATACCCGCGGTCGCTGTCCATGATTCGCCGGAATTTGCTGAAATGTAAATTCGGGAATAAAGGCCTGCTGCGACCAGTTTTGTCCCATCTGCCGACGAGACGACAGATACCCATTCATTATTCGGTGTGCTTGTGGGTGTCCAAGTTGCGCCCGAATCCAAGGAACGATAAATCGCGCCATCGCCAATGGAATTCCAGTCAGTCCCGTTGAATTCCTGCCCGGTCGTAGCCGCCGCTATCAGCTTTGCGCCGTCAGCCGAACACGCGATGGAAGTCCAAGAGTTGCTGGGAGCACTGGTCCGCGTCCAGGTCGCGCCGTGATCCAAGGAACGATAAATCCTGCCGTCGCCAATGCGATACGAGTTAGTCGGGTCAGTCTCATTCCAGACCCATCTGAGCTCAGCCACCGCCACCAGACTCGCACCGTCTGCCGAAGAGGCGACGGACATCCAGGAGTCGATCGGCGCGGTTGTGGGCGCCCAAGTGGATCCCGAATTCTTGGAGACATAGATCAGCCCATCGCCACTCTTGACCCTCGCCCCGCGGCCATCACTTAGAGCTGAGGCCACCAATCTAGTGCCATCCGAGGATGCTGAGACAGAACTCCACGAGTTGCTCGGGGCGCTGGTCCGCGTCCATGTGACCCCGAGGTCGGGCGAGGTGTAAATCAGGCCGTCACCATAGGATACTTCAGTCCCGTCCTCCCGTAGCCCATCGGATTTTGGTGCCGTCACCGCAACCAATTTAACGCCGTCGGCTGAACAGGCGACGAACGACCACGAGTTGCTCGGGGCGCTGGTTTTTACCCAGGTCGCGCCGGAATTGGTGGAGATGTAAATTGGAGCGGGGGGACCCAGAACGTTGTAGGGACCAATAATGTGTGTAGCACTCCCTGCGGCCACGAGTTTCGTGCCATCTGCGGAAGAAGCGAGGGCTTTCCATGCCTGAGGCGGTGCCGGGGCTGAGCCCCAGGGTTCCGGGGAAGCTAGGTTGACGACGGTGAAAAGCCCACCAAGGCCGGCGACCAGCACGACGGGAAGTTTTTGCCGCATAGAGCAGGAAGTTTTCATTTTTATTGTTCCTTTCTCACTGTTGTTTGAGCCTGCGGAGGACGGTCTGAAAACCGTGTGAAAGTGCCGATTTGAAAACCGCACAGTGATTGAGGGGTATTTCCGAGATGGGCGAGGGCGACGCTGGGTTCGCCGCCCCCGCCGAGGTGCGGCCTTCTTTATTCGGGATTCTCGATCTG
>CAMAUY010000162.1 GCA_945861565.1 Akkermansia muciniphila
CGGACTTGCCGCTGGCGAGCCAGTTATTGACCGCTTCGCGCTTGAAGGTTTCGTCGAATTTGCGGCGGGATTTGAGAGAAGAATTTTTAATGGCTTTCATGATGCATGATTTGCCCAATTCTCTCTCCACCAATTTGAAGCAACTTCAAGTCACCTTCCAAGGAAACAACATGGAAGACTCAGGAAACCTCCCGAGCAAAGGAATCTTATGAAAGGAAGACCACATGGCCGAAAGTAAAACCGAACAGATTAAAGAGCTAAGTCGTTACCTGCGAGGAACGATCGCCGAGACCTTGCACAGTGACGCCTCCCACTTCGGCGAGGAGGAAATCCAACTCCTCAAGTTTCATGGGACGTATCAGCAGGACGACCGGGACACTCGCGGTGAACTGAGAAAGGCCGGGCTCGACAAGGCCTGGAGCTTCATGGTGCGCACCAAAATTCCGGGCGGCCACCTTGCGGCTGCTGATTATCTGAAGCTGGATCAGATCGCGACTGACCTCAGCAATCAAACGATCCGCATCACCACCCGGCAGAATTTCCAGTATCATTTGGTCCTCAAAGGTGGACTGCGGGAATGCATTGCCCGAATCACCCAGTCAGGCATCACGACCGTCGGAGCCTGTGGCGACATCGTGCGCAATGTGATGGCTTCCCCCTCGCCACTGCACACCCCGGCCCATGGTGATGCGCAAAAACTGGCCGATGAACTGACGCAGGCGTTGTTCCCCCAGACCCGCGCGTATGCGGAAATCTGGCTGAACGGCGGGAAACTGTATCCGCCTCCCGCAGCCGAAAACGAACCCCTCTACGGCCAACATTATCTGCCGCGCAAGTTCAAGATCGGCGTCATCGTCCCGCCGCGCAATGACGTGGATATTTATACGCACGACATCGGCTATGTGGCCCATGCTCCGAATGGCCAGGTGGAAGGTTACACCATTTTGGTCGGGGGCGGTTTTGGCATGACGCATGGCAAACTGAAAACCTACCCTGTCCTGGCGAAACCGCTTTTTTATGTCGCCCGCGAGCATGCCGTTGCCGCCGGTGTCGCCATTGTCACTGTCCAACGCGACTACGGAAACCGGGAAGACCGCAGCCGGGCCCGGATGAAATATCTGATCGAGGAACGCGGTCTCGCCTGGTTCCGGCAGGAGGTCGAAGCGAGACTACCAGCGCCGACGGAACCACCCAAACCACTGCAATTAACCACGGTGGCCGACATGCTCGGCTGGCACGAACAGGGGGACGGCAAACTGTTCTGCGGCGTCTTTGTGCCGCAAGGGCGGATCCAGGATACCGGGGCGGGCCGTTATCGCAGCGCGTTTCGGGAAATCGCGCGCCAACTGGGATGCCCGATCCGGCTCACGCCTAATTGTAATATCCTTTTCTGCAACTTCCGGCCCGACCAGCGGCAGACGATGGATCAGATGCTCAAACAGTATGGCGTGCCGAGCGACGAAGGCATGACGGAAGCCCGCAAGACCTCGCACGCCTGCGTGGCTTTGCCCACCTGCGGCCTGGCCTTGGCGGAAAGCGAGCGCGTCTTCGGCCCGGTGATGGACGAAATCGACCAAATTCTGCGTGCGCTGCAGTTGGAGAAGGAGCCGATCCTGATCCGGATGGCCGGCTGCCCCAACGGTTGCTCCCGACCCTATAACGCCGATATTTCGTTCGTCGGTCGCGCTCCGGGAAAATACGCCCTTTTTGTCGGCGGCTCGATGACGGGGGATCGTTTGGTGGGGTTGGAAAAGAAGGTGGTGGAGCTGAAAGATATCCCGGCCGTTGTTAAAACTTACTTGGAAGAGTTTGTGGCCCGCCGCGAGGATGGCGAAATCTTCAGCGCGTATTGGGGTCGAACGCATCAGCCAGGCCTGCGCCCCGAACCGGAACAATTTCATTTTGAACTGGCCGAGCGCTCCGCACGCCTGGCCGCAACCAGCCAGGACGGGCCGCTCGAATGACGGCCAACTTCTTGCCCATCTTTGGCCAAGGCCAAACCGGAAGCCGGGAAAAACACCCATGCACGAAGGCCGACCAATCAACTTAAGTTTATCCGCACCGGCGGCAAAAAAATTCCAGCAATAACCACCATCAACCCAAAGGTTTCCATGCTCATCAGCAAAACAATGACCAACGCCATCAACGAACAGATCGGCAATGAATTTGGCGCCTCAATGCAATATGTCGCCATTGCCTCCCGTTTCGACGCGGATGCCTTGTCGGTTCTGGCCGGCCACTTTTACCGTCAGGCCGGGGAGGAGCGCGACCATGCCATGCGCTTTGTGAAATACCTCGTGGACACCGGTGGAAAGGTCGGCATCCCGGCCATTCCCGCGCCCAATTCGGAATTCAAAAACGTTGAAGAGGCCATCAAGCTGTCGCTTGACCAGGAGATAGCGGTCACCCGACAAATCAATGCCTTGGTTGAACTGGCCATCAAAGAATCCGATCACATCACCCGCAACATGCTGGAGTGGTTCCTCAAGGAACAACTCGAAGAAGTCTCCAGCATGGATAACCTGCTCAAGGTCGTGCAGCGGGCGGGCGAGAGCAACTTGATCCACGTCGAGGATTACCTTGGCCGCCGCCGCGAAAAAGCCGGCCTCGTCGCTTCGGGCACCAGGCCGAAATTGCCCGCGTAAAGGCTCAGGTTTAACCACACACCGACACAAAGAATATGCGTTTCCCCTTTGCACTCACGGCGAGAATCGCCGGTCACATCATTAAACACAAGCTGGCGAAGACCCCGAAATTCGCCATGGTGTTGCAGCTTGAACCGCTGCACACCTGTAATCTGACCTGCACCGGCTGCGGCCGTATTCGCGAGTATTCCACCAGCCTCAAAGACATCATGAGCCTGGAGGACTGCCTCGCGGCGGCGGTCGAGTGCGAGGCGCCGATGGTTTCCATCTGCGGCGGCGAACCGCTGATTTATCCGAAGATCGAGGAACTGGTCGCCGGGCTGCACGCACAGCACCGCATCATCTACATCTGCACGAACGGCACGTTCATGCGGAAAAAGATGCGGGAATACATGGGGGCCCACTACTCGCCCAAGATGGAGACCAAGATCGCGAAGCTGCTCGCCGGGAAATTGATTTCTGACAAGGAAGCCGCGACCATCCGCCAGGCCGACGACCAGGCGCGCGCCAAAGTCACCATCAAGCCGAGCAAATGGATGTATTGGAACGTCCACGTGGACGGGCTGGAATACACGCACGACCTTATCGTCGAGCGCGAAGGCGTTTTCAAGGAATGCATCGAGGCGATCAAGATGGCCAAGATTCTCGGCTACCAGGTCGCCACCAACACCACAGTTTACAAGGAAAGCGATGCCAAGGAACTGGAGCAAATGTTCGAGTTCTTGTCCTCGCTGGAGGTGGATGGCCACACCATCTCGCCCGGCTACGAATATGACGCGGCCAAGAAAGACA
The DNA here is from genome assembly GCA_945861565.1 of Akkermansia muciniphila. GTDB lineage: Bacteria > Verrucomicrobiota > Verrucomicrobiia > Limisphaerales > UBA9464 > SIBK01. The sequence goes on from CAMAUY010000162.1 coordinate 3,438, forward strand.
TGATCAAGCGCCTCGGTAAAAAGCCGGAGGACTTCTTCCTCACCCGGAAGATGACGAAGGAGAAATTCGCGAAGATTCAGGAATGGGGCGAGAAGTTCACCATTTTCGGCACCCCGGTCTATCAGGAATTTCTCGCCGGCAAACGCGAGTTGTCCTGCACCGCGTGGGCGATTCCGACGCGCAACATCAAAGGCTGGAAAGCCCCGTGCTACCTGATGACCGACGGCCACTTTGGCGGCTATCAAGAATTGATCGCGAAGGTAGAGTGGGACAAATACGGCGTGCGGAACGGGGTGGCGCGCGACCCGCGCTGTGAGAACTGCATGGTCCACTGCGGCTACGAATCGAGCGGCGCGGTCGGCTCGGATTACCAGGCTGGTGACAACTGGAAGAACATCAAATACAACTTCGGCCCAAAACCAAAGCCGTATTATGAAGGTCGCCAGGTGCAAGCCTTCAACGGCGTTTCCATCGGCAAAGGCCATCTGTCCGAGGCGAAGGCCGCGATCAATTCACCGCGCGCTGCGATGAACGGTGCGCAGGCCGCTTTCTCCCGCAAGTAAGAGGTGCATGATCGCCCGCCGGAGTAACCCGAGGTCTGCCGATTAACTGAATTGGTGTGTGTCTATCATTACCTGCATCGAAGACCTGCGCCAGCTACAAAAGAAGAACACCCCCAAGGCGTTTTTCGACTATGTCGACTCGGGCAGCTATACTGAAGGCACCTACCGCGCCAACAGCAACGACTTGGCGGCACTTAAATGACGTCAACGCGTCGGCGTTAATATGGAAAACCGCAGCACCGAATCGGTCATGCTCGGGCAGAAGGTGAAGATGCCGGTGGCGCTAGCGCCGGTGGGTCTGACGGGCATGCAATGGGCCGATGGCAAGATCCTCGCCGCGCGTGCGGCGGAAAAAGTCGGCGTGCCGGTCATTCCAGTGCCCGCGCCCGCCACAGGCGACACCCGGGCGGACACACGCGGCCGGTTCTTGCGCGACCTGCGCATTTCCGTGACCGACCGTTGCAATTTCCGCTGCACCTACTGCATGCCCAAGTCGGTCTTCGGCAAGGAATACAAATTCCTGCCTGAAACCGAACTGTTGAGCTTCGAGGAAATCAGCCGCCTGACGCGCCTGTTCGTCGCCTGCGGCGTCGAGAAAATCCGCCTCACCGGCGGCGAGCCGCTGCTGCGCAAAAACCTTCAGATTTTGATCGCGATGCTGGCTGTCCTCAAGACGCCTGACGGCCAACCATTGGATCTGACCCTCACCACCAACGCCTCGCTGCTGTCCAGGAAAGCAAAGTCGCTCAAGGCCGCCGGCCTCCAGCGCGTGACCGTCTCGCTCGATTCGCTCGATGAAGCGGTCTTCCGCGCCATGAACGACGTCGATTTTGCCGTAGCCGATGTGTTGGAAGGCATCGACGCGGCGCACGACGCGGGCTTTGCGCCCATCAAGATCAACATGGTGGTCAAGAAAGGCGTCAACGATCAGGACATCGTGGGGATGGCGCGGCGTTTCAAGGGCAGCGGCCACATCGTGCGCTTCATCGAATTCATGGACGTGGGCTCATCCAACGGCTGGCGCATGAACGAGGTCGTGCCCTCGGCCGAGATCGTGCGCAGGATCAGCGCCGAGTTGCCGCTCATCGCCGCCGAACCCAACTACCCCGGTGAAGTCGCCGGGCGCTGGGCCTATGCGGATGGCAGCGGCGAAATCGGCGTCATCTCCAGCGTGACGCAAGCCTTTTGTTCCACCTGCACACGCGCCCGGCTTTCGACCGATGGCCAGCTGTATACGTGCCTGTTCGCGCAGTCCGGCTATGATTTGCGCGGGCTCACGCGTTCGGGCCAGAGCGACGGGCAAATTGCCGAGGCCATCGGGTTGATCTGGAATCAGCGCGCAGACCGCTATTCGGAAAGTCGCACCGCCGCGACTTCGCGGACGAAGAAAATTGAAATGTCCTATATCGGCGGCTGACCCTATGAACACTCGCACTGAAACCGACAGCTTTGGCGCCATCGAAGTGCCCGTCGACCGCTCCTACGGCGCGCAGACCGCCCGTGCCCTCATCCATTTCGATATCGGTCGCGACGTGATGCCGCGCGAATTCATCCGCCGGCTCGCAGGGCAACGTTCGAGTTGAACGTATTCAAGCCGGTCATGATTTTCAACTTCCTCAATTCCGTGCGGCTGCTGGCCGACGCCAGCCGGTCGTTCGCCGTCCATTGCGTGGCTGGCCTCGAGGCGAATCGCGAGCGCATCGAGGCTTACGTGAAGAATTGCCGGATGCTGGTGACGGCGCTGAACTCGAAGATCGGTTACGACAACGCGGTGAAGATCGCCAAGACCGCCCACCAGGAAGGCACGAGCCTGCGCGAAGCCACGCTCAAGCTCGGGTTGCTCTCGGGGGCGGATTTCGACCAGACGGTCATCCCCGAACGCATAACGCGGCCGTGATTGGACTGGGCCTATGGTTCGATTGCGCGGTAGCAGCGGCCCGGCCGGCCGGTCGCATCCGGGCCGGCAAACGAGTATGAAAACTGAGAACGATTCCGCCGTTGCAGAGAAATAAAACACTCAGCCAATGAATTCCCCGCCACCCATCATCCACCTCGATGCCTTGAGGTTCGATAATCGTTTTGTGCGAGAGTTGCCTGCCGACCCCGAAATCACGAACCCGCGACGTCATGTCATCGGGGCCTGTTACTCGCGCGTGTTGCCAACCCAAGTCGCCCGGCCGCAAATGGTCGCTTACTCCAAGGAAGTCGCCCGGCAGTTGGATTTGACCCCGGAGGTTTGTGAATCGGATTATTTTGTCCAAGTATTTGCGGGCAACCGCGTGTCGGCCGGCATGGATTCCTATGCGACCTGTTACGGTGGCCACCAGTTCGGACATTGGGCTGGCCAGCTCGGCGATGGGCGCGCAATAAATCTGGGCGAGGTGATCAATCGGCAGGGTGAGCGCCTGGCGTTACAGCTTAAAGGCGCGGGGCGCACACCCTACTCGCGGACCGCAGACGGTCAGGCGGTGTTGCGCTCGTCCGTGCGCGAGTTCTCATGCAGCGAAGCCATGCATCGCCTGGGCGTGCCCACCACGCGGACCTTGAGTCTCATCCTGAGTGGCGAGCAGGTGATTCGGGACATGTTTTACGATGGTTATCCCAAAGGCGAGCCGGGCGCGTTGGTCTGCCGGGTTGCGCCGTCGTTCTCGCGCTTTGGCAGATTTGAGCTTTTCATCACCCGCGGCGATATCGAGCGGCTGCGAAAGCTGGTGGACGACACGATTCGCACTGACTTTCCGCATTTGGGAGAGCCGTCGCCAGAAGTTTATCGCACTTGGTATACGGAAGTCTGTCGCAGAACAGCGGAGATGATCGTGCACTGGCAGCGGGTGGGGTTCGTGCATGGCGTCACGAACACAGACAACATGTCGATCCTCGGCCTCACCATTGACTACGGCCCCTACGGCTGGCTGGAGAATTACGATCCCCACTGGAAGCCCAATACCACTGATGCGACCCATCATCGTTACTGTTTTGGCCACCAGCCCGAAATCGCTTTCTGGAATCTGGAGTAACTGGCCAATGCCATCTGTCCGCTCATTGACCAGGTCGAGCTATTGCAACAGGCGCTGAATGTCTATGCGGAAAACGTTACCCTGAGCTGGCAAACCATGATGGCCGGGAAACTGGGTCTGCATACCTTTGAGTTGTTGGAACTATTGCGCCGTGGCTATGATGAGCAACCCGGCGAGGAAGAACTTGCCGCAATACGGCCCGACTGGGCGCGTCAACGGGCCGGTTGTTCAATGCTCTCGTGCAGTTCCTGATCGCTCTTGAATGAAAACTCAAATCGCTTTGGCAGTCACCGAGACGCTGCTTTATCACGAGCAGACCAAGCATCATTTTCATCGTTATGCGAGGTCCGCGGGATTTCTTGACTGGGCCAATCAGCCCAATCCATTCCGCACCTATGAAGGAGTGACGGCGGTGAAGCTTCCGTTGCTGCAAAAAGACCCCGCGAGCGAGCACCTGGCTTTGTATGAAAGGAGCCGCAATGCCTTCCAGGATTTTACCCGCGAAACCATCGGCGTCTTCCTTGAGTTGTCCCTCGGGCTTTCGGCGTGGAAATCCATTCCTGGAAACTCGTGGGCTTTGCGCGTGAATCCTTCCAGCGGCAATCTTCATCCGACCGAAGCCTACTTGATCCTGCCGACGCTGCCCGGAGTCACCGCGGGCGTCTTCCATTACAACTCTTACCTGCACGCTCTGGAACCCAGGGCCCAAGTGCCCGAAACGCTCTGGCCGCGCATCAAAGATGCATCTGCACACAGATGGAGTTTTCGTCGCCTTGACCAGCATCTTCTGGCGCGAAGCATGGAAATATGGAGAACGGGCTTTTCGTTACTGCCAGCACGACGTGGGACATGCCTTGGCGGCTCTCAGCTTCTCCGCCAATCTGCTCGGCTGGAAAGTCACCTGGCTGAACGCGGTGTCAGACGAGGAGATTGCGAGGTTGTTGGGCTTCGATCAAACTCAGCGGACGGAGTTCGAGTTGGAGCATCCCGAGCTGCTGTGTTTCGTCCATTGGAGCGGGGGGCAGCGGATTCCGCGAGATTTGCCCACAGAGATTGTATCGGAGTTTTCAGGGCTGAAGTTCCAGGGAACGCCAAACCAATTGAGCGAGGACCATGTGGATTGGGAGATCATTTCGCGCGTGGCGGCGGCGACGGCAAATGTAGGGCAGGCTTCCAGCCTGCCGGTTCACGGGGCGTCCTCGCCCCGTCTTTCGGATGGCAGGATGCCGCCCGAACTGGCAGACAAGATATCCGCCCTACGTTTTCAGACAGGCTCGAACACAACCTGCCCGTTTTACGCACCGACGGCAGAATTTGGAATGTCTGCCGCCCAAATCATTCGCCAAAGAAGAAGCGCGGTGGCGTTCGATGGGATCACCAGCATCGCTAAGAACCAGTTTTGCGCCATGCTGGACAAAACCCTTCCACGCGACGAGTGCGCGCCGTTCGATCTCGGACTGACTGCCCCGTGCGTGCATCTGCTCTTGTTCGTCCACCGCGTCACTGGATTGGAGCCGGGCTTGTATTTCTTGCTGCGAGCCGAACGGGATTTGCCTGCCTTGCAGCAAAAGTGTCATAGCAAGTTCCTCTGGCAGCCAGTGGATGAAGCGCTGCCCCTGTATTTGCTCCAGACCGGAGATTTTCAGAGCACGGCGTCGTCGGTAAGCTGCGGGCAGTCAATTGCTGGTGATAGCGCTTTCTCTCTGGGCATGATCGCCCGCTTTCGTGAGGAGATCGAGACGGCTCCCTATCGCTATCGCCAACTATTCTGGGAAAGCGGCATGATTGGGCAGGTCCTCTACCTGGAAGCAGAAGCGTATAGAGTGAGAGGGACCGGCATCGGCTGTTTCTTCGACGATCCCGTGCATGAATTGATGGGCCTGCCCGTGCGGGGCACGCAGGCAGGCCTCGCGGACGAAGCCTTCCAAAGCCTTTACCATTTCACCGTGGGCGCCCCTCGGGAAGACTCGCGGCTGGCTACCCACGCAGCCTACCAACACTTGGAAGCACAAGTCCATTAGACCTGTGGGTCGCCAAGCAGATTGCTGTTTTGCTAACTGCATATAGGCGGGGTTATTAGTGTTCCGCGTCACGTAATCTGAGGAAAAAGGAGATGCCTATTTTCACGCAGGGCTGGGAGCCCATGCCGAAGTGTCCGAAAGGAGCGTGAAGAACTGAGTTCGCAGTTCGCGATCTCAGGGTTTGCGGAGGACGGTCTGAAAATCGTGTGAAAGTGCCGATTTGAAAACCGCACAGTAGCCCAGCACAACGCCTGGTGAACGAATATCGCCTCTTTTCGATCGAAAATCGGGGGTTGGATCGCACCACCATCCACAACTACTCGCGGCATGTTCAGCGGTTTCTCGACGTTCACTTCGGGACTGGCCGAGTTGAACTCGCCGTGATGGAAGTGCAGGACAGCGAGTACTGGTCGAGCGGGGTGCTGGATGAGTTTTCCGCGTTGCACCGGCGCTCCTGTGAAATCGCCCAGCCGGATCCGGTCTCGCTGGCGACGCGATGGTTTGAGCTCCGCCTGAAATCGCCGCTCGGAGTGCACCGCGGCTTTCCGGAGCAATATCGGGACGTACTGGGTGTCACGGGACTCAAGACGCTGGAGCGCCTCGTGGATGAGGCTATGGCGAGCGTGTCCCTCACACCGCCCGATAGCACTGTTGGGTATTGCATACCGCAAAATTACACGCCATCGCAATCAATTTCCGAAGGATCATGCCCTAAAAACGCCTCCCAAAACAGCCTTGACCACTCTCGGCCAACGGTTTCAATTCAGACGCATCGAAAAAGGGCTTCGGGAGTCTCAACTCGCTCATATTCTTGAGGTTGCCACTCGCGTCATAACGGACTGGGAGTCGAACATCCGCACACCTTCGAAAGCAGTGCTGTCTATTCTTGATGATTTGTTTGGCACGACGGAATCCCAAAACTCACTCAATTCCATACCAGAGTAGGTGTTGGGCTTTTCACACTCTGAAATCTTGGGTTCAACGGGCACTCTCTGGAACCTACGCTTCATTCGACCCGGTGCGGATTGATTTGTAGATGACCGCATGGGGCGGCTGATGGAAAATTGCCACTGATTGACTTGGGCACGTCGAATGCCAGCAGCATTCCGAGCTCCAGACGCGGCCTGAGTCATTCCGCTGACCGACCTCTCATGTCGATCCGATGTGCTGATCCCGTTCGGAAGTTCGGCCTGAAGCAAGCCAGCCATGATTCTCCCGGTCGCCCCAAGGATAAGGTTGGTGTCAACCGTCCTGACTCCGGCCCTGGCTTGCGCCCTCTCGTTCCTCATCCGCGCTTCATTGAGCTCGCGGCCGGGGATGGAAAGAATTTTTCCTCTCAAGTCTCCGGATCTAAAGAACTCCCTTGAAGTCACCGGTGCTGGTCCAGTTTTACTTCGTGGCCGACCGCGTGAAGGCGCAGGCGTCGAAGCATCCCGAGTGGCAGACGAAGGAACCATTAATCGCGGAGCGTCAAAAAAGCGAACTATCAATATCTATCAGGGCTCTTCCGCCTAATCTGTGGGTGAAAATGAGGCTTTCCAGCAGCAGGCAGGCGAGTCCGTTACGCGTGGCGACCGGCGGCAACGCGAGCTGGAGGCTCAAAGCTCGTCGCCGCCGCTCGCCTGCCTGCTGCCAGAAAGCTTGGCCC
>CAMAUY010000163.1 GCA_945861565.1 Akkermansia muciniphila
CGCCTGCCTGCTGCCAGAAAGCTTGGCCCGCTGCGCAGGCGATCAGTGGTCAAACGTTGGTGAGTTCAATTGCGCTGTAATACATTGACAATATGCAACTTCCATCCGAAATCATTCAGAATGTGCCCACAGATTCTGCTGAGGAGGCACAAATCCAAGACTGTGCCCCGCGAGTCCCTCCACCTGCCAGGCCCGGATTTCGTGGACCGCGTCTGGTCGCTGTCCAGCCGCAATAACCGCGTCCTCGGGAACCTCGAACGCATTTTTCGCCATGGGCGCCTTGGCGGCAGCGGTTACGTGTCCATCCTGCCGGTGGACCAGGGCATCGAGCACTCCGCGGGCGCGAGTTTTGCAAAGAACCCCGCCTACTTCGACCCGGAGAACATCGTAAGGCTGGCGATTGAAGGCGGCTGCAATGCGGTGGCCTCCACTTACGGTGTGCTCGGCGCGGTGGCGCGCAAGTATGCCCACAAGATTCCCTTCCTCGTTAAGATCAACCATAACGAGCTGCTCACCTATCCCAACAAGGCGGACCAGATCCTGTTTGGCACGATCAAGGAGGCCGCCGACATGGGTGCAGCGGCTGTCGGTGCCACGATTTACTTTGGCTCGGACCACAGCGGCCGACAAATCGTGGAGGTTGCGCAAGCGTTTGCCGCAGCCCACGAGCAGGGGCTGGCCACCGTGCTCTGGTGCTACCTCCGCAATAACGAATTCAAGAAGGACAAGGATTACCACGTCAGCGCTGACCTGACCGGCCAGGCCAACCACCTCGGCGTGACCATCCAGGCCGACATCATCAAGCAAAAGCTCCCGGAGAACAACGGTGGGTTCAAGGCACTCAACACCGGCGGCTCAAGCTACGGCAAACTCGACGAACGGATCTATTCCGAGCTGACGAGCGATCACCCCATCGACCTCTGCCGCTATCAGGTTGCCAACTGTTTCATGGGCCGAGCCGGGCTAATCAACTCCGGTGGCGCTTCCGGCAAGAACGATTTCGCCGAGGCAGTGATGACCGCGGTGATCAATAAACGCGCCGGCGGCACCGGGCTCATTTCAGGACGCAAGGCTTTCCAACGTCCGATGAAGGACGGCGCGAAACTGCTGAACTTGATTCAGGATGTCTATCTGGACAAAGAGATCACCGTCGCCTGAGCAAAGCATCCATTGGCCTCGGCACGGATTCAATTCGATCTCCCCAGCTCCGAAGACCCAAGGTCCGGCGCCACGGGTGTCAGCCCGTGGTTCCCAGGCACGAAGGAATTCAGCTCTCCCAAAGGGCCGTGGATGCGTGAACCCAATCGACCATCCGTCCGCATCATTATTGGCTGGTTTTGTCCATCTGCCCGTCAAATGCTGCCACCACAAAAATACCCGCTATTGAAATGAGTCATTTTGAAGTCCTTACAGTGTCTGCCGGACGGCTATTTCCCTCCCGTGCCGATGATCTAGCTCCCTGCTTCCGGAAAAGGCTCGTCTTGGTCGTTGTTGGGATGCTTACCCTGTTTGCCGGAATCGGCGCGATTCGCGCGGGCGCCATTCTGGTTCCCAACGGTTCCTTCGAGTCTCCGGAAACCGATTTCGCCAATCCCGTGATGGGCTCTTGGCAGAAGGCGCCCGAGCCGGCCTGGTATATGGGCGGCGGCGGATTTCCCTGGGAACAACTCGTCGGCGAATTCCTGAACACGACGAATGGCAGCCCGAACCGGATAGAAAACATGGACGGCAGCCAAGGCGCTTTCTTGTTTGCGTTGCCCGATGTGGCGATCTTTCAGGATTACAACTCCGTCGGCGGAACCAGCCCCTCGCCAATCCATGACCTGAACGCCCGATTTGAGGCCGGAAAATCCTACGCACTCACGGTCGGAATGCTGGGTGGAGGCGGCGGCATGTCCAATGGTGCGACCTTTCAAATCAGCCTGTATTACCGCGATGTAGCCAGTAACGTCATCACCGTCGCCACTACGACCGTCACCAACTCGCAGGATTTATTTCCAACCAACACTCGCTTCGTTAATTTCCAGGCGCGGACGCCGATTGTGCGCGCGACCGACACATGGGCGGGAAAACATATCGGCATTCGACTGGCATCCACCACCGGGTTTGATCTTCGAGGGGGTTACTGGGATTTGGACAATGTGCGATTGACTGAGAGCGTTGTGCCAAATGGCTCATTTGAATCTCCGGAAACCGATTTCGCCAGCCCCACGATGAGCTCCTGGCAGAAGGCGCCCGAGCCTCCGTGGTATATGGGCGGCGGCGGATTTCCCTGGGAACAACTTGTTGGCGAATTTCTCAATACGACGAATGGCAGCCCGAACCACATTGCGAACCTGGACGGCAGCCAGGGGGCATTTTTGTTCGCCTTGCCCGAGGTGGCGATTTTTCAGGATTACAACTCAATCGGAGGCAGCGACACGTCTCCGACCCACGATCTCAACGCACGATTTACCGCGGGCAAATCGTATGCACTCACGGTGGGATTGCTGGGCGGTGGCGGCGGCATGTCCAATGGCGCGACCTTCCAAATCAGCCTGTATTATCGCGATGCAGCCAGCAATGTCGTTAACGTCGCATCGACGACTATTACGAACTCTCAAGAATTATTTCCCACGAACACACGCGTTGTTGATTTCCAGGCAAGGACGCCACGCATACAGGTCGATGACGCGTGGGCTGGTAAATATATCGGCATTCGGCTGGCCTCCACGACCGGGTTTGATCGTCGAGGCGGCTACTGGGATTTGGACAATGTGCGATTGACCGAGAGCGTTGTGCCAAATGGCTCATTTGAATCCCCCGCAACAGACTTCGCCGGCCCCGAAATGGATTCCTGGCAAAAGGCTCCCGAGCCACCTTGGTATATGGGCGGTGGCGGATTCCCCTGGGACCAGCTCATCGGCCAATTCCAAAATACGACGAACGGAAGTGCGAACCACATCGACAACATGGACGGAAAACAGGCGGCGTTTCTGTTTGCCTTGCCGGAGGTCGCCATCTTTCAGGATCACAACTCGATCGGTGGAACAAACCGGTCGCCGACGGGTGACTTCAACGCGAGGTTTGAAGTCGGCAAGGCGTACGTGCTGACGGTCGGATTACTGGGCGGCGGCGGCGGAATGTCCAATGGAGTTACGTTCCAAATGAGCCTGTATTATCGCGACGCCCTCAGCAACCGGGTAACCCTGGCGTCGACAACCCTCACCAACACCCGGTCTCTCTTCCCGACGGGAACGCATCTTACGGATTTTCAGACGATCGTTCCAACCGTCAAGGCTGGCGATGTATGGGCGGACAAGAACATCGGCATTCAACTGGGTTCCACGGTCGGGTTCGACTTGAAGGGGGGTTATTGGGATATCGACAACGTTCGGCTGGCCGTCGTGCGCGATCCCGTGTTAACAGCACCGGCATACTTTAACGATCGGTTCCAATTCACGCTCGAAAGCGCACCCGGACTGTTTGAAATCCTGACGAGTACGAATCTAGCGTTTCCAACGTCGCGTTGGACCCGCCTAGAAACGATTACCAATTTCACGGGCAGCGCACTGTATAGGGACACAAATTCAAATTGGGGCACTCGATATTATCAGATGCGGCAGGTGCCGTAGGAGTGCCCCCTGAAAATGCTCGCCCCGAATGCAACGAAGCGCCCACCACCTGGGTGCAGAGCGTTCACCCTGATCGAGTTGCTGGTTGTCATCGCCGTCCTTGCCGTTCTCGCTGCTCTGCTGCTACCGGCACTCGCCACCGCCAGGGACTCGGGTCGCAGGGCCGCGTGTATTTCGAATCTTCGGCAATTGGGCATAGCGATTCATGGCTACGCCCTGGACAATTCTGGCAAAATTCCCTACGGCCCCGATGCGCCGCCCTTCTCACATCCGGCGGAATTTTATCCATCGACCGGTTCCCCCACCAGCCTTCTCTCCTTGCGTAGCGGTGCTCCCGTTGCTTTGGGTTTGCTCCTGGAACGTTACCTTGCGAAGACTCCGCGCGTACTTTTCTGCCCGGGTGTCGATCAAGTCGTGGATGCCAGGGCTGAACTGGAAAAAGTGGGCACGAATCAAGCGCAGTGTAGCTACTATTATCGGCACGGCGGCGTGACTCAATTATTCTACACCCCCGCCGTGGAGCCGACGTCGATTCTCCTCGAAAACCCTGGCTATAATCGCAACGGGAAACCGATTCATGCCTTGGCCATCGACTCGCAGTTTCTTGCCTCACCCGCGGTCGCCACCTACAACATCAAGTCACGCACCCATCACAAACAAAAGGTCTCCAATGTCCTTTACTTCGAGGGTCAGGTCTCGACGCTGGCAAATCGCGATCACCGATTCACACTGAATCTCCAAAACAACGCGGACCTATATGACGCCTTCAATCAAATTTTAAAGGTGCTCGAATCGGCGGACGAATGAGTCTGCGAGATTCACCGGCGTGACCGACTCTCGGTCATGGCGACCTGGGTCGTCGGTCGAACAACGCCAGCCAGAATCCCCACGCGGCAAATCCCACGGTCACAAGGACGCACGGCCAAACGAGCTAGCGGTGTCCCGGTGCGGGCAGACCGTCCTTGAAAAACTGGATTGGCTGAACCTTGGCCTGTTGAAAGACGATCTCACCGCTCGGTCCGATCACAAAGGCCGTGTTGTAGAACTGATTTCCTGGCGCGGATCGATGAGTGACGAGCAGTCGGCTCAGATCCATTTGCGAGCAGCCGACGGGGAAATCGCGCAGGACATTAAGGAGTATCCGATGCCGCTAGGATTTCATCGTCATCCCGGTGGGATGCTTGAACCGCTTGCCGGATCCGTGCGTAATACATAGTTTTACCTCGTGACGAAAACGATCTGCAAGATTGGTAATTCGCATGGCATTATGCTTGATGCCGCGTTCATGGATCTCGCGCGCCTCCACGTGGGCGATCAGATCTCTATCACGCTCCATGAAGGCGGTTCGATTGTACTGACACCGGTGCGACAGGCTATTGAACCGAAGAAGGCCGCCTCGGTGGCCAGACGGATCATCCGCAAGAATTCCAGCTTGTTTCGCCGTCTGGCATGAGTGAAGCCCTCGTCCATCCGACGGTCGAGGCGGTAATGGCAATTCATGCGGAGGTGCTTGCTGCTCACGGCGGAGCCGGCGGAATGCGGAACAAAGCCTTGTTGGAATCCGCAGTGGCCGCTCCGCAAGCGACGATGTTGGCTGGCATGTAATTACGGCTCTCGATCCTCTTTCGGGCTTCCTGGCTGCGGAGCGTGACCTGTTCCTAACCGAAGTGCGCGAACTTGGTGCGCCGTTATCGGCCGGCATCGCTAACGCCGAGTTTCAACTCAATTCCCACCCCGGCCGGTATGTTTCCCGGATGAAGGCATCCGCCGCAGGAAGGCCTTTCGCCTTCATTGCAGCGGCGTCCCAGTGGATGCGGCTGCCCGTCCGCAAGGAGAGGACACCCAGCATCAGGAGCTCCGTGAGGCGTGCCCCATACTCGAAATGGCTGCTCGCTGGCGGGCCGCCCTTGCAGGCGTCAATCCAGTCGCGATGATGGCCTTTCGATCGGGCGATCGTTTTCGGCGGAGGCCGATAGGCCTCGTGCTTGCTCTCGGGTAATAATCGCGGCCGCCCCCCCAACCCGGGGCTGATCATCGTGCCTTTGTCCCCCACGAAGAGACAACCGCGCGAGGGGAAGTTTTCGTCGTCCGGCCAACCCTCCGGAATCGGCGGCCGAAGTCCGCCGTCGTACCAAGTGGCCTTGACGGGCGGGCGCTCGCCTTGGGCACCAAACTGCCAATAGCACAGCTCGCCATGCGGGGCGATTTCGTCGTTCATCTGTCCGGCAGCGCGGGCGTCCACGAGAATCGGGTCGCGCAAGTCGAGAGCCCAGCAGGCGGCATCAAGATCGTGACATACAAAATCGCCCATGCCACCGCCGCCGAACGCCCAGAAGTCACGCCATTGCACGGGAAAATAGGCGGGATGGAACGGCCGAGGCTCCCGGGGTCCGAGCCACAGATCCCAGTTTAAGCCCGCTGGCACGGGCGGCGAACCGGGCGGTCGTCCGGTGAGAGACTTGTTCCATCGGGTGGCACTGACCCAGGCATGGACCTCACGCACCGGGCCGATCGCCCCAGCCCAAATCCATTCGCACGTCTGCCGCATCCCTTCTTCCGAATGCCCGATGTTGCCCATCTGCGTGGCGACACCGGTTTCCTTGGTCACGCGGGCAACTTCGCGTGCCTCCCAAATATTGTGCGTCAACGGCTTCTCGCAATACACGTGCTTCTTTGCCTTCATCGACGTGATGCTCACGGCGGCATGGAGATGGTCGGGTGTCGCGCAAAGGACGGCGTCGACGGCCTTTTCCTTCTCGAGCATCAAGCGAAAATCCTCGTGGGCCGCGCAGCGGTAGTTGGGTGTCTTATCGGCGTAATGCTTTTCGATCAGCGCCTGGGTTGGCAATCGGCCGCCCAGCCCTTTGTAATAAAAATCCTCGAGGCTGAACGACTCGGCTGGGTCGGCAACCGCGATGACCTGGACATCCGGCATTCGCAACAGCGCTTGCAAATTGGAGCGTCCCTGTCCACCGGCACCGACCAGGGCGACGTTGACTTTCTCGCTCGGCGGCACAAAGCCGGCTCCACCCAGAACATGACGGGGGACGATGTTAAACGCAGACACGGCGAAAGCCGTCCGGCCCAAAAACTGGCGGCGAGTTGTTTTCATTTCCGCGATTGTCCTCGTTTTCGCGTGCGAATCAACGGCAGTTTCGGCGGAGGGAGACCTTGTTTGTCCGAAACTTGGAGAGTGGTGCCCGCGACAGGACTTGAACCTGTACGATGTTACTCACTAGAACCTGAATCTAGCGCGTCTGCCAATTCCGCCACGCGGGCTTAACCGGAGCACAGGGATAGGGGGCCGAAAGCCCGCCGACAAGTTTTTTCCGTTGAGTATCCCATCCGATTGCCAGTTCCATTGTCCCTCTTTCGACGCATGCCACTGATTGTCCAAAAATACGGCGGTTCGTCGGTCGGCAACACCGACCGCATCAAGAACGTCGCCCGCCGGGTCGCCGGATACTGCCAGCGAGGTGATCAAGTGGTCGTGGTCGTCTCCGCGATGAGCGGAGTCACCGACGGTCTGATCAAACTGGCCCGAGCGATCACCGGGCTGCCCAGCGAACGCGAGATGGACATGCTGCTCGCCACGGGCGAGCAACAAACGATTGCACTGACGGCAATCGCACTCCATGCGGCCGGAGTGCCCGCCGTTTCCCTCACCGGTGCCCAGGCGGGGATTGTGACGGATGGCGTCCACACCAAGGCCAAGATTCAGAATATCACCCCCGCAGCGGTCCATCGTATGCTGGATGCCGGCAACGTGGTGATCGTCGCCGGATTCCAGGGGCAAACCGCAGCGGGACAAATCACCACGCTGGGCCGCGGTGGATCCGACCTCACGGCCATTGCGCTCGCGGCGGCTCTGAAAGCGGACCTGTGCCAGATCTACACCGACGTCGACGGCGTCTACACCGCCGACCCGAGGATCGTGCCCACCGCTAGAAAGCTCCCGGAGATCGCCTACGATGAAATGCTGGAGCTGGCTGGATCAGGGGCCAAAGTGATGCAATTGCGGTCGGTCGAATTTGCCAAGAAGTTTAAAGTCGTTTTCGAAGTGCGCTCCAGTCTCAATGAAAATCCGGGTACCATCGTGAAAGAAGAAACCACCAGCATGGAAGGCGTCGTCGTCCGCGGTGTCTCACTCGACAAAAATCAGGCCAAAGTGACGTTGTTTGGCGTGCCCGACCAACCGGGCCGGGCGGCCCGTATATTTCGCGCCCTCGGCGATGCGGCGATCAATGTGGACATGATCGTGCAGAATGTGAGTCACGCCGGCGGGAAGCCGGTGACCGACCTGTCGTTCACCGCCGATAAGGCCGACCTGCCGAAGGCCCGCAAGGTCATTGAAGAACTGCAAAGGGAGCTCGGCATACGCGAAGTTCAGGCGGACGAAAACATCGGAAAGCTGAGCATCGTGGGCGTCGGGATGCGTAGCCACAGCGGCGTGGCCGCCAAAATGTTCGATGTCCTCGCTCGGGAAGGGGTGAACATCGAAATGATTTCGACCAGTGAGATTAAAATCAGCGTCGTGATTGATCTCGCGAAAGGGGAGTCGGCAATGCGCGCGCTGCACGAGGCATTTATCGGCTGAGCACGGCTCCGAGCGCTCGTCTTCAGTCGGCGCAGGCCCTGGGAATGTCGAAGGGCGGGCGGATCGGCTGACCCCCGGGGGGGGGAATTTATCCTGCTCCCCAACGGTGGAGCCGGTTCGCGAGGCGTTGGTCGCGGTCCGGATCCGCCACAAGACTGGGAAGATCTTCCCGAAGTTTGGCCAGCGTCGGAACCACGCCCCATGCGGTGACGGCGAACGCTTCGTAGGCATGGCCTGCCGGCAGACCCAATTCCCGCTGCTGGCGATCGAACCGTTTTCGCAGGGAGGTCTTCCATTCGTCCAACGAGCCGGGTGGAGCCAGGTTGTGGCGCCCCACCCAGGGCAGCCATTCGCGGATCTGGCTCTGATGACACCAGGAGGTTTCCGCCACGAGATCAAAGGCGGCATCCACATCCACCACGAGATCGAACACATTTTCACCCGCCATGTAGCCATCGTAGGTGTTCAGAATCACCGGAGTCTGAATGGGCTTCGAACGGGTCTCATCCGCCACCGGGTACTCCGTCAGGAAGGCGTGGGGCACATTGATCATGTAGGCGACACGCCGGACCGCATCCGCAACGGTGATGTGGTCCGGGTGGACACCGGCAAGCGGATCAAACGGCATGGGCGGGCAAAAAAGGTAGTCCGGTTCAAATTCGCGAATCGCCTGCCAAAGAGCGGCCAGGAGATCGTTGGTCAAAATGCGGCATGCCTCCTCGAACGGCCGCCCATCCGGTTTCCGGAGCAACTGAAACTCGAAGCCGCCCAGTCGCGCCGAGGCCTCCTGTTCCGCCAGCCGGATGCGGGCCGTATCCACCCGCGTCCGCTCGTGGTGCCCCGACCGGCCATCGGTGCACACGATCACCTTCGACCGAAACGTGGGTCCGTGTTTGCGCCGCCACATCTCAAAAGTCCCCGCCGCCACAAACTCGTAGTCATCGAAGTGAGCGTGTATACATAGAACTCGCATGCGCGTCAGTGTGGACTAGAACCTCTCCAATGAAAAGACCCGCCGCGAAAATCGCGGCGGGCCTGCAGACCCATGAAATCGCACCTCACTTTTTCATCAGGTCACGGATCTCCGCCAGGAGTTTCTCAGAGGGCGTCGGGCCAGGGGGCGCCGGCGCTGGTTCGGCCTTCTTGAGATTATTCATCAATTTAATAATGAGAAACATGGCGAACGCCACGATCGTGAAGTCAATGCAAGTGGTGAGGAATTTGCCCCAGGCTATGACCGGAATGTTCGCCTTCTGGGCGTCCGCCAGCGTGCCGACAACATTCGTGCCCAAATCCTTCAGTGCGATAAATTTGTTACTGAAGTCGACGCCGCCGGTGAGGAAACCCACGGGAGGCGCGAAGATGCCGTCCACGAACGCAGAGGTCACCTTGCCGAACGCGGCCCCGATGACAACACCGATGGCCATGTCGACGAGGTTGCCGCGGAGCAAGAATTTTTTGAAATCGTCGGTGAATCCCATAGGGACTCCTCTTGTGCAAGGCTAGCGATCGAGTCAAAACTTGTAGGTCACGCCCGCGAGCAGCTTCAGGTCGTTGTTCTTAAAGCCGGGAGCCGGATCACTTCGGTAGGTGTCCGCCAACGTCACACGCAGGCCCATCTTTTCCGTCACTGCGGACTCGATTCCGATATCCGCGTTGATAGTGTGACGCTCCCAGTCGTCGATCCGCGGAAGGAATTCGGCGTTTTGGAAGATCGACGCGCGCCCCCCCTCAAACTTGTGGCGGAAATGCTCGGCGAACCGAATGGTTGCATAGGTCGCCTCCTCGTTCCCCAGACGTTCAAAGACAACACCTGGACCGGCTTCAAACGACAGCTGAGTGGGTTCCGTCTTGATGACGTAGTACCCCAAACCCGCCGCCAACGTCACTCGGTAATCGATGTCGGCAATCCGGTCCTGCCGGGCGGCACCATCCAGCCACCAGAAAAAGCGGTCGGTGATCAGGCGGTTGTAGTGAGCCTGAATGCCGTAGTTCTGCGCTGTGGTCTTTTTGCCATCATCGTCTGTGCCCTGATTGCCATAAGCGGCATCGGCCCTGATAAAGAATTCGTTCTTATCCCACTTCTTGATGGACAGAATGTCCGCTCCGGCAAGCAACGTGTCCGAGTTGCCCTTGTTTAGGGCGAGGTTCGCACCGGCCGTACTTTTCCACCCCGTGGGGTTCGGATCCACGACCGGCTCAGCACCCAACATTAAGGTCGACGTGGTCGCGAGCGCAGCGAGTCAGGGCAGTTTCAAGAAAAGTGGATTGGCCGGATTGGTTGAAGGATGGACCCGCGGAAGAACAATAGGCAGGCGGGATATTGAGAACTCGGCTGATTTTTCACAATGGCCACGCTTGAAAGTAAGCGCATGGCTTCTTGAAGCCATG
>CAMAUY010000164.1 GCA_945861565.1 Akkermansia muciniphila
AAGTTGCTGCCCGCAATCGTGCAGTTGACCGCGCAGTTTATCAGGACCTTGCGGAATGGCATTCTCACGGATATGCGCTGGGCGGATGCCCTGCCGCATTTACGGCGATCTATGGAAACTTACCTTTGAATCAAGACGGACACCGTTGAGGATCGGATCGGTGACATGTCAGGGGATATACAGACTCGCGAGCGCCTCGGCGGCCTCTTGAAATGTTATTACCGAGATGCCGCATGAGTTTTTTGACCATACGAGGTGAGGCGCGCCCTCCGTGGCATGGCCGGATGATTTACATTGGACTCAAAAATTGTCCGCAATTGTTCCTTACTACTGCGATCCCGGACCCTCCTGGGTTCGAGTGCTCCGAAGCTGCATCCAAAACACGTCCTTATTGTTCGCTGAAGGCTGATCCAGTGGAATGTCTTTGATCGAGAGCTTGGGCATCGTCCTAGGGTCCGTCCATTTTTTGATCTCCGAATGACCGTCGGCGAAAGAAAACCCGCCCGCCCTATTGTGATAACTCGCGGGATAGTCCACAATCTTCCATTGCAAGGGCGTATTGGGATACCCCTTCATGTCCACGGCAAAATAGCCGTCATTGATGCTATCAGAGCGCTCGTCGAGAAAGACCCATGTCTGAGTTGGCCCCGGGTTTTTAATGTCTTCCAGCTTGCGGTAGACTGCCCAAGCGCTGGGTCCTCCGCCGAACGCGAAGGGACCTGACCCACCCCACCCGGGTCCGCCGACCCAGCAGTTCATCGACATGCTGCGAATGCGTGGAACTCTCTCCTTTTGCGCATTGACACCCGTGGACTTGTCGGCGGGACACTTCCAGATGCCCTGGGCTCCGCCACAGTAAGGCCAGAGAACGCTTTTCTTGTTGTACAGATCGACATTCCAATTGTCCGGTTTAGTCGGTGTGTCCAACGACATTGAACTGCTCGCGCTCCAAACCGGCGCTCCCGGTGGAGTCGAATCGCCGGCTGCCACCAGCAGGTCATTATTGTCGTCGGCGTAGAGTCTCCATGCCAGTGCCAGCTGTTTGTGGTTATTCATGCACATGATTCCCTGCGCCTTGGTCTTTGCCTTTCCAAGGGCCGGAAGGAGCATTCCCGCAAGGATAGCGATGATGGCGATGACAACGAGAAGTTCGATCAGGGTGAATGCGACACAGCGTCCGCCCGGCGGCCGCGTCGAATCGTTGTCGTTTAGGAATTTGATCTTCATTGGGATTGATTTTGGTGGATGAGGAAACGATTACGCGGCGCGTTCCAACTTTCAAAGAGAATTCCAGCGATCCTCCAAGCCGTCGGTATCAAAGCGGTGACATTGCCGCCGCGGAGTCCAAATCTGAACGCCCATTGCGAACGCTGGATTCGATCCGTAAAGGACGAGCTCCTGTCGAAAATAATTCTTTTCGGAGAAAGATCTCTGCCCCACTGCCTTGAAGACTACGTGAATCATTTCCACGCGGAACGAAATCACCAAGGCAAGGGTAACGTGATCCTGTTTCCAGCGCCCGAGGATCGGATCGGTGAAATGTCAGGGGACATACAGACTCGCGAGCGCCTCGGCCGCCTCGTGAAATGTTATTACCGAGAGGCTGCATGAGTTTTTTGACCATACGAGAGGCTGCTATAGCAGCGGTTGAGCTCACTGACGGAAATGTGAGCCCAATTCTCCTTCTCGTCGCTGGCACGGTAGCGAGCGCGGGTGGCATCGTCCTCGCAGTCATCAAGGCCTTGCGCCTCCTGAAGTCCGATGCCGCTGCCGAGCTTCACGCCGGCAAACGCTTCTCCGATGATATTACAAAGGGCTTCCCTCATAGTGTGCGCGAGCATTCGCCTAAACTCAAGCTCAGCCACCCGGCGGACGGGACGCGTGGATTGCAACCGCGACGCTCACGGCGTGCTCACTGGAGCAGCCTGGTTCGGCCTCCGGACCTCGAAGAACTCCAGCATCAATCGGCGTAGGCTTTCGTGTGATTGGTGTGGTTCGTGGGTATAAGAAAATGCGAGTGTGCCCACGAATGACACGAATGACACGAATGAAAACCCGGCGCCCTCCCATCCGCCGACCCGCACCGGACGAAGACGCGGCTGGGGTGACCGCGCGGGAGTGTTATCATAGACGGACGCTTCCGGTCGCTCCCAGTCCTCCGCAAAGGATTTCAGACGGGCGCACAAATCCGCCGCTTGCCGCTCATCAATGCCGCATTCGCGAAGGTCTATGGCTGATTCTTCCGGGGCAATTTCCATCAGTTTGCGACGCACCGCCTGAAGCTCGGCAGCCGTCAGCTTCGGCAATTCGTTGATGATTTCGGTTGCGCTCACGTCCCGACGGTAGTCCACGACTCCGGAATTGAAAAGTCGGAATCGGCCTTCGCACGTTTGGGTGCTCAATTTGACCGTTTACTCACATTCAGAACTTACCACGCTTCAACCAGAGGCGGCAAAGGAAAAGCCAATGGGAAGGGGTATATGTCCGGCTCCATCCCAACGACCTCGCATCCGCCGGCTTCGGCGGCTAGTTTTTCCAGTTGCCCTGGCGGATCTTTTCCGGCGGTGATCAATCTCTAACCCGGCGTGAATCGTGATAAACCTTTCGCAATTCCATCCAGGTCTCCTGTGGCGATGGCGTTGCCGTGTCTTGATGCGGGTCCTGATCGCCTGTTGGACCCTCGGCGGTGATGTTGCCAGCCACGCAGCGTGCCTGCCGATTCCCTCGGGTCTGGTCAGTTGGTGGAGCGGCGACGATAACGGATACGACTTGAACGGGTTCAACCACGGCGCGCTTCGGTTTGGCGCCAGTTATACGAACGGAAAGGTCGGGCGTGCCTTCCGCTTCGATGGCACGAGCAACCTGGTACAGACGACCACCTGGGGAATGAACGTCGGTACGCTGGATTTTTCGATTGTTGGCTGGGCCAAGACCACATCGACAAAAAGCAAGAATGCCCTGCTGATGTTCGATTTCTACTCGCCCGCACTTTACATCACCGACCTCAACGGCGGGTTGCAACTCTTTCCCGCCCCGGGGACGACCAGCGGCGGGTTTAACGATGGGGTTTTCCACCATTTCGCGGTCACCCGATTGAACGGTGGCATCAACTACTACAAGGACGGTGTTCTCATGGGGACCACTGTTTACACGGCCAACATCAGCGAGCCTCGCTTTCTGATTGGCTCAGACACCATCCAGCCGTTCCAGGGCGCTATTGACGAAGTGGCCTTCTTCAATCGCGCACTGACGGCGGGCGAAGTGCAATCGATTTTCGCCGCGGGCGCCGAGGGGATGTGCAAACCGATCCCGCCCTCGCTCCCGTTTTTCATCGAGGCTGAAGATTTTGATTTCAACGGTGGCCAGCACCTGGCCATTGCGGACGCGATGCCTTATCTCGGGGGCCTTTACGCCAATTGGTCGGCCACCGCGGAAATTGATTACCACGATCCCGGATCGAATGAAAACGCCGCCTACCGTCCGCCCTCGCAGGCCGTCGCGATTTCCGGGAGCGCGGACCTATATCGCGATGGCTATTCACTCACTGCCAATTACAAAATCGGCTGGAATGACGCCGGCAATTGGTACAATTACACCCGTGTCTTCCCGTCACCCGCGCGCGGCTACAACATCTATGCCCGGCTCTCCGGGGGGAACTCCTCGGTCCCGACGGCCATTCAACTGGATGAAGTCGTCAGCGGGGCGGGTTCCACCAACCAAACCGTCGTCAGGATCGGCCGGGCCGGCGGACCCCCGTCCGGTAGTTGGGATTACTTTTATTATTATCCCGTGCTCGATGCCTCCGGCAGCCCGGTCACAATCACTTGGGGCGGGGAGAAAACCGTCCGCCTCACCGTTCTTGCAGGCGGACAAGAGGACATCAACTTTTTGGAGTTTGTGCCCGTGGACCCGCCCTCGATCAACGCCTGCGTGGCGTCGCCCCCGGGATTGGTGGCGTGGTGGTCGGGCGACGGCCATCCGCGTGACCTCCAGGGCGGCCAGCACGGCACGCTTCGCAACGGCACGACGTACGCGGCGGGCAAGACGGGCGAAGGCTTTGTGTTCGACGGCGTCGACGATTACGTCGAGACGGCGCTGGACGTCCAGCCGAGCGCCATGCCGACGGCGACGTGGGAGTGCTGGGTCCTGCCCGGGGTCACCGATCCGGCCCGCCGCCAGATTCTGGGCTGCGATGACGGCGGCTATGATCGAACCGTCGGCATCGAATCGAGCACCTTCACGGTATTTGTCGGTTCCGGTGTCTGGTATCCGATTGGGATCACGCCCAATCGCTGGCAACATATTGCCGTCGCTTATACCCCCACCAATGTGGTGTTCTACAAGAACGGTGTGGCCTTCTATTACAATGCCGCTCCGACCGGCGGCACAACGGCAAACCGATTGCAGATCGGGCGTAATCCGGGTTTCGGTGAGTATTTTGAGGGCCGCATTGACGAGGTGGGCATCTACAACCGCGCGATCTCGGCGGCTGAGATTCAATCCATTTACAACAACGGCAGCGCGGGCCGTTGCAAGCCGATCGTGTGTCCGAACCTGACGACCTCGCCCTCGTCGCTGTCCAACGCCATCGTCGGTTCAGACTACAGTCAGACGTTCACCGCCCTGGGCGGGGCGGCGCCGTACACCTTCTCCCTCTCGAGGGGCTTGCTCCCGCCTGCGTTGGTTCTATCCAGCAACGGCGTTCTGTCCGGCACGCTGACCAGTACCGGGCAGTTTTCGTTTGGCCTGCGCGTCATGGACAACAACGGGTGCACTGCCCCGGTGAGCAACTTGCTTGCGGTCGTGCCGCGTCCGTTGCCGTGCACCAATCTGCCGGCTGGCCTCGTGAGTTGGTGGCGCGCGGAGGGTAACGCCGAAGACGCCACGGGACTGAGCGGGACTTCGTTGCTGAATGGAACGAAGTTCGCGCCGGGAAAAGTCGGGCAAGCCTTCAACTTCGACGGCAGCGCGAGCTACCTCACGGTGCCCGCCCAGGGTCTGAACATTGGCACGGGCGACTTCACCCTCGAAGGATGGATCAAGACCAGCAGCACCCGGGATTACCAGACCATTTGCAGTTTCGACACTTACAACCCGGCGATATACGTCCAAGGCAGCGGCACCTTGCAGATCTACCCGTTTACTCCCTCGACGAATGTTTTTAACGATGGACAGTTCCATCACTTCGCGGTTGTGCGGGCGAGCGGACGGGTGACCTACTTCAAGGATGGTGCGGCGGACATCACGGTGGCCGTCGGCGTTGCGCTCAATGCCCAGAACGTTTACCTCGGTTGGGATCGTTATGGCAGCGACTTGTTTCCCGGGCTCATCGATGAATTGAGCTTCTACAACCGCGCGCTCACCGCCGGGGAACTGGGCCAAATCTTCGGCGCCGGAAGCAACGGAAAATGCGGCGATGGCGGCGGTGGCGGCGCGCCGAACATCGGGATCTCGCCGGTCAATCTTGATTTCGGTACCAACCTCCTCGGCCAACTCGGTTCGAGCTTGGGGCTCACAGTCAACAACCGCGGCACCGCGACGGTGACGCTCAACACCAGCGCGTTCAGCAATCCGCAGCGCGGTTCGTGCCGCGCCTGAACGGCGCGGGGACGCCGCAGCGCGGCGTCCGCTACCGTCTCCAACTGTCACCCTGGCGGGTGTCAGTAATCACGTTCAAACGAATAATCGTTGGTGCGCATTAAGATACGGCCTGGCAATAAAACAATCCGGATGAACGCGGCGTGGCCATCGGCAAAGGTCATGTTCCAGCGTTGATCACCGTAGGATTTGTGGGTGTAATGCTCCTTCGGTGCCGGCACTCCGTTCCACGGGAGATAGAAGGAATCCGCCTCGCCCATGATGACGAACCGCGCCGGGTTTCGAACTTGTGTCTCGCGGCAGCTGTTTCCCTCAGAATTGATCGTCAGCGTGTTCCACTCCACGAGGCCGGTGTTCGCCGCGTAGGAAGATCCGGCGACCCAGTACATGGCGTTCTTGGCTGGCTCCCTGGGACCGCGCGATATTTCAACACGATCGCCGGACCGGTTGATGCCGAGGTAGGGATTCAGCAATCGCCTCGATGAATCCACCAGCGCCCATAACGGATCGCTGCCTCCGCATCCCACCCAGGCAAACTGCGTGCTGATTGGCATTCCATTCGTTCCGATCAGAAAAAAGAGTCAGTTCTTGGTATCGGTCACTCATCTGCCTCGGCCAAATGCTCTAAGGGCAGCCAAAGTAAACAAAACCAAGAACTGACACCATTACGCCGATCGTGATATCCGGCGCCGCCGGCAGGGCGCCCATCCGCACGTAGGAACCTTCCGACTCCAGGCACACCGCCCGTCCGTCGCGAAAGGCGGCGATCAATCCAAGCAAAGAGAGCAGACGAATCGTCGGAGTGAAATTGATCGAGTTCATTGGAGTATTGGTAAGTTCACACTTGTTCGGGAATCCGATAATGTTCGCGATACGCCGGCTTGAGCAGCGCGTTGGCGGCGTCGCTGTTCGTGAATCGCTCGGTGGCACCATCGAACCTCAGTTGCTTTTGTCCGACTCGGTAGGAGGTGTTCCCTAAATGAACGAGGCACGCGCTATGATGCGCCTGCTCAATGTCAGCATTCGGCTGCTTTCGCGTGCGCAGGCAGTCGATGAAGTTTGGCTGGTGCCATTTGTCCGGGAAGTAACCCTTGTCCTGATCGATCACCTTCCCGCCCTCCACCACGACCTGCCAGCCACAGCCGTGGCGGCCGAGATACATCATCGCCTTCGTGCCGTAGATCTCAACGCGTGTCGCAGAGGTCGGCCAGTGCGGCCACTTGTCCCCGTAGCGAACTTCGCCTGGAAACTTGCGCAGATAATTCGTGGCGTTGCCGCTCTCGCAGGTCATGGCGAAATCGCCGTAGTCATAGGTGATGCACTGGAACTCCGGCACCTCGCGCTTCGATTGAAAGGCGTAATTGCCGCCGATGCAGAGCACCGACTTCGGGTGCGGCGGATCGCCGAGCGCCATGCGGGTCAGGTCGAGCTGGTGGCTGGCGTCGTCCGCGAGCGTGCCGCCCTTGTAATCCCACCAAGGAAGCCAGTTGAGATGGCGGCCGGCATTGTAGGGCACCTGTGGCGCGGGGCCGAGCCAGGCATCCCAATCCAATCCGGCGGGCGGTTCGCTGTCGGGTTGGACCTCCCACTTGGAACCGGCGAGCATGTTGTAGACCTTGACATGGACAATGCGCCCGAGCCTGCCACTCGCGATGTAGTCCCTCGCCGAGGCCGCGTAGGGACCGCTGCGGTTCTGGAAGCCGACTTGCACGATGCGCTGATATTTGCGCGCAGCCTCGATCATCTTCCGGCTTTCCCAGATGCTGATGGAGGGGTTCTTCTCCACATAGACGTCCTTGCCAGCCTGGCAGGCCCACACCGTGGCAAGCGCGTGCCAGTGTTCCGGCGTGGCGATGACCACCGCATCGACCTCCTTGTCGTCAAACGCCACGCGCATGTCGGAGATGCGCTTGGGCGCGCTTCTCTGCACTTTCTCAAGGTCCTGCATGATGCCAGCGCCACGATCCTTCCAGACGTCGCAGACGTACTTGAACTCGACGCCGGGCAGGCGAGACATGCCCGCTGCGTGATTGCCGGCCCGGCCTCCGGCACCGATGAGAGCCAGGACAATGCGGTTGGCGGGGCTTTGCGCTTGGGCGGGTTGCCGCATTGTGAAGATGGCGGAGCTCGTCGTCAGGGCGGCGGTAGCCTTGCCGGAGGTGGCAAGGAAATTTCGTCGGTTGATGGACTTCATAGGTAAGGGGGGCAGTGTAGTGGGGCTCGGATGTCTAATAAAGATTTTTAGATCCTTGGTGGCCGGGAATGATGAAACCGGATCGAAACGGGGTCAGTTCTTGGTATCGGTCACTCATCTGCCTAGGCCAAATGCTCTAAGGGCAGCCAAAGTAAACAAAACCAAGAACTGACCCATTACGGGTACCGCTGTCGCCGAACTTTTCCACCGAATAGCATTTCGGCAGACCGACTTCATCGACACCGCAGTCGAAGTAAAGTTTCTGGCTCAAGAGCTGGCGGAACAGCGGGAATTGCCAGCCGTGCCGCCAGAGCGTCACTTGATCTTGCGGCGTGGTGATGCAGCCCCCCGCCGGTTGGGTATAGCAGGAATTTGCTTTCCCCGCGCCCGCCCGAACTGAGCGCGGCGCGGGTAAATGCACTACGGCACCAGGCGCGCGACCCAGGCTTCTGGCTTGCCGTCGTGCATGCCCCAGCCGGTGATGGTCGTGCCGCCGGCGCTGATGCCGATGGCTCCGCGCAGCGTCCAGCCAGACGGCATGAGAGGCGCCAGGTACGTGTTGAGGTCCACCATGCCCGTCGCCGAGGTCCAGTAGAAGGCGCGGCCGGTCGTGACGTTCGACCCACTGATGGGGAGCACCTCCACCGTGCCGTCGCCACAATAGCCCACGATCTTGGAGCCGTCGCCGCTGATGGCCCGGCCGTAGGAGTATAGCTGGCCCGGAAGCGCGCCCAGGTCCTTCATGCCGGCGCTGGTCCAGCGGAACGCGCGGCTGCCCCTGACCGAATCGCTGCTACCCACGACCACCGAGCCGTTGGCGTTCGCGGCCCACGCCTCTGAGAACTTGCCACTCTTCAGCGTCCCGAGGGTCTGCATGCCGCCGCTCTGGGTCCAGCGGAAGGCACGCTGGTTGTTGGCTTGGTACTTCTCACAGACACCAACCACCACCTGCCCGTTGCCACTGACGCCATAGGCGGTCGAGGAAGCCCACCCGGTGCCCGACAGCACTCCCAGGTTGGCCATGCCGCCGCCCTCCGTCCAGCGGAACGCCCGCAACTGGCTATTGGCCAGGTAGTTGTATCCCACGACCACGGAACCATCGGCACTGATGCCATAAGCCAACGAGTTGCCCGCTCCCGACGAGCCCAGGTCTCGCACGCCCGCTCCGGTCCAGACGCAGGCGTGCGTGAGCTCCAGCAAGCCAACGGGCGTGCCGCTCCAGCCCGCCATGGTCAAACCGTCGGCGGAGACGGCGCGGCTGACCGAGTATGTTCCTGAAGGCAGTGTGCCCAGGTTCACCATGCCCTCGAGCTGGGTCCAACCAAGGGCGCGGAAGCCGGTCGTTGGGGCATTCGCGGGCGGAATGAAGCCATAGCCCACCACGACGCCATTGTCGCTGACGCCACGGGCATACGACTCGGTCCCGGCCACCGGCGGGTCGGTGAAAAAGCCAAGCCCGGTGAAGCTCTGCGCCGAAGCAATACTGGCGGCCATGGCCAGGCCGCTCGTGAGCGCGAGCGTTTTCGCAACTGATGGGAATTTGCTTTTCGCGCGCCCGCCCGTACTGAGCGCTGCGCGGGTGATGGCGCCAATGATGTTTATTGTTTTCATGTTTGTTTTACTGAAACTGAGTCACTTCCCGGAGCGTTGTGCGTCCGTTGAAATGTCCCGTTGCTGCTACATGCGTCGTCCGCCCGGAGAAACGATCAGCCCAAACGCATTTATTTTTTTGGCTTCCCGGTCGAGGAAGTGGATGTCGCCCGGTCGATTGATTTAAGGAGCGTTTCAGTTCAAATCGTTTAGCCTGCGGTCCTGTGAACGACCTGACCCAGCTTCTGGGGAATTCGGCCAATGGCGACGCCCATTCCCTGAACCAGCTCTATGATCAGGTTTATGTGGGACTCAAACATCAGGAGATCGCCGACGCGCTCGGCGTCAGCGAACCCACCAATCGGCGGCACTGGGCCGTGGCCCGCGTCCGACTGTTCGAATTGGTTGGTCTGCGGTCCGTCGCACCGGGAACCCTGGATAAACCCTGAGTGCCTCCAGGTGATTTTTCCCCAAGAGATGATCGTTTTCGATGACGGACGACGCATGTAGGGGCGGAAACGTATTTTGAAAAACCTGGATGCAATCTACTTCGCCGCGCGGGAACTGCCGTCCGCGGATCGTCCCGACTTTCTCGCCCAAGCCTGCGCGGGCGACCACGGGCTGCGAGCGCGCGTGAAGCAGATGCTGGCCGTGTCGGCCGAAGCGGAGGCGTTCATTACCGACCTGCCGGACGACGATTCGGAAGATCGAACGTCAGACAATGGATCGGCCAAAAACCTCAAGCGCGATCTTGCCGATGCGCCCGATGAAGCCGTTGGGCAGACGCTCGGACGCTACAAACTTCTGGAGCGCGTCGGTGAAGGCGGGTGCGGCGTGGTCTATGTCGCGGAGCAGACCGAGCCGGTGCGTCGCCGCGTCGCGCTCAAAGTCATCAAGCTGGGGATGGACACTAAGCAGGTTGTCGCCCGCTTCGAGGCCGAGCGGCAGGCGCTGGCCATGATGGACCATCCCAACATCGCCAAGGTGCTCGACGCGGGAACGACGGGAGCCAGTGATCAGTCATCAGTGACCAGTAATCAGTTATCAGTAATCAGTAATCAGTCACAGGGGGGCGGAGGTCCTGGGGCTAGGCGCGAACGACTGACTACTGATCACTGTTCACTGATTACTGCCTCGGGCCGTCCCTACTTCGTGATGGAACTGGTGCGCGGCATCCGCATCACGGATTACTGCGACCA
>CAMAUY010000165.1 GCA_945861565.1 Akkermansia muciniphila
TTGAGTGAAGGTGTCGCAGTCCCGTCTCCCGCCAGCACGATACGGAGTCCACTCAATCGCGCCATAGGGTGTTCACCGTATTTTAAGAACTTCGGCTAGACTTGATCAATCCGGCCAACATTCCTGTCGGCGGCCGGAAGCCTGGCGGATCGTGGATCCCGCGTTGAAGGCCGGCACGCCGGCCTTCAAAGCGTGCGGGCTGGAATTTCGTCGCACGTTGGCGAGTTGGCGTGGGGTAAATCGACGGGGTGTGAGGTTGTGTCGCCCTTTCAGGGCTGGGGATATTTTTTGGGATGCGTTACCCGGGGCTTCACCCCGGGCTGTCATATTGCGCCCTTGCAGGGCTGGGGCAGGTGTTCAGGCTGCGCGTGCGGCACTTGACGGACGGCGCGATTCTTGGGATCGAAGGATTTTGTCAACGAGGCGCCTGCTGGCTCGGTTGCAAACTTTGAGGTCAAATCACGTTCGAACTATTTCTTTACACTCATACGTTCCCAGAGCCAGAGGAAATCCCGCTTGCCAGCGTTATCGAAGCCGGGCCAGCCGGAATAGGGAGTGGGAATCTGCTTAACCCGCTTATCATATACCCAGGACCCTTTCCATTGGTGAATCTCGGAATGACCGTCCGCAAAGGAAAGACCCAGAGCGTTGTTGTGATAGGAAGCTGGCACATCGCCCCAACTGGACGTGTTCCCCTGGGTCTCCAAGAAGTAGCCGTCATTTATCGCGTTGGCGTTTTCGTCCAAGGTAACAAAAATGGAGGTCGGTTGGGGGATGGCGCTCGTTTTCAGGAATTGGCGAAAGGACGATTCAAAAGTGTTGCCCGTGAGGGTTTGATCGGACGGCGACGAGGAAAAGGGACCCATGAAGGCGTTCATTGAAATGCTGCGCAAACGTTGCCGCCAACCCTGCGCCCTTTGCGCGCTGCTCAGAAAGATGTCCGAAGGACACTTGTAGATTCCGACCGCTCCCGCCGAATACCGTGACAGGATGCCATTCTTTACATAGTTCTCGTTGGTGTTGTACTCCTCCGTCCCCCACGTCATCACGTTATTGACCCAGTTGTTGAACCGCTGACTCGTTATTTCCGCGACGGTTTCGCCGGCGCCGTAGTTATTGACGCAACGGTCGTTGTTGTCTCCGGCGTACATATTCCAGGCCAGCATCAGTTGCCGTCCGTTGTTCATGCACTGGATGCCTTGGGCCTTTGTCTTGGCCTTGCCCAGAGCCGGCAGCAACATCCCCGCCAGAACGGCAATGATGGCGATGACCACCAGCAGTTCGATCAAGGTGAATCCGGTGCTGCGGAGAGATTTGCCAACGGTCGAAGTCTGGGAGTCTTTCATAAAGTTATCCGCTGATCATGGATTGAGGTGACAACCGCGATAATGCTGAGCGGTCCGTAAAGTGCAACTGCGCGCTGCAAGAGAAAGATTGTCATTCTGGGGGACATTTCCGTAGCGTCGGCGCCGCATGTTTTCACACGTTGTCATTTTTTGGACTGATCCCGCCAATCCCAAGGACGCGGATGATCTCTTGGCGGGATGTCATCGCTACCTGAAGCCCATCCCAGGGGTGCTCAGTTATCACGCCGGCCGGATGGTTGGCAGCCCTCGGCCGGTGGTTGAGCAGTCCTACCAAGTGGCACTCAATCTGGTGTTTCCCGACAAGAAAGCGCAGGATGAATACCAAGCGCACCCCATGCATATCGAGTTTGTGGAGAAAGTGTTGCGGCCGCTTTGCAAAAAAATCCTGGTCTATGACTTCGAGTAACCGTCGGGGTTGTTTTACGTCCGCTTGACGCGGATCCGTGGAGCGATTGCTGTCAGTTGGCTGACTTGCTTCGCGGGGTCCCAGGCCTTCGGCGGTTTCCGGGATTTTGATTTCCATTTCATCCCACCCGCTACCCATCCAGCCCTCGCCATTTCAGGGGTTATCCCCAGGTCGTCATCATCCACGCCATACTGAAACCCACAGCATGGGCAGATTTCATAGGAGCCTCCACCCGAGGCGGATCGCGGGGGTTCCTTTAGTTTTGCGAATCCACAAACGAGGCAGAAATTGGGCATAAAACGACGAGAATGATTGGAGTGATCCGTTTCGGAGTGAATGAATAAATGAGCGAATGAGTGCGAGGGTGCGTGAGGCTGTGACGGAAATCGGTCGGCCGTCGTGAGATTTCATGGCGTGTTGCGCAAATCTTCCGGCTTCCCCGGCTGATCGGCAAAATAGGAACGTCGTCCAGGCTTGAAGTAGGTCTTTGTTGTGCCGTCTCGATTATACGCCGCGAATGCACCGGTCTTTGCATCGAAGACGCGCAGGACGCCGGTTTCATCCCGTTTGGCGGGGAGTCCCTCGACCCGTGCCCGCTGAAGGAACAGCCATGCCTGGGCGGCATAGTCGTCGGGAGTTCGCGCACCGAAGTCGCTGCCGTGTCGATCAAAGTGATCCTGAAGACTCGCGATGTGACCCCAGGTTTTGCGGGTGGGTGGGGCTGTGAGAGGGGGTGTGGTTCCCGCGCCGGACGTATCCGCAGTCGCCGGCGCGGCGATCGACTCCCGCCTTTCCGGATCTTGGGCTGGCCTCGGTTCCCTGTGATCGGCAAGCCCGGGAGTCGTGAACGAATTGGTCGCAAGAGGGACACGGGCGGTTCCGACGCTGTAATAGTAACGGGTGCCAGGCTTCAGGTCAGAAATAACCACGCGATGCTCGGCACTGATTCCTGCTCCGGCTCGGGCATCCAGCTTATTCTTGGAGACGCCCAGACGCACGCGTGAACCGGAAGCGTGATCTGTTGTCCAGCGAATGACGACATTCGTCGGGGACGGTTCCGCGACCGGTCCCGTTACGATTTCCACCGCCTGTAGTCCGACCATCGCCAGGGCGAGAACAGTCACCAACTGGAGAAGGCGAACGGTCGGGTGGGTAAAAAGTAAAAAACGGGTTCCTGACATAAATCAATGTGAGGGAAGAGCAGCGGAGGAACGTAGCCTTGCGATTGGCTAAGCTATTTCAAGGTTTTGATGGAAGTATTCTTCCCCGAGATTGAATGCGCTGGCACATTCCGCAACAGCAATAATGTCCGCAGGGTACGCAGATGTTTCCGACCCAATCGTCAGCGCGTTTGTCTTATTCAAGTTACAACGGAAATGAGGTTTGGAGACAAAAGCCGTCGGGGGTGTGGGACACACAATCTGAAGAGATTCAGTTTTCAGCCTTTTTTCAATGAATGATTTATTTTTCTCCTAACGCTCCGCACTCCTTCAACAAATGGCCTCACCAGGCCCTCTGCTTGGATATTCCAGTAATCTAATGAACCGGAGTTTGGAACCGCGGATGAACGCCGATAAACGCGGATTCCAGGCGCTCACTCCGAAGGTGAGAGGCAACGACTTCCTCTTATCCGCGTCAATCCGTGTCAATCCGCGGTTCTTCCCCCCCCGGGCAATTTGCGTTTCGACTCGAATCTCTCCGGGCCTCCGTGCCCTGCATTGCCCTTTTCCAGGCGCCGATGCGCTGAGCCTGGAGATTGGCCATTGCTACCCATAAAATGTCCTGGTCGGGAGGAGCCCGATCAAGGCATCGATCCGTTTGCAGGAGTAACGGGGGTGATGTGGAAACTCGTGAAGATTTTTGTCATCCACCCAGCCGTGGGGACGCACTGGCGATTCGCTTGATTTGACGGAATCTTCCGGCACCCTCAGCAACCATGCCTTTCCTATTTCATCGACCGATGCATCGCCGTGGGTTCATCGAGAGCGCCGCCTTGGGATGTACGTTCGCCGCGCTCGCAGGCTGCCGATCCAGTACCTCAACTCCCCGTGATGCCCACGGACCTTCGCTCCGCCTTGCGCTTCTGTCGGACACGCACATTCCCGGCGACCGGATTAACGGACATCGCGGATTCAATCCGTGGGAAAATCTGCGTCGGATCGTTCCGGAGGTTCTCCAGGCCAAACCGGAGGGCGTCATCCTGAATGGCGACGCCGCGCGACTTGAGGGGTTGCCGGGTGACTACGCGGAGCTGCTGCAACTGCTTGCGCCGGTGGCGGCCGAGGCACCGGTCTACATCGGCCTAGGAAACCATGATGATCGGAAAAACTTTGGCCAAGCGTTGACGGCCCCAAGTGGCCTTCGCCAGGCCGTGAAAGAGAAGCATGTGTTGGTCATCGAGCATACCGTCATTCGGATTGTCGTTCTTGACTCACTCCAGTTCGTCAACAAGGCACCGGGCCTGCTTGGCAAGGAACAGCGATCCTGGCTGGCCGGATTCCTCTCGACCCATCGCGACCGCCCCGTGGCGCTCTTTGTCCATCACACCCTGGATGACAACGATGGCGATCTCCTCGATGCCCCTCGGCTGTTCGAATTGCTGCGCCATCACCACCACGTAAAGGCCATCTTTTACGGGCACTCCCATGTATGGAGTCGTACCCGTCGTGAAGGCATTCACATGGTCAACCTCCCCGCAGTCGGATACAACTTCCGTGACCTGGATCCGCTGGGATGGGTCGACGCCCGCTTCCATGATACGGGTGTTGATCTGACTCTCCGCGCTTTCGCGGGGAATGTCGCCGATCATGGCAAGACGCACCCGATTTTGTGGGCTTCGTAAACGGGGTCGGTTCTCGGTTTTCTTCGCAATGACCTGCTAGGGGATTTCGCCGGTGCGGTGGTTTTCCAACCGCTTCGCGACGGCGACCCAGCAGCGAAACTCGCGACGGGCCGGTGAGGAGCGAAGGGGACGAAAGTTACCAGGGGGGCAGGATTGTTTTCATTTGGCCGCAGCGGCTGTGATGGCTTCGGCAACGGTTTTGACTCCCGCGGGTTTGTAGTCATCAAAGGGTCCGTCGACACTGCCAGTGGGCCAAGTGGCGGGGTCTGCATATTGGCCGTCGTCCCTAAGCTCCTTTTGCAGACGGGCGATTTCGACTTTCAACTTAGTGAAAAGGGCGGCGACTTCGGGCTTTCCGGCCTCTGCGGCGGAGTAGAGCAGATTGTGCTGTTCGGTCGGGTCCTGGGTGAGGTCGAACATCTCGTAGACGTCCTTCTTCCAATAATAAATGAGCTTGTGCGTAGCCGTTCGGACGCCGAAGTGGGCGGCGGTGTTGTGATGACCGGGGTCGTGGTAGTAGCGGTAGTAGAAGGTCGTGCGCCAGTCGGGAGGTGATTCGCCCCGCAACAGCGGAGCCATTGAGCGACCCTGCATCGAAGCCGGTACGGGCAGCCCGGCGAGATCGAGAAAGGTCGGTGCGAGGTCCAGGTTGGAAACGAACTGTGCGGGAACGCTGCCCGCCTTGATGCCGGGCCCCCGGGCGAGGAGTGGGACGTTCAGTCCGGGCTCATACATGAAGCGTTTGTCGTAGAGGCCGAGATCTCCGAGATACCAGCCATTGTCGGCGGAGTAGATGACGATGGTGTTTTTGGCGAGACCGGACCGGTCGAGGTAATCGAGCATTTTGCCCACCCCATCATCGACGCCCTGCACACAGGCGAGGTAGTCGCGCATGTAGCGCTGGTATTTCCATCGGATCAACTCTTTGCCGGTGAGAGTTTTGCCATCCACGGTGACCTCCATGGGCTTGACGTTGAGCCACTGATTGACGGCCGGGCCTCGGAGGTCCGCGGGCGCCGCGAGCTTGAGATCGCGGCGCGTGAGGTCGCGGGCGATGGTTTGTTCATTCGCCGGGAGCGCACCCGGCCGGGTGGCGTAATCGTCCCAGAGCGTGTCGGGTTCAGGGATGACTTTGTTTTTGAAGATCGCCTTATTGCGCTCGTCCGGCTCCCACGCGCGGTGCGGGGCTTTCTGATGCAGCATCAAAAAGAACGGTTTGTCCGGCGGGCGCGTCTTCAGAAATTCGAGGCCGAGGTCGGTGGTGATGTCGGTGCAGTGGCCCTCGATGGAGAGACTTCGACCCGCGACCAGGAAGACGGGATTCCAGTACGCCCCCTGGCCGGGAAGAATGATCCAGCGATCGAAGCCCGTGGGGTCGGACCCCAGGTGCCATTTGCCGACCATGCCGGTGTGGTAGCCCCCGCCTTGCAAATGCTTGGCGACGTTATCCCGTGCGGCGTCGAAGCGATTGAAAACCGGCACGCCATTGAGGTGTGAATACTGCCCGGTGAGAAGTGTGGCGCGGCTGGGGGTACAGATGGAATTGACGACAAATGAATTTTTAAAACGCGCGCCCTCTCGGGCGAGGCGATCAATGTTCGGCGTCTGGTTGACCTTCGAGCCGTAGGCCGAGATGGCGTGCTGCGCGTGGTCGTCGGAGAAGATGAAGAGGATGTTCGGGCGCGGCGGCGGGGCGGACGACAAATGGGGAATGACAAGTGAAGAAAGCAGAAGGGCACGGATGAGGAGGAGGATTGGTTTCACGTGATGAGAGGCGGGCGGAGGATAGGCTCACAGTTATTGGCAATGTGCCAGGAATTCCACGAGGTCGGCGAGTTGGCTCGGGCCCAGACTCTCGCCGAGTCCCTCAGGCATCGCGGATTGAGGGCTCATACGGAGTCCACGAATCTGGTCCCGTCGGATGTGGATCTCGCGCTGATCGGCGTTCCGTAGGTAGATTGCTTCACGGTTTTCGCGGCTGATCAACCCTGAGTGGAACTCTCCATCCGCCATCTCGATGGCGTAGCTCTCATATCCATTCACGAGGGTGGAATTGGGGTAGAGAATAGCCTCGAACAGATCCCGGCGCCCGCGGATAGCACCGATTTTCGACAGGTCGGGCCCGAGTGTCCCCCCCTCTCCTTGGATCCGGTGGCATAGAAAACATGCCGCCCGGTTGCTGAAAAATACACTGCGTCCCACCGAGGCGTTCGCGACCCTTGTCTCCGCCAGCAAGCGGTTGAGATTGGCAAGCTGGGCGTCCGTTGATTGTCCAGATTCCCCGGACTTGGAATACAATCCATTCCCTTCTCGACGGACCGATTCCGGAAAGATTTGGAGCAGTGCAGTCAGTTGCTCCAGTCCGAGTGAAGTTAATCCCGGGCTCGTCCGCAGCGAACTAACCAATCGCCGCCCAATTTCTTCTAAAGTTTCTTGCGGCCACGCCTTTTGCGGTGTTGAACTCGCCGGGTTTCCAACCGTTCCCTCCACGGTCGGGCGGAAATATTCAAAGGGACGGAGCAGGGGCGCAATCTCCATCGGGCCGGCGCTTTCGACCAACGCACAGAGGATCCGCATCGGATCGAGCGGGGCCGCGGAAGGCTTGAGATGACTCACGGCCCGAACTGCCTGGCGCCGGAGAAGCGGGGGTGTCGACTCGCGTCGGATCAGACCGGCCAGATATTCCAAAGCACCGTCCTCGATTGTTCCTTCGGCTTTGGCGATCGCCTCCAACGTTCCGACTCGGTTTTCGTCCGGTTCATCAATCCGCAGCGCGAGGGGGCGCAACGCCTCGATAAATGGGGACGTGTCAAAGGGAAGAATCGTGGCAACGGCTTGGTTGCGGAGCGCATCGGATGCGGAGCCCAGGCACCGCTGGAGACCTTCGTGAAGTGTCGCCGGCAATTTGTTCATCAACCCGATCGCAGTGAGCAGGTGCAACTTCTTCGCTTCCGAGACACTCTCGGAATCAAGCACCCGACCTAGCCGCTCGACGAAGGCAGCATCTCCCGCCAGAGCGAGAACAATGCCCTCAACATGATCCGCCGCTGCGGAATCCGGTTGAGGGGTATCCAGCCAACTCGTGAAGACGTGCGTGATTTCCGACTTCCACTGCGTGCGCGACGCGATCACCCGCCGTGCTTCATTCCGGACTCCCAGATCCTTGGAGGAAAGCAGTGGCATGACCATCGATGGCGCCAGCCCGTCTTTCTTCATCTGATCCAAGACTCGCAGGGCGGTTCGCTGCAAACCCGGACGGGATGAATTGGTGAGATACGCGGAGGTCCCCACGGGATCGGCAATCTCGATCAACGCGTACGTCAACGCGTGCAGCAAGTAGAGTTCTGCTTCATGCTCCAGAGCCTGAAATATTGAGGGGACCGCCGACCGATCGCCAATCTGACCCAACGCTGTGGCCGCCGCCCGGCGAACGGGTGCCGTATCGGCTGGTAGCAGCTGAGCAAGCGGCAAGACTGCCGCCGAATCCTTTAAAGTGCCCAGAGAACGAACGGCCGCCATACGGACGCCGTCGTCCGGATCCTTCAGCGCCCGCCGAATCGCTTTGCGGCTCGCGACCGATGGAATGCGAGAGAGGACCCAGACAATGTTCCGTCTCTCGTCCGCATGGGCTGAATCTCCAAGTGTCTTGACGAGACTCGGCACCGCCGTTTCCCCTCGGCTCACCAGCGTCGCGGTCGCTCGGTCATGCACCGCCGATCTCGAATCGCTTAATCGGGAGATCAGATCCGCCGGTTCTGCATCGTTCCAATTCATCTTGAGACCGCGCGGATCTGCGGATGACACTCCGTCCGTCCGCCGGATGCGGTAGATCGCCCCTTTGATCTCAGGCTTCGCAATTTTGGAAAACGGGCACCCCCAGCTCAACCACCCGCCGGTGTCCAAAAGCAACAGACTTCCGTCGGCGTCTTCCAGCACGTCTGCGGGATGAAAATCATGGTTTGATGACGTGAGAAAATCCTTTTCTTCGGTTACGAACGTCGCGCCGTTTGGTTTCAGTTGCACATGGACCAGTTTATGGGTGTTAAACTGGCAAGCGAAATAGGTCTCCCGGTATTCCGTGCCGAAATGCTCGCCGCGGTAGCGGACGAATCCCGCCGGCGCCACCTGACCCCACCGGCTCATGGCCGGAAGCCGGTAACCGCTCTCGGGAAGGAGAGGGTCACCATAGACCTTCTGGGTTAATCCACCCCGAATCCAGTGGACCAAGGCGTCATGGCGCCCACCGAAACTGTCAAAGATGGCACAGGTCGAGAGCATTTCTCCCGTTGCCGTAAAGACGACCTCGACTGGATTGATTCCCCCAAGCCCCTCAATCTGGACATCCCGCCCGTCTGGCCAGCAGGAGAAAACTCCGGCCGCCTTGCTCGATCCGGTGCGGCTCCCATCCATGCCGACTAGATCATATCCGAAAGTACCCCCGGAGAAGTAAAGCCGTCCATTAGGCCCCAGATACGGCCCATGTTGGTTGGCGCGTCCATCAAACTCCATGGAGCCAACAATCTTTTCCCGCCGATCCGCGACCCCGTCCCCATCGAGATCCTCCAGCCGCCATAGGTACGGTGCGGAAATGATATAAAGCGCTCCGTTGTGCCAGAGGCCTCCCTCAGGCATGGTCATCTTGTCCGCAAACATCGTGCTCTTGTCGTATTTCCCGTCGCCATCCACATCCTCAAGCCGACGAATGAAGCGCGGCAGCTCCCGGAGATAATCTTCCTTTTTTGTCAAATTGCGCCCGTCGCTTTCCGCCACATACAAAAATCCTCGGTCATCCAGGCACGCCATCAGCGGATATCCGACCAAGGGTGGAGCGGCCGCCAGCTCGAGTTGAAATCCCGGCGGAAGCTCAATCGGCGGCGGAACAAAAGTCTTCTCCGGCGCAGTATCCGCCGCCACCGCGGAAGCAACGGCTAACCAGAACCCAGAAACTAACGTCCGAAGAGTAAGACAACGAGGGGGATTCATTTCTTGATCCTGGAAAACTCGACCCGCCTAGGCAATGGATATTCCACGGCAATGTCAGCCTCCTTTTCCGTCGGCGCAGGCACCGCTCGTGGGACTGTCACCCCACTTGACACCCGGGCCCTGTAGGCGAGTCTGGAGATAGGTAGATCCGATCGCTCTTATGAATTTGTGCCTTTTTCCCCGATCGCTCGTAGTACTCGTTGCCCTAAGCATTTTGGGGCAGCCGACACTCTGCCGAGCGGCCGACGACGCCGGTGTGGTCAAACCCGGTGCGACACCCGCTGTACCCGAGCCGGTTTCGCCCGCCGCGAACGAGATTCTGAAACTCGTGCATGCCAAGATCACCGACGACACGATCGTGGCATTCATCGGGAGTTCCGCAGCTTCCTACCCTCTGACGGTGACGGAAATCATCAGTCTACGATCCCAAGGAGTATCCGAACGCGTCCTGGCTGCCATGTTGACGCGTAAGGCCGTGGGGAATTTAGCCCCTGGTGGACCTGCCGTGGCGGCTGCGCCGCAGTACACGGCAGAACAACCGCCGGCCGCACCTCCGGCGGCACCAGCACCAGCACCTGCGCCAGGGCAGACGGTCTACCCGGGTGGCTCCCCGGCGCCGGCGCCGGCTCCCACCTACGTCCAGACTGCTCCGACTTATGTTCAGACAGCACCCCAAGTCTACTACACTCCCCCAGCGCCTGCACCCTACTATCCGTACTACCCCTATGGATATGGTTTTGGCTACGGTTATGGCTACGGTTATCCGGCCATCTCACTCGGCTTTAGGTTTGGCGGCTACTACGGGCACGGGCACGGGCATTGGGGCGGGCATGGAGGTGGACATCGAGGCGGGCATGGAGGTGGGCATGGAGGCGGCGGCGGCGGGGGCCGAGGAGGAGGAGGAGGAGGAGGAGGAGGAGGAGGAG
>CAMAUY010000166.1 GCA_945861565.1 Akkermansia muciniphila
GCCAAAGTCGTCAATTGCACGTCCAACTACCGTCAGTGGGGCATCGCCGTTACGATGTATACCGCCGACAATCGAGATGTTCTGCCCAGTTGGGAAATGGGAGCCACTGGACTCAATCCCTGGGATGTTCCGACCAATATGATCCCGGCTTTGGAGCCGTTTGGACTCAATGTTCCCATGTGGTTCTGCCCCGTGCGGCCGAACGATTACACCGAGGCAAATACTTGGTTCAAAACAAAATTCAACGGTGCATCGATCAGCAAGCCGGCAGATCTCCTTCTCTATTTCCAACGGACCTACGGATACTTTGCAATCCTCTCCCACAGTTGGTGGGTTCCACGCTCCATCGGCGGCGGCCAATTCTTCCCGGTGCCGCTCAAAGTCGGAGACGTCCCCGGCGGCATTAATTCTCCCAATGGGTGGCCGCGTCGCGGGAGCGATGAGCGCGCGTCACAACGTCCAATCCTCACCGACATTTGCATTCAAGGCACCGACAGCAAACCCGACATCAACAAGGCCGTGGCCGCCCACCCCTATTCGGGACGCGTTGATTCCGTCAACACCCTATGGGCCGACGGCCACGTTGAGACTCACCCCCGAGCCACCCTGCGCCATACCTACTCGGGTAATGCCCACAGTTTCTACTGAGCCGCGCCCCGATTAATTCGGCCGCTGTGCCGGCGGCACCCAGGCCTTGTGCCAGCTATACTTCCAAAGCGTGTCGAGTCGCGCGAAATCAACATGGCCGTCGGCACACACCAGATTAATGCCCGCCGGCAGCCGCTCGCCGGCCGCAACCTTGAATGCCGACTGCACGGTCCCGCGGCCGCCATGTCGGGCAATCATGTAACGACCCAGACCGCCCGCGACGCCGTCGCCGATGTAAAGGTCTCGTGCCGGTAAATCCGTCGGCTCGGGCCAGGCATCCACCCACATCGCATCGCCAAAGACCGGGGTCAATGTCGGGTTCACGATTCCCGCCTCATTCTTGAAGCACTTGTTCTCGGGTAGACTCGCCGGCCAATAAAGCCAGCCATTCAGTGAATAGCTCCCCTGGAAGCCATTGTTGCCATTGGTCCGCCAAATCCAGGTCTCATTCGCCGTCCCGTAATCCGGGTTGGCCGGATTGCGCGCGATGCGCTTGATCGGCTCGCGACTGGACGGGCAATACCGAATCTTGTGCACGTTGGCCTGGAACTTCATCAGCGTGGAAAGCCAGAGGTTATTCCCATCGGGCGGCGTGTAAGGCAGGAGGCGACCGCCCTCGTTGACATAGGTGAAGTGGGCCAAACCAAGTTGGCGGAGGTTGCTGGTGCAATTGACCTGCAACGCCTTGGCCTTCGCCTTTCCGAGCGCCGGCAAAAGCATGCCGGCAAGAATTGCAATGATCGCGATCACTACGAGCAGTTCAATCAGCGTGAAGGCCCTGACGAGTGAGAGGCGGGGATCTTTCGAGTTCATGTTGGAGAGAATTCTGATGGCCATAGGTTACTAAGTCAGCAGCTGTTCGTAAATCATGTGATTTCCGGTCGTCATTTGGGAGATACTGAATTTCTGTTTGACGAGCATCCGGCCGTTTTGACCCATCTTTCGCCGAAGGTCTGCATCCGGAATGAGGCGATCCATGGCATCCTGTAACGCTTTGCTGTCACCGCTCGGAACCAGCAGGCCGTTGTGCTCGTCGCAGACCACTTCCGGCATCCCCCCTGCATTCGAGGCAATGATGGGCACTTCGCACGCGGAAGCTTGCAACAAGGATACTCCCAGGCCTTCGATCAAGGCCGGATGTACGACCAGATCCAAACAAGGCAGAATCCGATCCATATCGTGGCGAAAGCCCGCAAATATTACATACGGGTCTAACGCTAAGCGCGCAATGTGCCTGCGCAGCTTCTGCTCCATGGGGCCTTTGCCAAAGATCACAATGCGAAGTCTGGGATGGCTTCTGATCAGGCTGGGCAAGGCATCGAATAAGAAACGATGACCCTTGCGATCAATCAATTGAGCAATGACGCCAGCAACAATATGGACGGATGCCAGGCCAAACTCCTGGTTGAACCACCGGCGATCTCCGCCCGGATGATACTGATCGGTGTCCGTGGCGCTATGGACACACGTAACTTTGTTCGATCTCAGCCCCTGATTGAGCAATAAATCACGTATTCCGTGCGATATCGCCGCAACGTGATCATACATTCGATACTTGATCGCCACCCAACTACGGGGCTCTGAATTGTCGACTCGCCGCGTTAAGAGAGTCGGAATCTTACACCAGCGCCCGGCGATGCCACCCCAAAGATCGGCGCCCCGTCGGCTATGTAGGTGTAAAATGTTCGGACGCTCCGCCCGTAAGATTCGCTTGAGCCCAAAAACAAACTGAACGTCCAGATCACCCTTCATCGGTAGGCACACAACTCTGTGCGCATAGTCCCGAGCGGCAACCGCAATCGCACTCCCCGGCGGGCAGACGAGCACACTTTCCACGCCGGGGTATTGATCGCGAAGACCCCGCAACAAATAGGCGACTTGCAATGCCCCGCCGTAGAGGTGGCGACCTGTCTCGACGTGGACCACTTTCATACCGCACTCATCATGTCCTGCAATGCCAGCAGTGCCCGGTCCGGCGTCAGTTGCGCCATACAGGTGAATGCCCCCCCGCACGTAGGACGACGACGACAGGGTGAGCACGCCAAAGATTCATAAAGCACGGTGGCATTGGCGCGTGTCGTGTCGGTATAAGGGCACGTTGAACCGAAGAGTGCCACCGTCGGGATGCCCTGCGCAATCCCCAGATGAGTCAGGCCCGTGTCGACACCCAAGAGTCCGCGGGCCTGAGCGATCAAAGCCACCGTCTGAGGCAACGTTGTCTTGCCAGCCAACGTCTGAACAAACGGGATCTGTTGCTGCAATCGAGCGGCGTGATCTCTGTCATTGGATCCCCCGAGCATGACCAGGGGCATGTCGAGCGCCCGCCGCGCTGCGTGGGCAAATCGAACCCAGTGTTCGTCAAACCAGTGCTTCTGTGGCCGGGTTGTAAACGGACAAATCACGATGAAGGGTGCCCGGATGCCGTGTTCATGCAAGAGTTCGTTGGTCTCCCGCATCGCCGTTTCGGTCGCGGGCATGCTCATGGAGAAATCCCCGACGTCAAGGCCCAGTTCGAGGGAAAAACGGTGATACTCGGCCCCAATGCGCCGCGTGGCCGGACCGCTCTCAACGACTCGGGTCATTAAGTACTGACTCCCTTCAGATGAACGCAATCCGATGCGTTGAGGAGCGCCGCTCAAGTAGGTCCAGATGCCGCTCTTCAACAGACCTTGCAAGTCGAATGCCGCATCAAACCGTTCCGCGCGTAATCGGCCCACAAAGGCGGACACTTCCCGGCCGAGCGTTATCCAACGCCCGGCCTTGAGAAGTTTAATCCAATGACCGCGAGGCCAGCAAATGACGCGATCGAGCAGAGGATGCCCATCCAGGAGTGGCGCCGCCACAGGTTCAATCAGCCAGGCGATACGTGCGTCGGGGTACGTATTGCGCAGCGCCGGTAGTATGGCCGACGCCATGACAACATCACCAATGGCGCTCAGCCGAACAATGAGGATGTGTTTCACTGGAATTCAAACATTTGGCAGCAATTGCCCCCTTCCCGTCCCGCACTCGCGAATTCTCTCATCGAACATCCAATCGAAACCAGCCGTCCAATCGGCCTGGCGGAGTCAGTCCGTGCGACCAAAGTTTTCGCCAGCCGAACAAGGTTTCGACCGAGTTCGTGAAAGAGGCTTGTCCCAAGTCACCTCGGACCCCTATCCGGAACCAATGGGTGGTCCCGGACGGAATTGACTCCGGTAATTTAAGCGTCACAGCAGATTCCCGTTCTGTTCCGATTTCGCCGGGGGCAAGGACCGCGGGAATCCCTTCGACCGAGAGCGTTAGGCGACCTTTGAATTCACCCGCCTGAACCTTGAGCTTTAGATCAATCGTCTTGCCCGGAGCGCAAACCAAGTGATGAACGGTTGCGGTCACCCCCACCGGAGAACCCTGCAGCCATTCCAATTCATAGCGATGTTCCGCCCCCCCTCCGCCGTTGAGTTCAAGCACTTCCAACGACATGGACTCGTCCTTCTGCAACCGGTGGATCAAACGCCCTTCATCCCCCTCCGTCATCCCACTCTCCGCCACGATCTTTCCACTCGAATCCCGCCATCGTAGCCGCAACTCAGCCGGCGAACCCAAGCTCCGAGTCCGACCCAAGACCGTAACCCAACCGTCGAGCCCGGGCGCCAACCGATACGTGTCACGATCGCCCGGATTGGAAAACCTCCCCCGCACTCGTCCCGGGATTGTCGGGATCACCTGGGCTTCGCTCTTGCTGTTGTTCGGTTCGATTTCTTCCGCGATCGGTAATTCAGGACGGCAACATTCCGGCAGCCACCAATGCTCCAGGCCATCCCACTTTTCGTGACTGACGCGCACCCGATAGCGATGTCCGACCCCTCCGCCCCAGGCGGAGTCGCGCACTTCCACTTGATAATCCCCCGTTTCCAACGCGATCAAACGCCAGCGCACATCCCCACCCAAACCGGGCGTGTCTTCCACAAATGTAACCAGATGCCCTTGCGGATCGTATATCCTCAGGAAAGGGTCAGCGGGTGAATTGATTCGACGGGAAACGACTTCAATCACCCATTCCTCCCCCGCCTGGACCGAAACTCGATACCAATCGGACTTTAAAGCCGTAAATCGAGCATCCACCGCAATCGGTCCAACTAAATCCTGGGCATTCGTGCGCACGGTCCGATCCGGTGCTGCCGCAACGGTTGGGATCGAATCAAATCCCGCCAGACGGTCTTCGCCACGACCATTCGTGCCTTCGGTGGACCACAAACCTATCGCCGCTTGGTTGGTCAATCTCGGCGTGATTTGGAATGTCGTCGTGTCGTTGCTCACCCGCGCCATACCGGATATTTCCGCCGGA
The DNA here is from genome assembly GCA_945861565.1 of Akkermansia muciniphila. Classification (GTDB taxonomy): domain Bacteria; phylum Verrucomicrobiota; class Verrucomicrobiia; order Limisphaerales; family UBA9464; genus SIBK01. Next base: position 4,976 of record CAMAUY010000166.1, read on the forward strand.
AATGAAGTCCAGAGCCCGGTCACGCTCTCGAGATTCTTCCCGCTCACAACAACGGTGACCGGACTCGAAGGCAATAGGATCCACGGGTCCAGAGTCGGCACCTCCAGAACACTTTCCGCCGCCCGCGAGCTCCGACCCATCAGGACAACCAGAACTAGGACAACCAGAACTTTCCGTGGCAACGGCGGCAGCAGGCTCACCACGGCCGGGCCACATCGAAGAAATCGACCCCCCCCTCGTCTCACAATCATGCCAGAACTCCCGCGATCGGTTGTCCTTCGGCAATCGGGATCGGCCTGTTCTGGGCATTCATCACTTCGGTATGGGGATTGATCCCGAGCAAGTGAAACATCGTCGCCGCCAGATCATCCGGCCTCACACCATCTCGCTCAGGATACGCACCGTTTCGATCCGAGGCACCATGGACATAACCGCGCTTTACTCCGCCCCCCGCAAGCAGCACCGTATAACAAGACGGCCAATGATCGCGGCTAAGGTTGGCATTGATTTTGGGCGTCCGTCCAAATTCGCCCATCCACACCACCAACGTGGACTCGAGCAGACCCCGCTCGTCGAGATCCGTGAGGAGCGTTGGCAACGTCTGGTCAGTGATCGGCAGATGCCGTTCTTCGATGATCGGAAACATGCGGGTGTTGTTGAATCCATGCGTATCCCATCCGCCACTGGTTGTAGTCTGCCCCCCGATGCTGGCATCGAAATAAACACTCACGAAGCGCACACCGGATTCGACCAGGCGCCGCGCCAGCAGACAGCCCTGGCCGTACGTGCTGCGACCGTACGATTCGCGCACTGTGTCCGACTCCGCCCCCACGTTGAACGCCTCACGCAACCGCGAGCTGTGCAACATCGCGAGGGCCTTGTCATAGTAGGAATCCAGACCCTTGGCTGCGGACGCCGTGTCCAACATCCGGCTTTGGGCGTCAATCACCTTCTGCAACTCGCGCCGAGCGGAAAGCCGTTCGATCGTCATTCCCGCCGGCAGGCTTAGTTCAGGGAGTGAAAAGTCCGCCGCATTGGGATCGCGGGTGATCAACAGCGGATCATGAATCTTACCCAGAAAACTTGCGTGCTGTCCGGGCGTCACCGACCCATCCCGCATCACATGTGGATACGCCACGAACCCCGGCATCTCACCACTCGTTGGCACCAGCGCGTCCACCACGGATCCATAGGCGGGACTTAAATCGAACGTGTCGCGCAGCCGGATATCATCCACGGGGGGCGCATGTCCAGTCAGCGCATAATACGAGGCGGAATTGTGATTCTGCATCGTATGATGCACCGAACGCACCAGACACACTTTATCCATCACTTTCGCCATGCGCGGCAACCGTTCTGCAATCTGTATTCCATCGACATTGGTGCCCATCACCCGGTGCGGCCCACGGATCGCCTCGGGAGCATCCGGCTTCATGTCAAACGTCTCCAAATGACTCGGCCCGCCAAATTGATAGAGAAAGATGACGGATTTCGCCTTTGCCTTCGGGGCCCGTGAGCTCCCGGCAGCCGCGCCCCCCGCCCGCAACAAGCCCGGCAGATTCAAGCCAAGAAGCCCCATCCCGCCCACCTGGATCAGTCGCCGGCGGGAATACCTTTCCGCCGCAAAACCCCGGCAGGCCGTCGAACTGTCGTCGCTCGGTGTAAGGATCGGTGGGGTCATGGAACGTCGTTTGGTCGTGGAACAGACTGAATATCCCCGTCCTGCGAATTTCCGCAAGCACGAGCACTCGGGCCCTCATCGAGCTCGATCGAGCGCCTGCTCATTTCGCCGCCACAATCACCTCACTCTCATTAATCGGAAAAATGATGGAAGACCGGATGGCGGCACGATGTAGTTGCTTTGGCCTTCCGTGCCCGGCACTTCCTGCCAAAGGCAACTCACGAGGCAGGACTTCGTCTGAAGTTTGATAACTCTAATCTCATGAGGCGTTGGCGAGGTTGGATTGCGGACACCATTCCCGATGCCAGGGAGTGCTCTGTTCGTAAGCATGCGCTAAACGGAACATCGTCTCCTCGCCAAAGGGCTTCCCGAGAATTTGCAATCCGATGGGAAGCTTCGGCGACGCCGTAAACCCACACGGCACACTCATCCCACAAATGCCTGAAAGGTTGCAGGAAATCGTGAAAATGTCGCTCAGGTACATCTGCAATGGATCGGCCGCCTTCTCACCCACTTTAAACGCCGCGGTTGGCGTCGTCGGACTCACAATCGCATCCACTTTTTCAAAGGCCTTCAGAAAATCATTTCGGATCAGGGTCCGCACCTTCTGCGCTCGCAGATAATACGCATCGTAGTACCCGCTGCTCAATACATAGGTGCCAAGAATGATCCGTCGCTTCACCTCCGGACCCAATCCCGCCCCCCGGGTGCGGCTGTTCAATTCCATCGGATCCGCTCCGTCCACTCGTGCCCCGTACCGGATGCCATCAAACCGCGCCAGGTTCGAGGAAGCCTCCGCCGTCGCGATAATATAATAGGTCGCCACCGCGTATTCGGAATGTGGCAGTGACACCTCGACTACTTCGGCGCCCAGCGACTGAATTTGCCGAACCGCCGCCGTCACCGCGGCGTCCACCTCGGGATCCAGTCCACCCACCATGAATTCTTTCACCAACCCGATCTTCATGCCCCGCAGGTCACCGGTCAGGCTCCCGACATAAGATGGTACCGCCTGCGGAATACTGGTGGAATCCCGACGATCGTAACCGCTCAACACCTGAGTGAGAAGCGCGGCGTCACGCACGTCCCGCGTAAACGGACCGATCTGGTCGAGCGACGATGCGAAGGCCACCAACCCGAACCGAGACACCCGCCCATAGGTCGGTTTGACACCCACACACCCACACAAGGCCGCCGGTTGCCGGATTGATCCCCCGGTATCCGAACCGATGCTCGCGAAACATTCCCCGGCCGAAACACTCGCTGCGCAACCGCCCGAAGACCCCCCGGGAATCCGAGTGGTATCCCAGGGATTTAATGTCGTCTGAAACGCGGAGTTCTCCGTGGAACTGCCCATCGCGAATTCATCCATGTTCAATCGGCCGAAAACCACCGCACCGGCGTCTTTCAGTTGGGTCACCACGGTGGCGTCATAGGGTGACACGAACTTTCCCAAAATCCGCGAACCGCAATTGAGGGGTTGCCCCTTGTGAGCCAGCACGTCCTTCAATGCGATCGGCACGCCAAGCAATGGCTTCCCAACCGCGGATCCCCCGGCGGCAACCTCCTTGTCGGCCGCCACCGCTTGAGCTCGGGCGTCGTCTCGATCCACGCTCAAAAAGGCCTTTATCTGGCCGTCCACACGGTCGATTTGTGCGAGACAAGCGTCAAGCGCCTCAACGGCCGAACACTCCCGGCGGGCAATGCGCCGTGTCAGTTCCGAAATGGTCAGTCGATGCAACATGGGAAATCTAATCAGCGATTTCAGTGGAAAACGTCTCCGAGAGCCTCTTAGTCGAGGATTTTCGGCACGACAAACAAACCACCGGCGTGGGCCGGAGCGTTTCGCAGGGCCTCCGCGTTCGTCATCGAGCTTTCCACTACGTCCGGTCGCGTCACATTCACCAGCGGGAAAGCATGAGCCGTCGGCTCCACATGGGTCACATCGGCGGACTTCAGCTTTTCAATGTAGCCCAGGATATGGCCCAACTGCGCTCCCAGCCGTTGCTCCTCGTCCGGCGAGAGGGCGATGCGAGCGAGTTTGGCGATGTAGTGAATATTGAAGTCAGACATGAAAGAAGAAGGACCGGAACGAGCCGGGGCTACGACAGATTGAATAGTGACGAAAAGTGACAGCTTCCATTGCCGCCGTGTGGAACTGGAGGGGTTGGGGTGACCCAGGGGGGCATAACATCAAAACGTTCATTCTTCGCCAAACTTTCCATGAATCAGAGCCGCCAGTTGTTCCAAGGCCGACTGGGCATCCGCGCCGTCGCAAATGATTCGAAGGCGACTCCCAGGGCCAGCCGCGAGCATGAGCAGACCCATGATACTCTTTCCGTTGATTAGCTCGCCGTCCTTTTCCAGAAAGACTTGGCAGGAAAACCTGCCAGCCAATTTCACGAAAGAAGCCGAGGGGCGGGCATGGATTCCCTGCTTGTTCAGGACAACCACATCCCGGAATACGGCGTTGGCGCTTACGGACATCGAGATCGGATGGTGTAAATGAAAACCGTCAGTGACCAGCCGAAATCCTCGGATCCAAAGTTCTCATCTTGGAGAACCGAGATCAAAACTCGCCCCAATCGGAGCGGCCGCACGGGCCGTGGGAGGAGCGGTTCACCGAAAACGGACACTTTTTGCTAACGGTCCTGACAGTCCTGGATTGACCCCGCGGCTCCACCGGTGCTTCATCAGGTGGTCAGAGATGGGCGACAAGCATCCGTAGCTCAATTGGATAGAGCTTCTGACTTCGGATCAGAAGGTTGTAGGTTCGAGTCCTACCGGATGCACCACTCACTATCTTGTTTGTTTTCAGTGAGTTATGAATCACTCTTGAACCGAGTCTTCCGCTGAATTATTTTTTTCTGTCCGGTTTCTGTCCGGTTTTTCACGTTCTGAGACTGTACTGGCGCCTTCATTCCTTCTGTCTGAAACGCACCGCTCCGTTAACTGGACACTCCCTCGGTGCGGTTTCCGGTGGCGGGCCTTATGCAGCCGCAGTCGGGTTTTCGATTCCTCCCAAGAGGTGCAGGCGTTGTGATTTCCGGCTGCCGGCCCGATCCCGCCGGAAAGACACGTCAGCGGGCAGCCAGGAGCCGTGAGCGCCATCGCAAGATCGGGAGGAACTCAAAGGAATCTCTTTTTCCCGGGGCCAGACCGTGGGGGCGGGTGCCACCGGGAGGGGGGAACGCGAGCGGGGGTTCGTGCGGGAGGGAGCCGTTTTGAGAGGAGCCAATTTCTGGATGTTTCACCACACGGGAGCCAAGGTGGTGGCCCGGCTCCTTGCGTGAGTGTTAGAACGATAGAGTCATGGGAGGTTGGCTACTTCAAACCCACCTCGAAACCGTCCATTTGAGAGATCGAACAGAAGATGACTGAGTCAACCGAACTTCCTAAAAGTGAAACTTTGGTTTCACTTTTGCCATGATCGAGAAACTTTACGTACAGCTCGGAACAATTTCGGTGACATCACGTCACTGCTGCCGATATTGCATGAAGACTCGAAGAGCGGGTTCATGCCGTCGTTGATGGTTGCCAAGAAGTACGCCTCGATCCTGGACGGTGTTTCCTACGTCAACCCGGTGATTTTCGACGTGGCGATGTGTCGAACATTAATGGTGCCATGATCGAAGCGAAGAAGACGGGCCTCCCGGTTGTACATTCCCAATTCTGGCGGATGTACCGGTCCCAAATCTCCCCTGTGGCAATGTGTTCATCGCCACCATGACACGTTCATAGCCATTTATCCCGACGCCTATGAACACAAACACGGCCCCCTTCGCCCCGTAGTGACCGATGTTTTCGGGAAATTCCTCGACTGCGGCACACTGGAACGTGG
>CAMAUY010000167.1 GCA_945861565.1 Akkermansia muciniphila
TTGGCCGAGGAATACTCCGGCCGAGTTGCCGTTGGAAAAGTGGACGTCGATTCAAACCAAAACCTTGCTGTACAGTATGGCGTCAATGCCATTCCGACTCTCCTGCTCTTCAAGGGCGGTCAGGTCGTGGAGCAACTTCGCGGCCTCCGAAGCAAGAGAGACCTGAAGACGGCGCTGGATAAAGTCATCGCCTAGACTCGCCTAGACTCGCCTCTTGCGTTGTTCTTGCCCCCTCCTCCAGCACGGGCACATCCCCCCGTTCTTTTTGTTGTCGGCCTGCACCCGGTGCCGGCCTTACCCCTGCTTCTCTGCCTGATTGCGGATGCGTGCCTGCTAACTCCCAACTAGAACTTTCCCCGCGGAGTTTGCGCCTTCCAAATCTTTCGCCGCAATCATTTCGTCCGCGGCTGTCTGATAGTTCCAAAGTTTCCGATAGAGCCCGCCTTCGGTCATCAGTTCGAGGTGATTCCCGCGTTGAACAATCCGGCCGCCTTGCAAGACCAAGATTTGATCCGCATCCCGGATCGTGCTCAGGCGATGAGCAATCACTAGACTGGTCCGGCCTTTCATCAGCCGGGCGAGTGCCTCCTGAATTTGGCGCTCCGTGCCGGTGTCCACGCTCGCCGTCGCCTCATCCAGAATCAACACCGGTGCATTTTTCAGCAAAGCACGCGCGATGCTAATCCGCTGCTTCTCGCCGACACTCAATTTCACCCCGCGCTCTCCCACGTGCGTCTCATAGGATTCGGGAAGCCGGACGATAAATTCGTGACAGTTCGCCGCCTGGGCCGCAGCCACCAACTCGTCGGAAGTTGCATCGAGCCGGCCGTACGCAATGTTTTCCCGAACCGTTCCATTAAAGAGAAAGGGTTCCTGACTGACCACCGCGATGCGTGCTCGCAACGTTTCCAGGCTGATTTCGAGGACATCCCGATCGTCGAGGTGAATCGTTCCGTGGGTCGCCGTGTAGAACCGCGGCAGCAAACTTACCAAAGTTGTTTTTCCGGCACCCGTCGGCCCAACCAGGGCGACCACTTCGCCGGGCCGGGCAGAGAACGAAATCCCGCTGAGAGCCATTCGTCCGGCCTCGTATTCGAAGTCGACGTCCTGGTAGGTGATGACTCCGGGACCCCCGGGCGCATTCGTTTTTGCCGCGGCCGCAGCGGATACCTCGCCGGAGGCGTCCAGGATATCAAAGATGCGTTCGCCGGAGGCTCGCGCCGCCTGCAACATCTGATTCAACGAATGCAACTGACCGACGGGTCCGTAGAATAGGGCCAGATAGAGTAAGAATTCTATCAGTTGCCCTACCGGCATGCGTCCGTCGATCACCCGTTGCCCACCGATCCATAGGACCAGTGCCGTGCCCAACGCCGCGGCAAAGGCCATCGCAGGCTGATACACCGCCCAGACTTTCATGACTCCGAGGGTGCCTTGTCGCAGCTCGTCGGCCCGCTCGGCAAAGCGGCGATCTTCGTGCGCTTCACGGACAAATGACTTGATCTGGCGGACTCCCTGCAAATTGTCCATCAGGAGCGCGCCCATGGCACTGCTGGCCTGGCGCTGAGCTCGATACCGGGCATGGGCGGTCAGCGTATACCACAAGGCCCCGCCCGCCAGGATCGGCAGCGGGATCATGGCGACCCACGCCAGGGCAGGCTGCTTTGAAAACATCAGAAACAGAATACCCAGAATGCTGATTACCGCCACCACCCCCTGCTCCATTCCATCAATCAAAAACCGTTCCATCGAGTTCACGTCTTCCAGGACCCGGGTCATTAAGTCGCCCGAGGATCGCTGATCAAACCAACGCGCCGGCAGGCGTTGCATCTTGCCGTAGACTTCCCGGCGAATGTCGACGATGACGCGTTGCTCAAACGAATTGTTCAGCCAGATCCGGAGGCCGTTGAAAAGATCCCGCACAAAGAATGCGAGCGCAACCCCCACCGTCGCGCGGATGAGCCATTCGGATCGGCCTCCGCGGATAATTTCGTCAACGACAATCCCCGTCAGCCGCGGATAGACCAGTGAGGCCAGGAGTGAAACAAGCGCACAGGCAATCGTTCCAACCGCCATCCAGGGATACGGCCGAAGATATCGGAACACGCGCACGACGATTTCGCGTGTGGACCGGCTCGTGGCAGCGGGTCCGGTGTTGGATTGCGTGATGGGATGGGAGCGGCGCATCGGGGGAACGGTTCCAAGAATAGTGCTGTGCAGGTGCCAGTCGGATCAGGAGGCGAGCCCGATAAATTCGCCAAACGCCAGCGCCATTGAGTACTTGCCATTCCGTTCCACGATGTCGCCATGACTCACGATGATTCGGTCAAAATCCCAGACCATTACATGCTGCAAGGATGCGGCGAACGCGGCACGATCCTTAATCATCCAGCGAAACGCCCGACTGGGAGAAAACCCATGGGTACACCCGTTCATTTTCAACAGCGTTCGGGAGAAGAAATCTCCGGAGGACGGCAGATTAAACGCCAGGTCCGCCACGAGCAGTGAACGGCTCGCGGGATGAAAAAAAACGAACTCATTCAACGCCGGCATGCCATCGATCAGGCATTGATCGATCTGCCCAGCCCATTCAGGATTCAGCTGATCGACCAGATCCCCACTGAAGGGAACATTCTCCCGCTGCGACCGTAATCCTGGTGCCGCCCAAAAAAGGGCGGTGCGATAGCGGGCAGACCACCCCTCCAGATAAAGATCATGTTGACAGCTGGGTGCCACCACATGCCGGACGTCGCCCAATAAAGACAAGGCCTCGCCCAGTGGCGGAGACCATTCCACCGGCGAATGAACCCAGAGATCGCCGCTGGAAAGGCGAATCACCGTCATGCGATGCCCCAGCGGCATGCCCAGCACGGTCAACGGACTATCCAGGCACCAGATACCAGCGGCGGGATCAATCTCTTGGAGTTGAACGGTGGGGGATTGAGTCTTTCGCGGGGCGAAATTGGGAGCAGATTCCATGGTACTAACCGAGGTTCATGCCGTCACAAAACAGAGGGCAAGTCCCCCCTCAAGGAGCGTGCCCGCAATCCGACGGAGACCAAGGTTCATCGGCGGGGAGGCTAGCAGCCGCCGGTCTGGAAGCAAACAGCCGACTCATCCGCACTCGATGATCGGTGGTGGCAGCGCCCGGATAATTTCCTCCAGCCGATAGCCAAATCCAGGGCCAGAAATAGTGCCCAGATCCACTCGGCCACCCCGACGGCGGTAGAGCCCAGGATGAACGACGGCCTCCGGCGCACTGACCGAGGGATAGAACTGCATGGCGTTCGTTTCCACGCCTCGAATGGTCCCAACATGGGCGGCGAGCAAGCAGTGCGAAATCTGCGCCAGCATCGGATTGGTGAGGTCCTGCACCATGAGTTGCATGCCGTGGGCACGCGCCCAGCAGGCCGATAAGAGAGCCCCGGTTTGGGTTTTGCAGGTTTTGAGCGCGACTCCCGTCCATCCGAGCTCCAAGCCCAGTCGAACCAACCGCCAGTCGTGGGCGCTTTCATCCAAAAACAATGGCTTCCGGCGGCTGACCGCCCGGACATCAATGGGATGCTCCGCAAGCTCGTACGGAAACGGCTGCTCGACATAGAGCAGGCTTGCAAATAATTCGGGCTCATCTCGCTCCAGATGATCGAGAATCTCGCAGACATACGCGGGATCGCGCACCGTGCAATTGAAGTCGGCCGAGTAATGTTCTACCCCACCGGGCCTGCCAATCCTCCCCACGTGAACCATCCGGTTATAGTCCCAGTCCGCATCGTTCCCGCGCAATTTTACCTTCAAACACGTCAACCCATCGCGCCGGATCCAGTCCGCCAGCAAGACGGGATGGCCATCTGTCGGTTCGTTCCCGGACAATTCCCCCTCTTCCAGCGGGTCCAGTCCCCCAATCAAATGCCACGCCGCCAGAGTTGGGGACGGCTTCGGTTGGAGGAAATCCGCCGGGAACTTTCCCCGAAAGGCACCCGCTTGGTCGGAGTTCGGGATCAGGATTTCGGATAGCTCACGCTGCAGAAACTCCGGGGTGTAGGTCTCGTAAATCGGCCGATTCAGGAGGCGCCCACACGCATCGTGCAACGCCAGATCAAAGGCGGAGTTACAAATCAGGGCCGCGAGCCAAGGCATCACTCCGGCGTCCGTTGGCGCCAAGGTCCGATTCAAATCGGTCCAGAGCCCGGGCAACGCGTCCTCCAAGAATTCATGCCCCAGATCAAACGCGTGACCTTCCTTCGGAAAATCGACCCAGGCCCGAGCGAGACGGCGGCAGCATTCAATCATTGCCTCCAGTCGGGGCGCGAAGGGCCGGCCCCCTGGCCAGGACCACTGCACACTCAGCGGCGTTTCACCCCATCCATCAACCATCGCGCCTCGATGATCGGTGACCCGCAGACGCACTCGCACACAGGTCACTTCCGTCAGGGATTCGTGACCAAACTTCAACGGCATCCGCGTGCGCACAGGCAACAAATGGACCGCGGCACCCACTATTCTGTGTCGAGGCAACTCTGGCATGGAACCGAGTGTACCGGCACGTCGGCGTCAAAGGGAAAGAGTATATGCGCGCTCGGGATTGGACTTGCGCCGGAGGATTGCCCATAAAACCCGGGTGACGACCGAATGGGAACCTCGAGAATGCGACCTCACCGTCTTGGGTGCGGCGCAGGCGGACCTGCACGCCCGAGCGGGGTCGGTGGCTCGTGAGCGTTTCGGCCGGCAGGTATTCGTTCGAGCCGTCGTCGAAGTTTCAAATTATTGTCGAGAAAACTGCCATTACTGCGGGATGCGCCGCGAGAACCGCTCTCTCGATCGCTACCGTGCTCGATTTGAGGAGCTCGCCGAACTCCTGATCCATCGTCGTCCGGCGAGCGTTACCGACGTCAATATCCAGGCCGGGGAAGATCCGGTGGCTGTGCGGACTGTGGTGCTCCCTCTGGTCAAGGCCTTGAAGCAGCAGACGTCTCTCGGTATCAGTGTCTGCCTCGGCACCCTCCCGGTCAATTTGACCGCCGACCTCCAGTTGGCCGGCGCCTCGGTGTACATCATCAAGTTTGAACTCGCGGACGCCCCGCTTTACGAACGACTCGAAGCGCCCGGAACCCTCAGCGAACGCCTCGCTTTCATCCACCACCTCGCATCCCAAGGCTGGCAAGTCAGCTCTGGATTCATCGCGGGTCTCCCCGGACAAACGCTCGCCGCGACGGTCCAAAACCTGCATCTCGCCTCACACCTCCCCCTCACGGGATGCAGTGTCAGCCCCTTCATCCCCGGCGAGGAAACGCCACTCGCCGCGGAACCTCAGTCGTCGGTCGAATTGTCCCTCAATTGCATGGCGGCCATGCGCCTGATGCGCCCGAACTGGATCATCCCCGCTGTGAGCGCCCTAAATCTTGCTGAACCCAGTGACGGATACCGCCGAGGACTGCGCACGGGCGCAAACTTGTGCACCATCAATCTCACTCCCGAAAGCCTCCGCTCCGACTACCTCCTGTACCGCCGTGAAAGGTACATTATGTCCGAGGAACGAATTCTCGCCGCGATCGCCGCAGAGGGACTCTCCGTTTCGCAACAGAGCATCGCGGATTATTTGAAGTAACCCGCCCGAGCGGCTCAAGAAACCGCCGGGGCCGCCCGGCGCGATTTTTCCGCTTTGCCTGGCGACCGTTCCGGGTAATGCGAAAACCAGCTGCGCCAACCTTCCCGAAGTTCCAGCTTCAACCAGCCCAGGTAGGCAACTAACAACGGCCAGGCCGTTTCCCGCTCCGGCAAATAGCCGTTCAAGAGAAACCGCCTCCCCGCATTCTCCCGCCCCAATATCCCTCGCCGCCGCCGTTCCCGCGCCATCGCCGACAGCCGCCGGTTGTAGCACCGCATGAGCCGGAAAGGAATCATCGCCCTCGGCCGATTAAACGGGGGGTCAAGCAGGCTGGCGGGGCCGAACTTGATGGGCTGCGAGACAATCCCCAAATAATACATGCCCAGATCCAGCCGGAAGGCGAGCAACATTAATTCGAAATCGCCAAAATAATCGTACTTATCCTGATAAACTGCCTGAAACCAGCGCTCATAAGCCCGCGTAAACCGCGCACTAAAGTGGGCCGCGGCAACGTCCCCATCGCCCCCCATCCGCTCCCCAAGAATCAAATCAACGGCCGCCGTCACCGTGTACGAGAGCCAGTCCATACCCGGAGAATAGAGCGGGTCCAAAAAGGCCGCCGCATCCCCCACCAGCACGTAGCCGTTTCCCGCATACCGCGTGCTCGAATACGGCAGATTTGCGCGCCAATGCGAATCTCCAGGCGCGGCGACCGCCTTCTCCATCAATTCACGCGCGACCGGATGCGCCGAAAGAAATTGCTTGAGCCGATCGGCAATGGACGGACCCGCCGGAAAATCAACCAACCGCTGGTCGAAAACGACCCCAATGCTGTAATCGCCTCCCTTCAACGGAATGCACCATGCCCACCAACCGTCGCCCATAAAATGATTCGTCGCCGTCGATCGAATCCCGTGACATGCGGAGGCCCAGTCGGGATGACGTGAGCAGAGTTCCGCCCCGTCCAAATCCTTGACTCCTTCCCATCGACACCAGACTGCCGTGGTGGGGTGTGCCTCGTTCCTCCGGTACCAACCCTCCTGCCGTGAAAGCAGTGCGGTAAACCCCGAGGCATCCACCACCCACCGGGCCGTAATCTCCCGCGTCAACCGGTCCTCCCCCTTCTCCTCCTCCACTACCACCGTTTGCGGACCGCCATCCCTCAACCGAACTCGCATCACTTTCGCCGGACGCAGCACGTCTGCTCCCGCCACCGTCGCACGTCGCAATACTTCTTCGTCCAACGTGGACCGATCGACCTGCCACGCCGGCATCCGCGCCAGGTATCGCCCTCCAATTTCCGAGCAGTCCTCCAATCCCGCGGCCGACGCATTGTGAAACCAGAAGCGCATCCCCTGCTTGGACAGATGCCTTTCATTGAGATGTTGCGTCAGGTGCAAGACTTTCGACAAAAAATAAGCGCTAACCTCGACGGTCGCCTCGCCGACCCGCCGGCCAAATTGTTCCGCCTTCTCCACCACCAACACGCGGAGGCTCGGATCGCCTGCCCGCAGCAAAACCGCAGCGGCAGATCCCGCCAGAGATCCGCCCAAGATGACCACATCATAGTCCACGTTCGTTTGCATGAAGTGCGGCGGACATCATCACCAGCCACGCCCGGGTCGCAAGCCGGTTCGCAACGCCCAAATCCGCGGATAAGGAAGCCGCGAAGAAGAACCGCGAATGAACTCGGATTGACGCGGATAGAATAGGCCTGGAATCTGCGTCGATCGGCGTTTATCCGCGGTTCCCACTCCTCTTTCGTCGGTGGCGACGAATTCAATTTTCATGGCAAGCACTGGCTTCTGGGAAATAGGGCTGCGTGCCTGTGTTCAATACAGCATATATAACAACTGCACCCGGAGAAAAGGCACCGTCGAGAGCTTTTTTTCTCATTTTCAGATTCCTATCCGCGGATCAGGGCAACGCTGGAAGTGCTGCGGCTTTGGACTGGGGCGCATCCCAAAGTTGGCGGAGCACGACCTGAGAAAATTCCCATGTGAGGTTCCTATCGTGGCAGCGGCCTCCCGCCGCTGTTCCAGGCAAAGCCGAGACGGCTCCACCCCATTACCAGCATTACCAACAATCTCGGGATGCGCCCCTTGCACTGCGTTCGCGGAGTTAGAGACTCCCCCAACCGGCAGGCCGGAGGCCTGCCCCACACCCGGTGGCAGTATATTTTGCATTGCGGAATTTGCTTTTCGACGCCCCGCGATCAGATTGGCCTGTATTCCGATCATGCCCGCCCAGTTCAAAGACTACTACGCCACGCTCGGTGTTTCACGCGATGCCAGCGCGGAGGACATCAAGAAAGCCTTCCGCAAACTGGCCCGTCAGTACCATCCCGACATCGCCAAAGATAAGAAAGTGGCCGAGGAGAAGTTCAAGGAGATCAACGAAGCCAACGAGGTGATCAGCGATCCCGAAAAGCGGAAGAAGTATGACCAGTTAGGCGCACGTTGGAAGGAGGCGGGCGACTTTCAGCCGCCACCCGAATGGCAGGGCACCGCGCCCGGAGCCGGGGCCCCGGGCGAAAAATTTCATTTCGGTGGCACGGGTTTCAGTGACTTCTTTGAGCAATACTTCAGCGGTGGCAGCCGGTACGGCTTCCCGCAGGATACGGAGGACGAATCTTCCGCCAGCCCGGGCAAAAAAGGCGGCGCGCGCCGGGGTCACGACATCGAGGGCGACATCCTCGTCACGTTGGAGGAGGCGATGCACAGCGCGATTCGTCCGATCTCGCTGCAAACGGTGGATCGCCAGACTGGGCAGGTGCAGACCCATTCCTTCCAAGTGCGTATCCCTCCGGGGGCGACCGATGGGCGCCGCATTCGAGTACCCGGGCAAGGGGAACCCGGGCGCAACGGTGGCGAAGCCGGCGATCTCTACCTGCGCGTTCGTCACGCCGCGCATCCCGACTTCACGACGCGCGAAGCGGATTTATATCACGAACTGGATGTCGCCCCGTGGGAAGCGGTGCTCGGCGCTGAAATTGTCGTCCCCACGCTGGACGGCACCCTCAAACTGCGCATCCCGGTCGGCACCGAGAACGGCCAAACGCTTCGTGTACGCGGGCGCGGCCTGCCGAAAGGCAAGACCGGCGAGCGCGGCGAATTCTTTGTGATCATTCACGCCGTCCTTCCCACCAAGATCAGCGACTCCGAACGAGCGCTCTGGGAGCAACTGCGCAGCGCCTCCACCTTTCATCCCCGCAACGCCAACTCCTCCGCATCATGATTCCATCCTCACGGCCCAATCATGCCAACCGCCCGGTCAGCGAATCGGAAGCGGACGTCACGTTCACCCTCGAAATACTCACAGAACTCTCCGGTACCTCCTCGCAAACCATCCTGCTCTACCAGGAGCACGGCCTTATCGCCACGGTCGCGGAGAAAGACTCCAGCGGGCCGCGATTCAACGAAGAGACCCTGCGCACCCTTCGGCGCATCCAACAACTGCGCGACACCTGCGGGATGAACCTAGCCGGCCTGAAACTCCTGACAACTCTCCTCGTAGAAGTCGAACGTCTCCGCGCCGAACTGCGCGCGGTCCGGTAAGGGAGCGTACCTCCGCCTCACCGTTCCCCGCCGTGAAGCGCCTCACCGTCCTCATCCTCGGCCTCGTTTCGGTTTCGATGGCCTACCCCATCGAGGCTGCCACTCCCGTCGGAAGTTACTTGGGCACGACCTGGAAATACTCGCCGGGCTTGATGGTCGGGATTTCAACCGGTGAGGTCGTCGGGAAATCTTTCCAGTCCGGCGGAGAGAGCGTCGTCGCCCGCTGGAGCTTGTAGCTACCGGACCAAGAGAGCTTGAAAGGCGCGCCGGGTACGAACGGTGCAAAATTGACAACCGGCCCTACCGGAGCAGTGCCTTCCTTAGCAACCAGAGTGCCCTTGAACTTGAGAGTAAATTCAACATCCTGACCGCTGGCTTGGGTCAAAAATGTGTACGAGGCGTCCACCGGAATGGTCAGGATCCCTCCCGCCAGACTGCCCGACGTGCTGACTCCGTTGGTGAGCAATCCACCGAGAGCCCTGCTTCCGTTGGCCTTGAGGGTGCCGCTAACCAAATAGTCGACGACCGGATTGTTAACGGCGATAAACTTGTAGTCGATCGACTTTGCTTGAAACGTGGTGCCAGTTAGGGGAACCGGCGCGCTGCTTACATCGAACGCGATCTGTCGGCTCGCGACGAGGGCGTCGACCTTGCCGAAAAAACCGAGCGAAGCCGTCGCTTTCCCCCCGTAACTGGCCGGTGCTGATCCCGCCACACCCCCCGGACCCGGCTGAAGGGATTTATTCTCCAGAGGTGTCAATTGATTGCCACCGACAAACTGAATGCTTCCGCTTTCCACGTTCGCAATCAGCGTCCCGCCGTAAATAGCCGTCAAACTGCCGGGCGACTGTTCGTTCAGAGCCGCGGTGATTCCGAGAGCGCTCACGGTACCGGACAGCGCGACGCTGCTCAGATTGGTATCGACGACGTAAGTGACGGTCGCTGCTGCCAGGAAAGGGGAAGAACTCAGCCCCGCTGCCAGGGTGCAGGCGACGAGAATTCGGGTAATCAATTTGGTTTTCATGTTCGGTGGTGGCAAGTCGATCGCCGGAACCGTCCCCAGCATGTCGATCTCGACACCGCCAACCTCAGACCTCAGTAAAACCGGCAAAATTGGTTGAGAAGATGTGGAAGTTCAATTCCCTGAAAAGGATCGAAAAGCGGGGTCGGATCGAGGACCGATTGGAGGAGTTTTTGGCGGGCTCATCCGCTGAAGTTTAGCCCACCCTGGAGTGCCGCGGAGCGGGGCGCGGTTTGGGTCCGATTGAGCCTGAACTTCCGACTCGGGCGGCGTTACCCTCGG
>CAMAUY010000168.1 GCA_945861565.1 Akkermansia muciniphila
ATGGCTTCAAGAAGCCATGCGCTTACTTTCAAGCGTGGCCATTGTGAAAAATCAGCCGAGTTCTCAATATCCCGCCTGCCTATTGTTCTTCCGCGGGTCCATCCTTCAACCAATCCGGCCAATCCACTTTTCTTGAAACTGCCCTGACCGAATTGAGAGTAACGGAATCAGGGTTTGCCCATTGCACCGTGAGGTTGTATGCCGTCACGAGATTCACGTCACCTATCCCTCACCCCGCCCAGTTGCGCTGGGTGAGGGCGGCCTTGATCTGCACACGCACTTCACCCCATTGCAAAGGTTTCTCCGGAACATCTTCGCGTCCAGACAGCACAGTCGCTTTCACGGCGCTGGCTTCGAACACTGCTTGCTTGCGGTCCCATGGGTTTTTCCGGCACGGTCCGCCTGACCTATTGCATGGACGCCATCCGCCAACTGATCAATTTCGTTCTCCATCTAAACGAACACCTTACCCAGCTCGCCGCCCAGTACGGCCCCTGGATGTACGGCATCCTATTCGTCATCGTTTTCTGCGAGACGGGTCTGGTGGCAACTCCGTTTTTGCCGGGAGATTCGTTGCTTTTTGCGGTGGGGGCTTTGGCCGCGCGCCCGGAGGCAAAGATCAATGTCTGGGTGGTGGCCCTCGTGCTCTTCGTCGCGGCGTTTCTCGGTGACAATGTGAACTATTGGGTGGGGAAGGTGGCGGGCCGCCAGTTGGTGAAACGCTTTCCCTCCATCATCAAGCAGCGGCACCTCGATCGGACCCACGTCTTCTTCGCAACCTATGGTCGCAAGACAATCATCTTCGCCCGATTCGTGCCGATCGTCCGGACCTTCACTCCGTTTGTTGCAGGAATGGGGGCCATGGACTACCCGCGCTTCATCGGATCGAGCATTCTGGCAACCACCCTGTGGGTGGGGCTCATTTTGCCGGCCGGCTGGTTTTTCGGAAACCTCGAGCTGGTGAAAAAGCATTTCGAATTAGTGGTCATTGGCATCATCGTCGTTTCGGCCATGCCGATGCTCTTCGAAATCCTCAAAGCGCGACGCATTCGTCGGCCGGACGCGGGCTAGTCATTCAATGCGCCTGGCGCAGGACGACTTCCCCTTGGAGAATCCTGACACAACAGGTCAGCCGGTATTTTTCGGAATCTCGATTCCATTGATCGAGAACGTCCAGTTCTTCGGGCGTGGGAGGATTCAGGTTCTCCATGCCGCGGACAATCTCCGCCGCGCAGGTGCCGCATTCACAATTGAAACACCCTGCCTCCATCTCGACTCCGGCTTGCTCGCCGGCGGCGAGCAGGAGCTCGCCCGGTTTAACGTCGGCCGAAAGGTTTTGCGGCAATATGGTAACTCTGGGCATTCGATGAGTGGGAGTCGTCGCTTCAGCTATTGGGGTGGGGAATCGTCCTCACCCTCCGGGAGGAGTAGCGCGCTCGCGCCGTGAGTCAACTCCCAAGGAAACGCCTACCGCACGGCTTCGAACGCAAAGCCCTTCAAGTACTCCGTCTCTGGAATCGCAGGAATGACCGGGTGATCCAATGCCTGGCTGTAGGTGGCCACCCGCCGAAGCATTCGCCGGGCGTCGAAGGCGGCATCGAGAATCACCTCCTGAAAAAGCTCCGCACCGACGTGATGGGAGCAGCAGAACGTCGCGAGCGTCCCACCCGGCTTAAGTAACTTTAGCGCGCGAAGATGAATCTCTTTGTAGCCGCGAAGGGCATCCGGGACTGCGGCTCGGGTACGGGTGAAGGACGGGGGATCGAGGATGATCAGGTCAAACTGCGGCACCAGTTTCTCATGGGGACCGGTCATGCTCCGGACTTTCAGCCAATCGAAAACGTTGGCCGCTTCAAATTTGCAATGCTCGGCAACACCATTCACAGCCGCGTTGCGGGTGGCGGCGGCGACCGCGTCCGCACTCTGATCCAGTCCGAGAACACTGCGGGCGCCCGCTCGGGCCGCGTGCAAGGCGAATCCTCCGACAAAACTGAAACAGTCGAGCACGACCCCATCGCGCGCGGCCCGGGCCACAGATTGCCAGTTGGCAACCTGATCGAGGTAAAGTCCCGTCTTGTGCCCGGCTTGCAGGTCCACGTCAAAGACGAGGCCATTCAGTTGAACGGTCAAGGCGGAGGGAGCGTCGCCAAACAGGACCTCATTCGTGACCGGTAGGTTTTCAAATTTCCGCGCCGCCTGATCATTGCGCTCCAAAATGACCCGCGGGTTGAGTACATCCCGCAGAACCGAAACAATTTCGGCCTTGCGCCGGTCCATTCCAAGCGAGCTGGTTTGCAAAACCAGGATATCGTCGTAGCGATCGACGATGAGTCCTGAAAGGAAATCACTTTCGCCATTCACCAAACGGAATGAGGTCGACTCCGGCAGGTGCTTTTGCCGGACGGCAAGTGCGGCGCGAAGCCGTTGCTCAAAAAAAGCACGATCAATACTTACGCGATCCGAGGAAAGCAGGCGGATGGCAATCTTTGATTTTGAGTTGTAAAATCCAACTCCGAGAAAGCGCTGACGGTGATCCTTGACCTGGACGACATCTCCGTCCGCCACGTCGCCCGTCAGGCGCAGGATTGAATTAGAAAAAATCCACGGGTGTCCGGCCGCAGGGCGGTCCGCTTCACCGGGTTTTAGCAGGGCGGTGGCAAGATTCATGGCTTGTAGACAGACGGCCGAAGCCGGGCAGGGGATTTTGACAGGGTAGGGACTGTTAAGGAAGCGGGAATGCGGGACCTCGGGCTGACGACCGGCAGGCCGCAGTCGGGATGCGTGTGGACAGACGTTGTGGGCCGGCGGGGGGGCCGAAAGAAGACGGCCTAGGCAGGCTTGACGGCAGGTCCTTCCAATTGTTTATCGTCCGGGAGGCGAACATCCCAGACGAGTCCGAGAACTTTCAGTGAGCAGATGAGGATGTAAACGACGTCCAATTGCCACCAGCGGAGCCCATGGCGGGCGGAGGTGGGAAACGCGTGATGGTTGTTGTGCCAGCCTTCGCCGAATGTCAGCAGTGCGCAGACAAGGTTATTCCGACTTTCGTCACCCGTGTCGTAGTCATGGGCGCCAAACAGGTGGCAGGCGGAATTGATGCTCCAGGTGGAATGATGGACAAGAAATAATCGGACGAAACCGCCCCACAGCATGCCGGTGAAAAAGCCGGCCCAGCTTTGCGTCCAAAGCCCGCCAAGAACGCCTGGAAGAACTATTCCAGCGGCGACCCACCAAAAATATAACTGGCTTAAGCGCAGGACCATGCGGTCGCGAATTAGGTCTGGGACCAGCCGAAAATACGGTTCATGCGCATGTCCGAGCATCCACCCGACATGAGAATGCCAACAGCCTTTGAGAATCCCACGCCATCCTCCACCCGAAAAATGGGGTGAGTGCGGATCGCCTTCCTCGTCGCTATGTCGGTGATGCTTTCGGTGGCACGCACACCAAAAAATGACGGGGCCCTGAGCGGACATACCTCCGGCGATTCCGAGGAATGCTTTGACGGCGGCCACACACTTGAAACTTCGATGAGTGAAAAGCCGGTGATATCCAAGGGTGATCCCGAGCATGGTGACGGCGTACATCCCCACACAAAGTCCAAGGTCAAACACGGAGATTCCATTTCCAAGAAACCAGTAGACAGCACCCAGGAAAACGAGAAAAGGGGTTACGATCGTGACAATGGCCACGGCTCTCGCTGGAACTCCCGGGGGTGCCGAAAACTCCGGAGGCCGGGCACGGCCAACCGCAGCGGGCTGTTTGGAGCCATTACGTGCACGAGTGGGCCGCGAGCCCGGTTGATTCGGAAGCGTCTGCAAGGTGAATAGAGTAGCTTAGTACCGTATACGTTCAAGTCTGCCGCAATTGTCGGTCACCGCAAGCGCGAATCCTTGAAGGGAGTCAAATAAACGGAAAGAAATCGCCGGCAAGGTTCAACCCATTGCGTATCAGCCGCTCGCGCTTGGCTGCGACGGACCGTCAATTTTGCGTTGAACCCCGGATGGCCATGGTTTCCCGGGAAATTTACCCGGAGCCATCTTCACGATCTCACAGCGGTCCGAGCGACCGAGCGACAGATTGTATTTTCCATGCTTGGCTCGCCGCTGGGGGGACCGCTTACCTTTGGATCCGCATGGCCTTGGCAAAAAAACGGGATATCCTGCAGATCTCAGATTTGAGCATCCGCCGAGACGGAGTGACGATCCTCGACAGGATATCGTGGCGCATTTGTCCCGGCGAGCATTGGGTGATCCTCGGATCCAACGGGTCCGGAAAAACGTCCCTGCTTTCGGCGTTGACCGGCTATCTAATGCCGACCGAGGGGAAGATTGTTCTGCTCGGTGACACTTACGGCCATCGGGATTGGCGTGAGGTGCGGAAGCGGCTCGGTGTGGTCAGTTCGGCGTTGCGCCAGATGATGGCCGAGACGGAACCGGCACTCGACACCGTAGCGAGTGGGCGCCATGCCATGATCGATTATTGGGGCCGGCCGAGTCGAAAGGAGCAGGCCGAGGCGCGCCGTATCCTCGCACGAGTGGAGTGCTCGGCTCTCGCCGATCGGCCTTGGTCGGTGCTGTCCCAGGGCGAACGCCAGCGCGTCCTCATCGGCCGGGCGCTGATGTCGCGTCCGCGGCTGCTCATTCTCGATGAACCTTGTGCCGGGCTTGATCCGGTGGCTCGCGAACATTTCCTGGCATTCGTCGACCGGCTCGCGTGTGGCCCCCGAGCGCCGACGGTCGTGCTGGTAACCCACCATATTGAGGAGGTTGTTCCTGCATTCACGCATGCGCTTTGCCTCCGAGACGGAAAAATCCTTCGGCAGGGGCCTTGCGAGACAGTTTTCACTTCTGGAAACCTCTCCGCCGTGTTTGGTGCCAGGGTTCGTATCGGACGCGCCGGCGGCCGCTACTCCCTGCAAGTCTCTGCCCGCAAGCCCGGCCGTCGCGTTATTTGATCTCGTCGTCCGGGACACCCATAGTCCTGGTACGTGGAGTTTCCCTGGAATGTTGCCGCTGTCGTTTTGCTGGCGTGTGCTGGATTGAGTTTCGTCTTTGCCTTGGCTGAATCGTCGATGTTTTCACTGGGGCTTTGGCGAGCGAAGGCCCTCCGAGAGCGGGATCCGATTCGCGGCGAGCGCCTGGTTAAATTGCTCGAACAGCCCAACGACTTGCTGGCGTCGATTGTCTTGAGCAACGGCTTGGCGAATGCCCTCCTGATCGCGGTAGGACTGCAGGTTGCCCAACAAGGTGGCCTGCCGACCCTGGCGACCGGAACGGGATTGATCCTCTTGGTGCTCCTTATCTGCGAGGTTACTCCCAAAGCCCTCGCGGTCCGAACCCCTGATTTCTGGGCTCTGCGTCTGGCACGGCCTATGGTTTGGAATCAAATCGTGACCCGTCCGGTGCGGCGGATTGCCCAACGGATCGTCACCGGTATCCTGGCGCGGCTCACCCCAAAATCCGCTCGCCCAGCCGGGGGAACCTCGGATGAAGAGTATTCCGATCTCGTTGAACTGGCAGCTCAGCAGGGAACTCTTGGCTCCATCGAGAAGGAAATCATCCTCCAGATCCTTTCACTCGACACCCGGATGGCGCGGGACGTCATGCGGCCCCGTGCCCAGATGGTGGCGCTGCCCGACGACTTGGATCCGGAGGCCATGGCCGAGGCGGTTCGTCGTTCCAGGCATCATCGAATTCCCCTCTACGACGAAAATCCGGACAATATCGTCGGAGTGCTCAATACTCGGACGCTGGGATTGCAGACCGAGCCGGACTTGGCGGAGGCGATCGAATTTCCTTCGTTTGTTCCGGAAACGATGAATCTGTTGAAACTTTTTGAGGCCTTGCAACGCCAAGGGCGGGGCATGGCCATTGTTTTGGATGAATTCGGCGGCACGGCAGGTTTGGTTACGTTGCAGGATATTCTCGAGGCGGTGATCGGTCGGATTCGAGGCGAGGGTGAAACCGAGGGGTTTGTCATGGAGAAGCTCGATGAAGGCCGCTGGCGGGTGAGCGGCTCGATGCGTCTGGATGATTTCCGTCGTCAGCATCCCGGCCTGGGAGATGATCCTGACGTGGACACACTGGGAGGCTTGCTGACGAAGTTGGCCGAAGTTGTGCCGGCGGAGGGTCAGGTGTTTCTCCATCGGGGCTTGCGATTGACCGTCAAGGCCGCCGACGAGCGGCGTGTCCGCGAGGTGTTGGTGGAGCGGGTGGGCCTGAAGGGAGGCCGAGGATGAGCGGTATCTGGGGACAAGTACTGCTAATTTCGGCTTGTTTAACCCTGAGTTTTTTCCTCTCGGGATTTGAGGCCGGGGTGTTCGCCCTGAACCGTCTGCGGCTGCGTCAATGGAGCCGGGAAGGAAACCGCCGGGCGAAACGACTGCTTGACTATCTGGAGCGTCCCGAGCGGTTTCTGTGGACCATCTTTGTCGGCAACGCCCTGGCCAATTTCACGGCCGTCTGCCTGTTCATTGCCAATCTCCGCACGGCAACCGGGGGCTATCCGTGGCTGTTTTGGGTCGGGTTTGTCCTGGCAGGCTTTGCCGCCTATGCCACGTGTGAGCTTCTCCCGAAGACACTTTTTCAGCAGTTCCCAAACCGACTCTGCCTGCGGCTGCTGGGCCCGTTCCGTGTGGTCCACTTCTTGTTGTCGCCCGTCGTGTCCTTGATCGAGTGGTTCGCTCACCAAGTGCTTCGTTGGAGCGGCGGGGCCGCTTTTACCGGGAGTTTGTTCGCCAACCGCGAGGAATTGCGGCAGCTGATGCTCGAAAACAGCGGGTCGCTGTCTCCCACGGAAAAACGGCTCATCAATCGAGTGCTTGATCTTCAAAACGTAACCGTGGGACAAATAGCCCGTCCCTTGGCCCAGGCCACCACCGTGGAAGACAGCACGCCCGTGCGCGAGGTGCTTCGACTGTGCCGCGAACGGCAACTGACCCGCCTGCCCGTCTGGACGGGCACCGGCGTTATGCGGCGAATTGCTGGGATCGTAACGCTGAAGACGCTGCTCTACACCGATCTGCCGGAGGGAGCCCGGGCGGGGCAGTTTATCCGTCCATCCCTTTACCTCGACGGATCCACCCGCCTCGAAGAAGCGCTCCGGCGTCTCCAGCGGAGCGGACATCATTTTGCCATCGTGCTGGGACCGGACCGTCGTGAATTTGGATTGGTGACCTTGTGGGATATTCTCCGGGCGGTATTTGGAGGGGGGGGATAAATGGATGACCGCGCGGAAAACGTCTTGCGGCTCTTGGCCGGGTTGTTGCTCGTGCTGATAAACGGCTTTTTCGTGGCGGCGGAGTTTGCCCTCGTACGAATTCGGGAGACCCAATTAAGTCCTTTGGCCCAGCAGGGCAACCGACGGGCCCGCCTGGCGGGGCAGGTCATGCGGAACCTCAATCCGTATCTCGGTGCCTGTCAGTTGGGAATCACCATGGCGAGCTTGGCGCTCAGTCTGGTGAGCGAACCGGCGATTACTCAGCTGCTGGAGCCCTTCATGGTGTGGATTGGAATCTCTTCCGAAGGGGTGCGCCACGCCATTGCCTTCGTGATCGGATACTCCTTTATTACGGCGCTGCATATTGTGATCGGGGAGCAGGCGCCGAAATTTCTGGCCCTCAAAGTTCCGCTACCCACGACCCTGTGGGTGGTGTATCCGCTGGACTGGTTCTACCGGGTGTCCAGGCCGTTTATTATTCTGTTGAACAAAGCCTCGGATCTTGTGCTGCACTGGATCGGAGTCGACGGCGACTCGAACCATGGCGGAGCCCATTCGGAGGATGAGTTACGATTGATGTTTGCCGAAACCATCGGGCAGCAAGGTGGGCCGGAGGGCGACGGGAGCCTGGGTCGGCAGATCGTTATGAACGCCCTCGACCTGCGCCTGCGATTGGTTCGAGATGTGATGCGCCCGCGAAACGAGATCATTTGTCTCGATAGCCGGGCGAGCATCGAGGAATGCCTCGAACTAGCTGAGCGCATGCGGTATTCGCGCTACCCGCTCTGTGAGGATGGAAACCCCGACCGCACTCTGGGCGTCGTGCATTTCAAAGATCTGGTCTCGCAACGGAACAAGGCCCGAACTGCGGCGGATCTTGCCGCGGTCTCCCGACGCCTGATTTTCGTCCCCGAGACGGCCCGGCTCGAGCGGTTACTGGCGATGTTTATGGAGCGAAAACTCCATCTCGCCTTCGTGGTCGACGAATTCGGTGGAACCGTCGGCATGGTCACGCTGGAGAACTGTCTCGAGGAACTGGTTGGAGAGATCCAGGACGAGCACGATCAGGAAAAGCCGCGGTTGGTGAAGCGCAGTGACAGTGAGTGGGAGCTCGATGGAACGTTGCCAGTGCACGAACTTGCGGATCTGACCGGGCAGGTCGTCATCGAAGAAGGGGTGACAAGCCTCGGCGGTTGGGTGGTGAAGCGATTGGGAGGCTTTGCCCGGGTCGCGGATGTGGTGCCGGTGGGGCGTTATGAACTTCGCGTTTTGGAAGTGGACGGCATGAGAGTTGCCCGCCTTTCGTTACACCGCGTCAGTGGGAATTGATCTCCCGGGCACCGCGGAGGGCGAAACCCGAGGTGATGCCGGCCACCAGGATGCCCGCACCCACTGCCGACCAGTGTCCCTGAGCCCCGTTGCCGAGAAGGACGAGCGCATGGAGGGCAATCCAAACCGACAGGGGATGGAAGTCCATCGGCTGCTTCACCGGTTGCTTATTGATCAGCCAGGGTGTGACAAACGCGAGGAGCAGTCCATGGGTGACCAGCCAGCCGAGGAAGTTAACCCAGGGTGCCCCGTGCCACGTGCCGGTGAACCGGGAGGTGTCCCATCGCCACCACCCGCCGGCACCGGATGCGAACGGTTCGAGGCAAAAATCGAACGTCACCGCGAGTAATGTCGCCAGGCCGATAACCCAAAAACCATAGTAGGTGGCTTTTCGGTAGGGCCGCAGGATAAGGCGGGCGACCCCGCGTCCGATGATGACCACGGCGATCCAGAGGAAAGGATAGGGCCACGGAACACCGCCGAGCAATCGGAAGCCAAAGGTATCGCCAAAACGCAAGGGTCCAAACGGGAGGCCCGTTCCGGCTTCGAGGCAGCCTGCGGCCCACCCGAGGCCGGCGAGCATGGCTCCCACCATGGCCACGTTTTGGACCGGCAGACGCCGCGCCAATCCCGTCAGGCACGTGAGCGCCGTCGCCGGGAGAATAAGCTGATTGAGCCATGTCGCCGCGACCGACGGCCCCAAATCGAGAATACGGATTGCTGCGTTGGCGATCAGGATGAGGAGAAAGAATACTAAGACGGGAACATGCCATCGCTCGATTTGACGATTCCTCCAGTCCGACGAACCGTCGACAGCTGCCGAGGGCAGGGGGGGCTGAATCGGTATCACGCCTGCGATTGAAGATGTGAGTTCCAAAATGTCGACTAGTAAATTTTAGGGATGCTGTTACGATTCGGTTCGGTTTAACCCGTTCGATACGATCTGCTCGCTCCGTTGCGATCCCGACGGTTTTGCTCTGGAGGCTAGGGCATTTTCCAGCATTCTGTTCGCCGACAACCTCGTTGTGACGGAAACCATCGAAGACTTGGGTAATGGAATGGAACGTGTCACCGTGCGGTCCAACGCCAGACCTGCCGTGCATTCTGGCCCGTGCTCCTCCGGTACTAATATGTCGTCCCCCGTGCAGACCAATCCCGTGATAGTGGCGCTCGACGTGCCGTCGGCGTCGCAGGCGATCCAGCTCGCTCGCTCCGTCGCTCCGTTTGTTGGCGCAGTGAAGATCGGGAAGGAACTGTTCGTCAGCGCCGGGCCGGCAGTGGTCCGTGATATTCAGGCGAGCGGTGTCCCCATTTTCCTGGATCTCAAGTTTCACGACATCCCGAATACTGTCGCCAAAGCCGTCGCGGCGGCCACCCGGTTGGGAGTTCGAATGTTGACGGTTCACGCCAGTGGCGGTAGCGAGATGATGCGCGCGGCGGTGCGGGCGGCACGGGACACGGCTTCCGAATTAAACCTTCCGCCGCCCTTGGTCCTTGCAGTCACGGTGCTCACCAGCATGGACAGCGCAGCGCTGGCAGAGTTGGGGGGGGAGACCGACGTGACGGCTCAGGTGGAGCGGCTCGCGAACCTGGCGGTGCGGGCCGGGGTCGCCGGCCTTGTGTGCTCACCCCTCGAACTGCCGCGCCTCCGTCAACTCCTGCCCTCGACCGTTGAATTAGTAACCCCCGGCATCCGCACGGGGGCGGAAAAGGCCGACGATCAAAAACGAACACTCGCGCCCCGCGAGGCGATCGAGGCCGGTGCGACGTGGTTGGTGATCGGGCGTCCCATTTACGCCGCGGCCGATCCGGCCGCCGCCGCCCTGTCCATCTGGAATTCCCTTCAGTCCAAAGATCTCCCCGGCCCCGTCGACGCCGGCCCCGT